>CBDUCN010000421.1:0-3965 GCA_965365655.1 uncultured Gammaproteobacteria bacterium | reverse complement strand
CGGCGCCGATCATCGCGCGCGAGCCACACCACCGCCCGACCGCGCACGATGGCGGCCGCAGCCCCCGCACGCGCCGCCGCCGTCACGCCGCGGCCGGCCGCACGCGCCGCCAGCGCACGCTCACCGCCGCCCACGCCAGCGCCGCCTGCAGCGCCGCCGGCACCACGGCCAGCGCGAGGCTGCCCTCCGCGAGCGGCCACAGCCAGCCGGCCGCGTGCCACGGCGTCGCAGCCTCGAGCAGCATCGGCGCCAGCCCGTACAGCAGCAGCAGGTACAGCATCGCCGCCGCGTCGGCCCGCGCGCGGCGCGTACCGAGATTCAGCAGCACGACCAGCCCCGCGTCGCGCACGAAGAACAGCAGCGAGGACACGCACAGCGCGAGGCCCCCGCCCGCGCTCGCCGCGCCCGCGACCGTGGCCACCGCGAACGGCAGCGACCACGCCCAGCGCGGCACGCTCTCCAGCACGGTGCCCATCGCGCCCGTGCGCAGGCCCGCGAGCAGGCGGCGCAGCGTCACCGGGTCCTTCACCTCGGTGAACAGCGCCGCGTAACCGAGCGCGAGCGCCGTCGCGTGCGCGGTGACGATCCCGGCGACCGACAGCAGCGGCACGTGGAACGAGAGATCGCCGGCCGTGAACTCGCCGTCGCGCCACGACAGCCCGCCCGCCCACGCCATGCAGAACGCGACGAAGCCGATCCACGCGAGCGGGCCGTTGCGAAGCTGCAGCTCGCGTCGCATCAGGCGGTGGCAGCCGATCACCGCCCACGCGGTGAACGCGACGACGGAGCCCCACGTGAACGCGCGCGCGCTCACGTCCACGCCGAACCAGTCCACGCTGCCGCCGAGGTCGCCGGTGAACGCCCGCCAGCTCGCGATCAGCATCGGCAGCGCGGCCCCGGCGCCCACCAGGTGCAGGCCGCGGGCCCGCCACTGCGGGCGCACCGCCGCGCCCGCCGCGCCGTGCACGCTCGCGAGCAGCCCCACCGCCTGCGCGAACAGCACGACCACCGCGAGCAGCGCGGCCTGCTCCAGCGCGACCGCCGCCGGCATGCGCGCCGACGCGCCGGCCACCAGCACCGCGAGGCACGGCAGCGCGGCATACCAGGTGAACACCGGCGCGCCCGCGAGCTTGCCCCAGGTCATGGACCACGGCGCGAGCGACGTGAGCCGCTGCTGATCCCAGGTGCCGTCGCTGACCTCGCTCGCGACCGCCTCGCTGGTGCTGCGCGCACCCCACAGCACGCCCAGCACGACGACCACCCACCACGCCGTCACCGCGAGCGCGGCCGGCGCGCCGTCCGACGTCAGGTGCACCAGCCCGAACAGCGCCGCGAGCACGATGGGCGTCGCGACCAGCCGGTGCGGCGTCATCTCCAGCCACAGGTAGCGCTGCAGCTCCGGGTTCACGCCGGCGCCGCTCCGCCGCCGTGCGGGCGCACGCGGCGCAGGTACTCGTCCTGCAGCCGCGCGCCGGCGTCCGCGAGGCCGCACACCGGAACATCGCCCGCGACGCACTGCGCGAGCAGCGCGTGGCGCGCCGCCGCGTCGCCGGCGAACGCGAACAGCACGCCGTCGCCGTCGACGCGCGCGCCGCTCACCGCCGGGTGCGCCGCGAGCGGCGCCGGCACCTCTGCGGGCGGCGTCACCAGCGCCATGCGCAGCCACACCGCGTCCGCGGCCTCGGCCAGCGGGCGCTGCTCGAGCAGCCGGCCGTCGCGCAGGATCATCATCTCGGTCGAGTACTCGGACAGCTCGGCGAGGATGTGCGACGACACCAGCAGCGTCACGCCGTCGGCCTGCAGGCGGCGCATCAGCGCCGCGAGGTCGTGGCGCGCCTCCGGGTCCAGGCCCGAGGCCGGCTCGTCGAGCAGCAGCACCGGCGGCGCGTGCACCATCGTGCGCGCGATCGCGAGGCGCTGGCGCTGGCCGCGCGACAGCGCGCCGGCGAGCGACCCGAGCAGCGCGTCCAGGTCCAGCGCCTGCGCGACGCGCTCGATCACCGTCGGGCAGTCGGCGGGCGCGATGCCCTGCGAGCGCGCCGCGTGCCACAGCGTCTGGCGCACGGTCAGGCTGTCGTAGAGCCCGTAGAAGTCCTTCAGGTAGCCGATGCGCCGGTGCCCGTCGCGCGGCTCGGCCAGCATGTCCACGCCGTCCACGTGCACGCTGCCCGACAGCGGGCGCAGCAGCGCGGCGACGCACGACAGCAGCGTGGTCTTGCCGGCGCCGTTCGGCCCCACCAGCGCGGTCACGCTGCCGCGCGCGACGTCGAACGAGATGCCGTGAAGCGCGCGCTGCCCCGGATACTCGAACACCAGGTCGCGGACCGCGATGGCCGGGCGCGCGTGCTCGCGCGCCATCGCGCTCACGCGAGCGCCTCGCACTGGCGGCGCAGGTCCTCCACGTGATCGCGCCAGTACGGGTAGCTGCCGAACCACGGGAACGCCTGCGGGAACGCGGGGTCGTCCCAGCGCCGCGCGAGCCAGCCGGCGTAGTACACCATGCGCAGGCTGCGCAGCGGCTCGATCAGCTCCGCCTCGCGCCAGTCGAAGTCGGCGAACACGCCGTAGCCCTCGATCAGCGACTCGAGCTGCGCGCGCTGCTCCCACGGCTCGCCGGACAGCAGCATCCACAGGTCCTGCACCGCCGGGCCGCTGCGGCAGTCGTCCAGGTCCACGAACGCGGGCCCGTCGTCGGACCACAGCACGTTGCCCGGGTGGCAGTCGCCGTGCAGCCGGATCTGGAAGTGAGCGACCGCGTCGAGGCGCGCGGCGACCGCGTCGAGCAGTGCGCCGCTCACCTCTCGGTACGCGGATTCCAGCTCCGCGGGCAGGAAGCCGTGGCCGAGCAGGTATGCCGCGGCGTCGCGCCCCATGCCGTCGACGTCGATGCGCGGGCGGTGCTCGAAGCCGCGCACCCGCCCCACCGCGTGGATGCGCCCGAGGAAGCGCCCCACCCACGCGAGGCGCCCGGGGCGGTCGAGGTCCGGCCAGTCGCCGGCGAGGCGCGGAAACAGCGCGACGCGGTAGCCCGCGTGGTGCACCAGGGTGTCCCCGTCCGGGCCCTCGATCGGCACCGCGACCGGGATCTCCTGCGCCGCGAGCTCCGCCGCGAACGCGTGCTCCTCGCGGATCGCGTCGTCGCTCCAGCGCCCCGGACGGTAGAACTTGCCGACCACCGGCCGCGCGTCCTCGACGCCGATCTGGTAGACGCGGTTCTCGTAGCTGTTGAGCGCGATGAAGCGCCCGTCCGGCTCCAGGCCGAAGCGCTCCGCGGCGCCCAGGATCTGGTCCGGGCCGAGGCCCGCGAAGGGTGTGGGATCGGGCTCGGTCACGCTGCGCGGGCCGGGCGGGCGCCTGCAGAACGTGGATCACCGGCCGCTCGCAGCCCCTCCCGCCCCCGGCCCGGACGGGGGAGGGCCGGGAAGGCCGATGGCGATGGCGCGCAACACGAAGAACGCGCCGTCCTGGCGACGCTTCGCCCGCTATCGCAGGCGCCGGAGCGGGGTCGAGGCGGTCGCACGATTCGATCCAGGTGTAGTGGGGACTGGCGGCGCAGTGTGGCAGGAGGCGCCGCGCGTTGCAGGCGCGCCGCCGCGAGGGGCGCGCGGCCCGTGCCCGCCCGGCCCCGCGTCAGGCGCCCGTCAGCCGCCGGCGCGCCTCGGCGTAGCGCTCGGCCGTGCCGCGCACGACGTCGTCCGGAAGGTGCGGCGCCGGCGGGCGCTTGTCCCAGCCGACGGACTCCAGGTAGTCGCGCACGTACTGCTTGTCGAAGCTCGGCGGGCTGATCCCCTCGCGGTACTCCTCCGCCGGCCAGAAGCGCGACGAGTCGGGCGTCAGGACCTCGTCGATCAGCACCACCTCGCCGTCGTCGTCGAGGCCGAACTCGAACTTGGTGTCGGCGATGATGATCCCGCGCCCGGCGGCGTAGGCCCGCGCGTCCTCGTAGATCGCGATGCTCAGCTCGC
>CBDUCN010000420.1:0-4028 GCA_965365655.1 uncultured Gammaproteobacteria bacterium | reverse complement strand
CGTCGTGCAGCGCCGTCTGCACCGTGAGCAGGTGCTCGATGGACGGCAGGTAGACGCGCAGCTCGAGGCCCAGCGCGTTGTCGCCGAAGCTGTTGAACAGCACGATCGGCGCCGGGTCCTGGAGCACGTGCTCGTTCTCCGCGGCCGACTCGAGCAGCAGCTCGCGGGCGCGCCGGGGATCGGAGCCGTACGCGATGCCGACCGGCACCACGAGCCGCAGCACGTCGTTCGACAGCGTCCAGTTGAGCAGCCGCCCGGTGACGAACTCCTTGTTCGGCACCACCAGCTCCTTGCGATCCCAGTCGACGATGGTGGTCGCGCGGATGCGGATGCGGGCCACGCGGCCGGTCGCGTCGCCGACCGTGACCACGTCGCCCACGCGCACGGGGCGCTCGAGCAGCAGGATGATGCCGGACACGAAGTTCGCGACGATCTCCTGCAGCCCGAAGCCGAGGCCGACGCCCAGCGCCGCGACCAGCCACTGCAGCTTCGACCACTCCACTCCGATCGCCCCGAACGCGTACAGCAGGCCGGTCGCGACCAGCGCGTACTGGCACAGCGTGACGAGCGCGTACTGCGCGCCGGCGTCCCTCGCCACGCGGCGCAGGAACGTGAAGCCCAGCAGACCCGAGAGGTTGCGCGCGGCGAAGAAGGTCCCGCCGACCACCAGCAGCGCGACCAGCACGTCGGTGACGTTGACCGCGACGCGCTGCTCCACGCCATCCACGACCACCAGCCGGCTCATCGGCAGATCGATGCGGTCGAGCACGGTGAGAGCCGGCAGCAGGTCCGACCAGATCGCCCACAGCGTGAGCACGACGCCCACGCCGACCGCCACCTGCACGACCGCGCGCCCCTGCTCGCCGAGTTGCTGATAGTCGACCTCGGGCTCCTCGACCTCGGGCATCTCGACCTCGGCCACGTCGCTGGACGGCTCGTCGCCCGCCGCCGCGCCGGACCGCACCCGCTCCGCTCGCGCCTCGTCGCGCTGCTTCACCGCGCGCTCGAAGCGCAGGCGGCGCTCCGAAATCGTGAACCAGCGCAGCATGGTGTCGCGGAACACCAGGACGCCCAGCAGCAGCCAGCCGCTGTCGATGAGCAGCGAGGTCGCGGTCGCGGCGGCGTCGAGGTACCCGGCGGCGGCGGCAATCACGTTGGCGACAGGGACGCCGACCAGCAGCGGGTACCACACCGGCCACAGGCGCACGAGAGGGCTGTCCGGCGTCTTGCGCCCGGCGGCCTCCATCAGCGGGCCACGGCGCCCGAACACGCGCCAGAAGAACACCGCGAGCGCGCCGGCAAAGACGATCAGCGCGGGGCGACCGAGGGCGAGGCGGCTCTCCGGCGAGCCCTGGACGAAGCCGTACACCCCGAACACGACGCAGACCATCGCGACCGCGGTGAACCAGCGCAGCTGCCCGCGCAGCATGATCCGGACATGCTCCGGCCACCGGAAGTGGCGCCTCGCGAGGCCGTTGAAGTGGATCAGCCAGCGCGCGCTGGAGAAGATCACGAACAGGCTCGCGAGCTCGCGCAGCGTCACCGACAGGTAGCGGCTGAACGGCGCCGCGTCATCCGCGAAGCGCAGCAGCCAGCCGGCGTAGGCGAGGATGAGCGGCACCGCGGCCGCGATCAGCGCCGTCAGCACCAGTGCGCCCAGGGTGTAGCGAAAAGCGTCGGTGCGGATCCGCGACGTCATGTCACCGAGCGCGGCGAGCCGGCGGCGCGCCCACGGCCGCCCGACGAGCAGCAGCAATACCGCGAGCAGCCCGAGCAGGGCGGTGCCGGGGCGCTGCGACACGCCCGCCCGCGCGTCGGCCAGCGCCCGCCGCCAGTTACCCGCATCGAGCAGCGGCGCCAGCGCCGCCGGCAGCGCCTTGACGTCGAAGGGCGACAGCGGCGGAAGGCTGACGATCCACAGCAGCTCGCGGCGGATGAACTGGCGCATCGCGTCGGCGATGGACGAGAGCTGGCGCTCGACGGCGTCGAAGCTGGCGAGCTGGGTGACGTAGCGCCCGTAGGCCTCGTGCAGGTCCTCGATGGTCGCGCGCTTGGCCGCGATCAGCTCCTCCGCCCGCGCACGCAGCGTGGCCGCGTCGGAGCGCGCGAGCACCTCCGCCGGCACCTTCGTCATGATCGCCTCCACCGGCGCCCGAATGTCCGCGAGCTCGCGCCGCTGCTCGCCGAGATCGATACGGCGGTCGGTGGCGCGCACGATCTCGTTGGCGCGCGTGAAGGCTTGCAGCCGGTCGGTCTCGACGCCGCGCAGCGTGCGCAGCCGCCGCCGCAGGAGCCGCCCGACGGCCTCGCTGGCGCCCGCCGACTCCACCTGCTCGCGGATCGAGACCAGGTCCGACTCGAGCTCGCTGACCCGTCGCTCGGCGACCCGCAGCCGCTCCGCGATCCCGCTGGTGTCCAGCGTCACGGTCTCGAGCTCCTTGCGCAGCTGCGCGTTCTCGACCGCCAGCGACGCGATCGCGTCCGGCAGGTCCGCTGCCGCGGCCTCGGTGTCCAGGGCATCCTGGCGCGCCACGCGCGCCTGCTCGGCGCGCCTGAGCTCGAGCGCCCCCTCCAGCGCCTCGCGCTCCGCATCCAGGCGCGGCACCTCGCGCGCCGCCGCGTCACGCTCCAGGGTCGCGACGCGCACCAGCGGCTCGTAGTTCGCGAGCTGCATCTCGGCGTGCGCGATCTCGGCCTCCAGACGCAGCGCGCGGGCGGCCACGTAGGCCTCCCGCGCGGCCTTTGCCGCCGGCAGCTCCTCGGGCGGCGCCGTGCCCGTCGACGCGCGCAGCTCGCGCAGCGCCTCGCGGCGGCTCGCGATCTCGTCGCTGAGCGCCGGCCCGAGCGCGGTCAGCGTGGCGAGCCGCTTCTCGGCGGCCTTGAGGTCCTCGCGCGCCACCTCTAGCTGCTGCTGTCGCTCGCGGGCACGTGCGGCGAGCTCGTCGAGCGGCACGCCGGCAAAGCTCTTCTCGGGCAACTTCTGCGCCGGCGCGTCGAGCCGCTTCCTGAGCTTCTCGATGAGCGCGGGCGCCTGCTGCACGCGCTGCTCGGTCGCGGCCTTGCGCGCTGCGAGCTCGAGCGCGGCGCGGCGCTCCGCGACGGCGCGCGTGTACAGCTCGGTCACGCGCGCCTTGACGTCCGGCGGCAGGCTCGCGTCGCCGTCGAGCGCCGCCCGCGTCGCCTCCAGCTCGGCGATCAGCGCCTCCTGAGTGGGCGAGGCCGCCGCCGGCGCGGCGCCGTCCGGGCGCTGCGCGGACACCGTGGCCGCCGCGCACGCGAGCGCCAGCGTCAGCGCCGCCGCGCGGCCGGCACCTGGGAACGTGAACGTGAATCGTCGCGCGCGCATGGCTGGCTCGTCACCGGAAGCGCCGCGGCGGGCGTCGGCGGCGGCCACGACGGCCGCGCCGCTGCGCCCGTTCCGCGCCGCCTCAGATGTCCGGGAACACCTCACTCAGACTCATCTCCCCCGCCTGGAAGCGCGTGAAGGACTCCGCGTACTCGACGTGCCAGCGCGACAGCGGCGGGCGGTTGTTCACGATGTCCCCAGCGGCCCACAGGATGCGCTTGTGATCCATGTCGGTGGTGGTCTCGTTGTCCGGGCACAGGATGTAGAAGTCGCCGCGCTCCATCGCGTCCAGCATCTTGCTCACCACCTGGTCCGGCAGCCACGCGCCGGGCTTGTGCTCGGCGTCGCCGGTGGTGGTCCAGCCCGGGATCAGCAGGTGCACGCTGACGTGCGCGTGGCCGGCGTCGCGAAGCTCGTGGCAAAGAAGCTCCGTGTACGACTTCATCGCCGCCTTGGTCACGTTGTACGCGCTGTTGCCGGGAGGCATCGTGATGCCCTGCTTCGATCCCGCGTTGATGACCGCGCACGGCTCGCCGCTCTCGATCATCGCCGGCACGAAGGCCTGCACGCCGTTGATCACGCCCCACAGGTTGACGTTCACAGCGCGCTCCCAGTCGGCGCGCTTGCCCAGCACGCTGCCGCCGGCGCGGGTGACCGCGTTGTTGAACAGCAGGCCGCATTC
>CBDUCN010000419.1:0-4033 GCA_965365655.1 uncultured Gammaproteobacteria bacterium | reverse complement strand
GGCGATGTACGCGGCCGGGATGAGCTACTGGTGACGGCGGCGCGACGGCGCCGCGCGGCCGTGCCCGCGCGAACGCGATGCACGCCGCGGCCATGACCGGCTGCTGAAGGCCGCACGGGAGCACCGCGGCCGTGATCGGCTGCTGAAGACCGCGCGGGAGCGCCGCAGCGCCGCGCCCGCGCGCGGCCGCCGACGCTGCCGCAGGTCCGGGCCGCGGGCGCCGTCGGCGCCCGCCGGGCTCAGGTCCTGGTCAACCCGTACAGCGCACCGACGAAGGGCAGCAGCACGCCGAGCGTGAGGATGCCCCAGTACAGGATGCTCTCGATCGCGCCGGTCACGCGGCGCAGCGCCGTGAGCGGCGGCGCCGGAACGCCGGGATCGGGCAGGGGAAAGCCGGCCGACGGGTCGGCCCGCAGCGAGGTCGTGTTCATGAGGCGCCGAAGCCCCCGAGGCAGAAAGCGGCAGGACGCCGCCGCGGAAAATCATGCGCCCGGCCGGGATGCGCGGCAAGCGATTTCGCGCGCCGCCGGCACGGCGTGACCGTGCGCGTCGCGCCCGGGACGTGACGCGCCGCACGCCGTGCGCGCCGCTGGTAGCGTGCCGGCATGTCAGCGACCACCCAGACATCGTGCGAGACGCCCGGCGGCGCCGACGCCGTCCTCTACTACGACGGCTCGTGCCCCGTGTGCGCCCGCGAGATCGGCTTCTACCGCCCGCGCGCGGAGGGCGTGCGCTTCGTCGACGTGTCGCGCTGCGGCGACGACGCGCTGGGCGGCGATCTGGACCGCGCCGCGGCGCTGGACCGGCTGCACCTGCGCACGCCCGACGGCGCGCTCGTGTCGGGCGCCGAGGCCGTCGCCGGCGTGTGGCGCCGCGTGCCCGGCCTCGGGTGGCTGGGCCGCGCGTTCGCGCACCCGATTCCGGCGCGCGCGCTGGAGGCCTTCTACCGCGTGTTCCTCGCGCTGCGCGCGCGCCTGCCCCACGTGTTCCGCTCGCACTGCGGCACCCTGCCCGCGGACGTCGCCGCGGACCTGCGCAGCGACCACGCGGGCGAGACCGGCGCGGTCGCGATCTACCGCGGCATCCTCGCGGTGAGCCGCGACGCCGGGGTGCGCGGCTTCGCGCTCGAGCACCTCGCGACCGAGCAGCGGCATCTCGACCAGATCTCCGCGTGGCTGCCCGAGCGCCAGCGCAGCGCGCTGCTGCCATTGTGGAAGGCCGCGGGCTGGAGCCTGGGCGCGCTGCCGGCGCTGTTCGGCGCGCGCGCCGTGTTCCACACCATCGACGCGGTGGAGACCTTCGTCGACCGCCACTACCAGGCGCAGATCGACCGCCTGGCCGGCGACCCGGCCTTCGCCGACCTGCGCGCGACGCTGATTGCGTGCCAGGCCGACGAGGCCGCGCATCGCGACGACGCGCGAGAGCGCGCCCAGCGCGCTCCGGGGCCGATCGCGCGCGCCTGGGCCGCGGTCGTCGGCGCCGGCTCCGCGGGCGCCGTCGTGCTCGCGCGCTGGGTCTGACGGCGCCCGGCTGACGGGGACGTCATACCAGGCCGCGGCTTATTCGAGGCCTCGCTATGCGAGTGTTCGAATACGGACCGTAGCAGTCACAAGACCTTTCGAATTCTGGCGACGACATCGCCCGCAAAGTCCCCGGGCTCACTGTCGACCTCGAATTCGTCGAGCCTGCGGTCCAGCTCCATCCGTTGATCCGGAGTCAGGGGCACGTGCTCCTGCTCGGCGGCGATGCTGTCCCAGATGTCTTCCACCAGCTTGAGGAGTTCCTCGAGAGACAGATCTTGTACTGGTTTAGCCATGCGGGGCTTCCAGGTTCGGTCACGAGAAATACTGTGGCCGCTCGCGACGAAGCACAACACGAATCGATCACCTCCGTGATCGATCGATGCCGTCCCGGGCGCAGCCCGGCAGCCGGCCGGCCGCCCGTCAGTGACCGAGCTCCGGAAAGTACCGCTCGCGCATCCGCTCGGCGTACGGCGCGAGGTTCGAGCAGAAGCGCGCCGCGTCGGCCAGCGGGTTCTCCAGCGAGTGCAGCGCGTTCGCGACGAACGCGTACACGGCCGCGTCCACCGCGCTCGGCGCGTCGCCCATGAAGAAGTCCTTCTCGCCCAGCCAGTCGCTCACCGCGCGCAGGTCCGCCGCGCCCAGCGCGTAGATCTCGTCATGCGCGTGCAGCCCGATCCCGTGCGCGCGAAGCGCGCGGCGCATCTTGCGGCGCGCGATCGTCGCCACCGCGTCGCGCACCCCCGGCGGCATCGCGCCGAAGAAGGCCTCGCGCGTCGTCGGCCAGCCCGAGTCGTCGACCCAGCGGCTGTACACCATCACCCAGTAGCTGCGCTCCTCGAGCATGCGCGTGAACGCGTGCGCGACCGCGCGCTGCTCCGTGTCCAGCGCGTCGTCGAGGCCGGGGCCGAACGCGTCGTCGAGGTGCTCGAGGATGAACGTGGAGTCGCCGATCATGTGCCCGGCGTGGCGGATCGCCGGGCACTTGCCCTTCGGCATCTTCGCCGGGTTCGTGACCCACACGGTGTCGTACGCGATCCCCGCCATGCGCAGCCACGTCTCCACCTTCATGCAGAACGTGGACGCGTTCGCGAGCCCGAAGAAGCGCGGGAACTGGTAGAGCGTGACCCTCGCGGAGCCGGTCATGCGCGGTGCCTGCGCGGCGGCGTCGCGGCGCGTCAGGGCTCGCCGAGCAGCGCCTTCCTGAAGCGCGTGCGGCAGTTCGACGCGTTCATGTCGCGCTTGTACTTCGGCGGGTCGGTGGGCTTCACGCGCAGCACGACGAAGCTGGTCGCGTTCGACTCGCGCAGCGTGCGCGCGCCGTCGGCGATCTGCTCGTGCGTCTCCACGGTGCGCGTCGCCTTGATGCCCGAGCCCTTCGCGATCGTCTCGAGATCCACGCCGAGGCTGGTGTGGCTCAGCTGGTAGCCCGTCTCGCCGTAGTGGCCGTTGTCGACGACCAGGATCGACAGGTTCGGCGGGTTGTGCACCGCGATCGTCGCGAGCGCGCCGACGTTCATCAGCATCTCGCCGTCGCCGGTCGCGACCAGCACCTTGCGATCCGGGCGCGCGAGCGCGAGGCCGAAGCCCATCATCGCCGCCGCGCCCATCGTGCCGGCCATGCTGAACAGGTGATCGCCGTCCTTCGTCAGCGCGCCGAACTCCTTCGACGTGCCGGCGAGGCCGGTGACGATCAGGAAGTCCTCGTGGTTGCCGACGATCGCGGGCACGGCGTCGGCGCGGTCCAGCTCGAAGCGGGGGGAGGCGGTGTCGTTCATGGTCGGGGTCCGGGTGCGGTTCGCGGGGACGGCGGGGGTTGCGGCGCGCGGCGTCAGAACGCCTTCGCGCCCAGCAGCTTCTGCGTGAGCAGCACCGCGACCGCCTCGCCGCCCTTGTACGCCATCGTCAGCGCGGCCTCCGCGGTGGGCACCACGTCCTCCTCGCGGTCGACGCGCAGGGTGCGGAAGCCCATCGCGACCAGGATCGGCTCGACCGCCTCGCCCATCGGCATCTGCCACGGGTTGCCCTCGCCGAAGTCGCCGCGCATCGACAGGAACGTGACCAGCGGGAAGCGGCCCGTCTTCACCAGCGAGAAGAAGTTCACGCAGTTGCCGGCGCCGCTCGACTGCATCAGCAGCACGCCCTTCGCGCCGCCGAGGTGCGCGCCCGCCATCATCGCGACGCCTTCCTCCTCGGTGGTGAGGGCGACCGAGTGCACGTCCGGGTCGGCCAGCGACAGGTCGATGATCACGCGGTGGCCGGCGTCCGGCACGTACGAGAACTGCGTGACGTCGTGCTCGCGGAGCTTCCTGTAGAGGTCGTGGGCCCACTGCGGGCCGTCGGCGGTGGCGGTCATGCGGATGCTTCCGGGGTCGCCCGTCGGCGAGGCGGCCGAGCATAGCCGAAGCGGGCGCGGCGCGGCCACGCGGGCGCCGCGGCGCGCGCGGCGGCTCCGCGGGGCCGACCACACCGGCCCCGGGCCTCAAGCCCCCGCCCGTCGCGGCCGATACGCA
>CBDUCN010000418.1:0-4035 GCA_965365655.1 uncultured Gammaproteobacteria bacterium | reverse complement strand
CACGCCGGGCAGCAGGTTCTCCTCCGGCACGAACACGTCGTCCATCGCGATCTGGCCCGTGATCGAGCAGCGAAGGCTCAGCTTGCCCTCGATCTTCGGCGCGGACAGGCCCTTCATGCCGCGCTCCAGGATGAAGCCGCGGATGGTGTCCGACTCGTCCTTGGCCCACACCACCATCACGTCCGCGACCGGGCTGTTGCTGATCCAGGTCTTGGTGCCGCTCAACGAGTAGCCGCCGTCCACCTTCTTCGCCCGCGTGCGCATGCCGCCCGGGTCGGAGCCCGCGTCCGGCTCGGTGAGACCGAAGCAGCCCACGAACTCCCCGGTCGCGAGCTTCGGCAGGTATTTCTCGCGCTGCGCCTCGCTGCCGTACGCGTGGATCGGGAACATCACAAGGCTGGACTGCACGCTCATCATCGAGCGATAGCCGCTGTCGACGCGCTCCACCTCGCGGGCGATGAGGCCGTACGCGACGTAGCCCGCGCCGGCACAGCCGTATCCGTCGAGGCTCGCGCCGAGCAGGCCCATCTCGCCCATCTCGCGCATGATGGCCGGGTCCCAGCCCTCGTCGCGGAAGTGCGCGAGGACCCGCGGCGTGAGCTTCGCCTGCGCGTAGTCGCGGGCGGCGTCGCGGATCATGCGCTGGTCCTCGTCGAGCTGGTCCTCGAGCAGCAGCGGGTCGGTCCAGTCGAAGTGGGCGGCGGGGGCCGCGTGGAGCTTCTCGGCGGGCTGTGACATGGCGTTCTACCGGTGCGTTGGCGTGGCCGGATCTTATCAGCCGGGGCCCGCGCGCCGCCGCGCCGGGCCGGGCGCCGCGTCAGGCCTGCCAGGGCGGGCGCTCGTGACCGCAGCGCCAGCACTGGCTGAACGGGGCCTCGACCCGCTCGCCGCAGCTCTCGCAGGTCCACGGCCGCGCGCGCGGGTCGACGGCCTGCAGGAACGCGTCCACCAGCGTGCGCGCCTTGTCGAGCTGGAATTCCTCCAGCACCCAGATCTCGGGCCAGCACTCGGTGGGCGGAAGCTCGCCGGCCGCACCCATCAGGAAATCGTTGCGGGTCACGCACGCGATGTGGTTCGCTTCCAGCATCTGCCGGAGCTGCGCAACCAGGATCGGATCGTGTGAGCCGTAGACCTTCTTCATCGCCGTCGCCACGCGCGGCGCCACCGGTTCGTCGGTGCGCCCCGCAAGCATATCGCGCGCCGGCGCCGGCGCGTCGGTGGGCACGCGCGCCCGCGGAGGACGCGTCCCGTGGGTGACGACCGGGGCGCCGACGGGAAGGTGCGCCGGCTGCCCGGAGCCCGGGCGGCGGGCGACCCGGCGCGCGAGCCGCCACCGCCCGGCAAGCTGGAGATGATCGTGACCTGGCTGGAGATGCGGGCGCCGCCGCAGCGCGCCGCGCCGCGGCGCGCCGAGCCGCTGTCCATCCAGCGCGCGAGGCGCCCGACGGTGTCGTTCTACCGCTACCTGTACGACACGGTGGGCGGGCCCTGGATGTGGTACGAGCGCCGGCACATGGACGACGCGGCGCTGGCCGCGATCGTCCAGCACCCCGAGGTGGGCGTCTACGTGATGTACCTCGACGGCGTGCCGGCGGGCTACGCGGAGCTGGACCGGCGCGTCGCCGGCGAGGTGGAGCTCGCGTACTTCGGCCTGGTGCCGGAGTTCATCGGCCGCGGCCTGGGCCGTTACCTGCTGGACTGGGCGGTGGCCCGCGCGTTCGACGGGGAGCCCGAACGGCTGTTCGTCCATACCTGCAACTTCGACCACCCGGCGGCGCTCGCGACGTACCAGCGCGCCGGCTTCAAGGTCTACCGGCAGGAGCGGCGGATCATCGACGATCCTCGCGGCGAGCGCCGGAACGCCCCGCAAGCCGCTCCGCCTTCGGGTTGAACACCAGCTCCCACAGGTGGCCGTCGGGATCGGCGAGCCACGCGACGTGGCCGCCCCAGTCGGCCGGGCCGGCGGCGCGCACCCGCGTCGCGCCGGCCGCCTCCGCGCGCGCGAGCACGGCGTCGACCGCCGCGGGCGACGCGAGGTTCACCGACAGCGTGATGCCCTCGAAGCCGCTTCCGGCGGCGGGCACTCCGCAGTAGCGGGCGAGGTCCTCGCGCGGGTACAGCGCCAGCCACGACCCGTCGAGGCGGAAGTACGCCACGCCCGAGCGGTCGCGCACCGGCGTCTCGTCAAGCAGCGTCTCGTAGAACGCCTGCGCGCGCTCCAGGTCGGCGCAGCCCAGCGTGACGACGCCGATCCGGATGCTCACAGGTCCGCCAGCGTGTCCTCGATCAGCATGTCCACCACCGCTCGTAACGCCTCGCGTTCCTCGGCGCCGGCGTCGCGAGCGCTCTGGTACGCGGCGAGCTGGCGGTGCGCGCTGGAGCCGCGCTGCAGGATGGTGCGTGCGTGCTGGACCTCGGGAACGCAGTCCAGGGCCTCGGCGTCCGGGTGGATCAGGGCGAGGATCTCCTCGAGCAGGTCCGGGTAGGGCACGATGCGCCCGCGGCCGAAATCCACCAGCCCCTGGTCGGTGCCGTAGCGCTGCGCGCGCCAGCGGTTCTCGTTGATCAGCATCGGCGAGTAGCGCCGCCAGCGCTGGTTCTCGCGCCGCAGGCGCGTCAGCATGTGCAGCCAGCAGCGGTAGATGGCGGCCACGCACAGCGCGTCCTCGAGCCGCGTGCAGACGTCGCTGATGCGCATCTCCAGCGTCGGGTAGCGCACGCTGGGGCGAACGTCCCACCACAGCTTGGTGCCGTCCTCGATCAGGCCCGCGCGCACCAGCACCGCGACGTGGCGCTCGAACTCGCTGAAGCTGTCGAAGCCGTCGGGCAGGCCGGTGCGCGGCATCTCGTCCCACACCGCGATGCGGTAGGACTTGAGCCCGCTGTTCTGGCCCTGCCAGAACGGCGACGACGTGCTCAGCGCGAGCAGGTGGGGCAGGATGTAGATGATCTGCCCGAGCAGGTCGATGCGCAGCTCGTCGTCGTCGATGCCCACGTGCACGTGCATGCCGCAGATCATCAGCCGGCGAACGACGTTCTGCAGATCGTCCTCGATCACCTGGTAGCGTTCCTTCGGCGTGCGCTTGAGACCGCCCCAGCTCGCGAACGGGTGCGTGGAGGCGGCGATCAGCCGCGCGCCGTGGGAATGCGCGGCCTCGGACACCGCGCGCCGCAGGCGCGAGAGCTCCACCCGTGCCTCGGCCATGCTCGCGCACACCGGCGTGCCCACCTCGATCTGGCACTGCAGGAACTCCGGCGACACGCTCTCGCCGAGCTCGCGCTGGCAGTCCTCGAGCAGTCCCGGCGGCGCCTCGGAGACCAGGTCCCGCGTCTCGGGGTCGACCAGCAGGTACTCCTCCTCGATGCCGACGGTGAACGGGTGCTCGGACAAGGAACGGGCCTCCATGCTCTTCCCGCTCTGAACCATCGCGAGGCGCTGGCCCGGGGACGCGCGCACAAGCATAGCGCACGCGATGGACCGTTCCAGGGCCTCGGTACGCCAATGGTGCATAGCCGCAAAGCGCACGTAAGTGCCGGTTATGCCTTTCTTGTGACCGTTTCTCGGGTTGTGTTAGCTTTCCCCGCGACACGACCGCGGTGCAGGTGGACGTTGCTCTGCGGAGTGCGTCTGTGGCCCCGCGGGCCACTCATAACGAATCAAGAACTCGATACAAGAGCGGAGGAGCTCCCGATGAAATTCGTGAAGACCGTCGCCGCATCCGCGGTACTGGCTTCGTTCGGCGTGACCGGCACGGCCGGCGCCGCCACGCTCGACGACGTGCAGAAGAAGGGCTACGTGCAGTGCGGCGTGAGCCAGGGCCTGGCCGGGTTCTCGAACCCGGACGAGAAGGGCAACTGGGTCGGCATCGACGTCGACGTGTGCCGCGCCGTCGCCGCCGCGACGCTGGGCGACGCCGACAAGGTGAAGTACACCCCGCTGTCGGCGAAGGAGCGCTTCACCGCGCTGCAGTCCGGCGAGGTGGACATCCTGTCCCGCAACACGACCTGGACGCTGGTGCGCGACACCGCGCTGGG
>CBDUCN010000417.1:0-4037 GCA_965365655.1 uncultured Gammaproteobacteria bacterium | reverse complement strand
CCGAACAGCGCCAGCAGGCACGGCAGCGCCCACAGCGACCAGAAGGAGTCGATCTCGACCCGCGGCGGATCGCGCCGCACGGCGACCGTCACCGCATCGCCCACCGCGAACGGCGACGGGCGCATGCCGAACGCGCTGTCGAAGCGCACGCGCTCCCCGGACACCGGATCCGCGTACTCGACGACGGGCACGTCGCGCGTCGATCCGCGGGGACCGCTGCGCCGCTCGAGCGCCATTACCGAGCCCGGCACCGAGACCGACGCCGTCACGAAGCGGTAGTTGTCGAAGCCAATCCAGCCGGCACCTGCCACCATCGCGACGCCGCCGAGGAAGAGGAACCACCCGGCGATGGGGTGATGCACCCAGGGCATGGCCATGGTCGGGCGTCAGCGGCGGGCGGGCGTCGGGCCGACCGGGCAGCGCTGCACTGCGCCGGGACGCTTCGCGGCTTGCTTCATCATCTGTACGGGCAGCGTCGTCATGGGCAGAGGCTCGTTGCGCGGATCATGGATCACCCCCGTGTAGCGCTCCGGGGCCGAGTTCCGCGCGACCGCGGGGACGAGCGGGCGGCGAACAGCAGGCGCAGCACATGACCGGAATAGACGACGGATGCGTAAGAGTAGGTGTCGCCTTAGTGCGTAAAACTGGGTGTCGCCGGACAATTGGCGCGTCACGTTCACGATCGAGTACGACGCGCGCTCCGGAACCCGCGGCCGGCGACCCACCCGGGCGCGCCGCGCACAACGGCTCCTGAAACGATTGCGCGCGCTACGGCAGGCCCCGCCGGTACCGTGGTGCCGCATCCTGCACCTGACGCTGCCTTAGCAACGCGCGCCACCCGCGACGCGCGCCTCGGAGGCCCCGGGCCTTACTTGTCCGGAGGCTCGCCCGGCCCGTGCGGACCGGCCATGAGCAGCGTGTCCAGCGAGAAATTGAGGTCCTGCGCGGCCCGGACCACCTGCCGGACCTTCGCGGTTCTCCTCGCCCTGCTCGAGCCCCGATCCAGCGCGACGGACGTCGCATTCAACGCCAGCGGAACGGTCTTCTCTATCTTGGAGACGACCCTGCTCTGCCTCGTGTCGAGCATGACGGGCCTGGTGCCCTCCAGCTCGACCAGCTGCTGCTGCATCTCCTGACACCGGTTCAAGAGCATCAGCCTCTGGGAGGGAAGCAGTTCCTCCTTCAGGGCGAGCACCTGCATCTCCCTCACCAGGTTTCCGAGACCGAGCACCAGTTCAGGCTTCAGATTCTCCTTGCTCATGCGGATCCTCCTCGTCAGCCTCCAGGCGTGACGCCCTTCTCGCGCGCCGCACGCGGCGCCGATGGCCGCCCCTCCGGTCGACTAAACAGCTGTTCCGAATCGTGCGACACGCGGAGGCTCTGTTCGCGAGTTCCTTGCCGACTCCCCCTCCCTATCCCTCTCGCTCGTCACGAGGGAGAGGGGACCAGGCTGAAGGGCACGTGTAGCACAGTTACGCACGGCTATTCAGCCTTCCACGATCCGCGCCCGACCTGCGGCACGTTTCATCGTGTCGATCGCGTCGCGCACCTCGCCCTCGTCCGCGCGCAGCACGCCGGTCGCGACGACGGCATTGTTCGGCGCACTCAGCGTGAAGTAGTGACGACCATCGCTCGCCGTCTTGTGGCGATAGCGGGATTGGTCACCGCAACTCGCGCGCACCGCTTCGATTCCCTTCGCACAAGACGCCCGTGACTTGTAGGGCTGGCTCGTCGCAACGATGGCGCCGTCCACGCCGCGCAGGCGGAAGCGATACGCGCCGGCCGTGTCGCGGTAGAGGTTGAAGATCAGGGAATTGCGCGCTTCCGCGATGGAGATGCTCTGATCGCTTCCAGGGAGTCGGACACGATGCCACTGGAGATAGCGCCATGCGGCCCGATAGGACTCCGTGCCGGTGAGGTCCCGGTAGGATTCCACGCCGACCTTCCTGGAAACCACGTCGAGGACCTCCGCCGTCGTCACCTTGAAGGCGAACTGGTCGAACATGGCCTTGAAGAATCGGCCGTAGCTCGCGTGCACCGGCAACGAAGCACGGTACAGGCCATATCCCGCGCCGACGAGCACCACCGACAGCATCAGCCACGCGCCGGGCGCGACGCTGGCCGGCTGGATCGGATGACCCGTCGCGGAGAGGATCGCGTATGCGACGGACGCGAACGCGCCAAGGAAGACGACCGCCACGGTGTACAGCGAGCTATCCGCCAGCGCCTGATGCTGATCGAGCTCCTCCCGCAGGTCCTTGGGCACATGCAACCAGACCCGGTACCAGAAGAAAACACCGTCCATGTCGTACTTGCGGCTCGGGTACTGCTCGAACTCCGCGATCAGGTTCCCCAACCGGGTCGGGTAGTAGACCTCGCGGCTGTCGCGCTCGCCGTCCGAAAGCGGGAAGTGTGCCCACTCGACGGCGGCCTCGGCATAGCCACCGGGATCGTCGGCCGTCCACCCCCGCGCGACCCGCGCGCTGAGTGCATCGAAACGACGGACTTCCTGCTCCCGGCCCCATCGCCAAAGCTTCTCGGGCCAGTATCGACGCCCTTCCATGGCCATGTAGATGTGCATGTCCAGAAGCGTGATCACCCATCCGAGCAGGACCGTCGCCCAGGGAAAGTAGCTGGCGACATCCAGCTGCAAGCCGAGCCGGCCACCCACCAGCGACAGTCCAGGGTAGACAACCACGGCTGCAAGCAACCCGGGGATGACCAGGCGGAAGACGAACGTCAGGCTGAAGGAGAATGGCAGCTTCACGCCTTCGTTACCGGGAGCCCGTCACGCGAGCCGCCTGTCGATTCGTCGGCTGCCGGGCACCCCAACGACCGCGATCATGTCGCTTGCCCGGGATCCGTCCGGTTCCAATCGGAGGCGTCGACTCCGGAGTCGGCGTTATAGATAGCCAGGCGACGAAGCTCCGCGGCCGTGGGCGGAGACGACACCGCGGGCGGGGCGCCCGCGAGGCCGCTCGCGCCGAGGCCGGCGGTGAGCAGGTCGTCGCCCACCCCGTCGTACGCCGTGCGGATCACCTCGCCGCGCACGAAGCCCGGCTTGACGTTGAAGGGCCCGCTGGCGGCGGCTTCGGCGCCGAGCGTTGCCGCGAGAGCCACCGCGACGAGCACCCGGCGCACCGCCGGGCCGTGCTCCGATCCGTTCATGTTCCCGATCCTCTCTCGTGTTCGTGGCGCGTGCGCCGGCACCCGGCAGCGCGAAGGATGAGGCAACGCGCAACGCCGTGCCACCGCGTGCTCGGGCCCCGGCTGCACCGCTCCGTGGCGCCCGCCCGGGCCCAGTGTCCGGCGGCGGCCGCCGCCGTTCACCCGCACCGCCACGCAGGCGCCGCGCCGTCGGTGCGCCCCGACTCCCGACACTTCTCGCCCCGGGCGTCCGCGCCCGCTTGGCCGCTACCGCCCCCGACGCCCCCCGCCCGCCGCCACGTGCAGCCGCACCCGGTCCACCGCCTCGCGCCGCGCGCGCGCCGCCAGCGGCACCACCTCCGGAGACGCCTCCGGCTCGCGCCCCCCCGCCTCGCCCTCACCGGCGGTCGCCCCGCCCCGCCGCGGCCACACCACCTTGCGCACCGCGACCTCCAGGACCACCAGCACCAGCGCCGCCAGCACCCACGGCCACCACACCCGGAAGCGCTGCGCCGCCGCGTCCGGCTTCGGCGCCAGGATTGCCGGCAGCGACGACGCCGCGAGCGGCAGCACGCGCCCGCCGGTGGCCGACGCCACCGCCTCCAGCAGCGCCGGGTCCGGCCCCTGCTCCAGGTACTCCGCCGAGTACGGCACCGACACCCCGAACGTGCGCGGCCCCACCTGCAAGCCTTCGCGCGCGCCGCTCAGCGTCACGTAGAAGCTGCCGGGGCCGGCGACCTCGAACGCGCCGCGGTAACGCCCGGGAGCGATCTGCTCCAGCGCGAGCCCCGCCGCCTCCTCTCCCGGTCGCACCACCGCCGCGCTCATCGCGAGCCCGTTCACGAAGCGCTCGTCGCGATCCAGCACGTCCACCCGCACCTCGCCCTCGC
>CBDUCN010000416.1:0-4049 GCA_965365655.1 uncultured Gammaproteobacteria bacterium | reverse complement strand
CGCATCGAGGCCGCGGTGGCGTTTGCCGAGGCGAGCCCGGTTCCGGCGCCGGAGTCGGCGCTGGAGGACGTGTTCGCGGACTGAAAGATTCACGGGCTCCGGGCGCGGCGTGCGCCGCGCGGCCGGCGCCCACCGCGTGCATCCATCAATTCGACGAGGTCAGGGCGAGATGCGCACGATCAGCTACGACGCGGCGATCATGGAGGCGCTGGCCGAGGAGATGCGCCGCGACCCGGACATCTTCCACCTCTCCACCGACGCGCCGGTGCCGCTGCTCGAGGAGTTCGGTCCGACGCGCGTGCGCGCGACGCCGATCGCCGAGAGCGCGCTCACCGGCATCGCGATCGGGGCCGCCGGCTCCGGCTACCGCCCGATCGTCGACTGGCGGCTGGTCACGTTCTCCTTCGTCGCGATGGATCAGATCGTGAACCAGGCGGCGAAGATCCACTACATGTTCGGCGGCCAGGCGAAGTTCCCGATCCTGTTCCGCACCCAGGTCGGCGGCGGCACGCGCCGCGCCGCGCAGCACTCGCAGAGCCCGTACTCCATGTTCATGAACCTCGCGGGGCTGAAGATGGTGCTGCCGTCGACGCCGGCCGACGTGAAGGGGCTGCTGAAGACCGCGATCCGCGACGACAACCCGGTGATCGTGTTCGAGGCGGGGCGTCTCGGATCGATCGAGGGCGAGGTCCCGGACGGCGACCACACCGTGCCCTTCGGCGTCGCCGACGTGAAGCGCGAGGGTCGCGACGTCACCGTGGTGGCGCTCGCGTGGCTGGTGCACGAGGCGCTGGCCGCGGCCGATGCGCTGGCGGCGGACGGGATCTCGGTGGAGGTGATCGACCCGCGGTCGCTGGTGCCGATGGACGCCGACGCGATCCGGGCGTCGGTGCGCCGCACCGGGCGGGTGGTGATCGCCGACGAGGCGTGCCCGACGGCGAGCGCCGCGGCCGAGATCATCGCGCTCGTGAGCGAGGATCCGGATACCTTCCGTGCGCTGAAGGCGGCTCCGCAGCGCGTGTGCGCGCTGCCGGTGCCGATCCCGTACGCGCCGTCGCTGGAGGACCACGTGTTTCCCGGCCGCGAGCGCATCGCGGCCGCGGTGCGAAGCGTGCTCGACTGAGCGCGGAGCCGGTTCCGGAACAGGCGGGGGACGGCGCACCGATGTCCCCGCGTCGGGCGGGCGGTTGAAGGCGTCGTCGCGCGAACCGGTGCGCCGTCACCCTCGACGCCTGCGGCGGCCGATGAACGGGCAGCGGCGCAAGCCGCTGCGCCGCCGCGTCACCTCGCGCGCAGCCCCCCGTCCACCACCAGGCTGTGGCCGTTGACGTAGCCGGCCTCGTCCGACGCGAGGAAGCACACCGCGGCCGCGATGTCCTCGGGCGTGCCCTTCACGCCGGCGGGCACCGCGCGGCGCACCTCGTCGTCGCTGAGCGCGAGGCCGCGCGCCGCGAGGTTCGACACCGCGTCGCCCAGCACCTCGGTGGTGTGCCGGCGAAGCTCGGTCGGGATGATGCCGGGGCACACGCAGTTCACGGTGATCCCGCGCTCGCCGTACACCACCGCCATCTGCCGGGTGAGTCCGACCACCGCGTGCTTGGCCGCGATGTACGCGGCGCCGCCGCCGGTGCCGTTGAGCCCGGCGATGGAGGCCATGTTCACGATGCGCCCCCGTCCGCGCGGCAGCATCTCCTCGAGCGCGCGCTTGCAGCCGAGGAAGGTGCCGGTGAGGTCGATGTCGAGCACGCGGCGCCAGATCGCCTCGTCGATCTCGTCGACGTTCTGGTAGCCGTCCAGGATGCCGGCGTTGTTGACCATGATGTCCAGCGCGCCGAGGCGCTCGACGGCCGCGGAGATCGCCGCGTCGACGGCGCCCGCGTCGCTCACGTCGGCCTCGAACGCGGCGGCGCGGCCGCCGGCGTCGCCGATCAGCTTCGCGGTGTCGCTCGCGCGCCCGGCGCTCAGATCCACCGCCGCCACCGCCGCGCCGCGCGCGGCGAGGGCCACGGCGATCGCGCGCCCGAGGCCCGAGCCCGCTCCGGTCACCACCGCCATCCGTCCGTCGAGCTGCATCGTCGTGCTCCTGATGTGCCGTTGTCCCGTTGATGCGGGAGCTCCGCGCGATCGCGGCCCCGCGGCCGGCTTGCCCGTCCCGCCGGGCCCGACGAACGTGGCGCCGTCGCAAACGGCGGCGGCTCCCCGCGCATCGCACGCCGCCCGCACACGATAGCGGACGCGCGCGCCGCCGCCCATCGCGCCGCGCGGTTCGATACGCTTGGCGCACGAGCCCGTCACCGGTGACCCGCGCGATGCCTCACGAGGCCCCGTTCCCCTACGTTCGCGAGATCCTCGTGTTCCTCGCGATCGCGGCGATCCTCGCGCCGCTGTTCCACCGCGCGCGGGTGAGCCCGGTGCTCGGCTTCCTGATCGCCGGCGTCGCGATCGGCCCGCACGGGCTCGGCGCGTTCAGCGCCGACATGCCGTGGCTGCGCTACGTGACCTACGACGACGCGGCGAGCGTGCGCACGGTCGCGGAGTTCGGGATCGTGTTCCTGCTCTTCGTGATCGGCCTCGAGATGTCGTTCGAGCGCCTGTGGAGCATGCGCCGGCTGGTGCTGGGCCTGGGTGCGACGCAGGTGTCGGTGACCGCGCTGGTGATCGGCGCGATCGCGTACGCGTGGGGCAACTCGCCCGCCGCGTCGGTGCTCATCGGTGCGAGCTTCGCGCTGTCGTCGACGGCCGTGGTCATGGCCGAGCTGGTGCAGCGCGGCGAGTTCCCGACCCTCGCCGGGCGCGCGACCTTCTCGGTGCTGCTGTTCCAGGACCTCGCGGTGGTGCCGCTGCTGATCCTGGTGCCGGCGCTGGCCGGCACCGTGGGCGGCTCGCTGGCCGCGTCGCTCGCCATCGGTGTCGCGACGGCGCTCGCCGCCGCGGCGGGGATCTGGGCGCTGGGGCGCCTGGTGCTGCGCCCGCTGTTCCGACTCGCCGCGGCGTCGCGCGCGCCGGAGTTCTTCGTCGCGGTCACGCTGCTCACCGCGATCGCGGCGTCCGCCGGCACCGCGTCGGCGGGCATGAGCCCGGCGCTGGGCGCGTTCCTCGCCGGGATGCTGCTCGCCGACACCGAGTTCCGCCACCAGATCCACGTCGACATCGAGCCGTTCAAGGGGCTGCTGATGGGGCTGTTCTTCATCTCGGTGGGCATGAGCATCGATCTGCGCGCGGTGGCCGACCTCGGGCCGTGGGTGGCCGCGAGCGTGGTGGGGCTGATCGCGATCAAGACCGCCATCGCCGCGACGGCGGGCCGGCTGTTCGGCCTGCAGCCGCCGGTCGCGCTGCACGTCGGCCTGCTGCTCGGGCAGGGCGGCGAGTTCGCGCTGCTGGTGGTCAGCATGGCGATGAACCTCGGCGTGATGCCGACCGAGACCGGGCAGTTCATGCTCATCGTGACCGCGGTGTCGATGCTGGTCACGCCGGGCCTCGCGGTCGCGGGACAGCGTGCGGCAGCGTGGCTGGAGCGCCACGCGCCGCCGCCCGCGCTGCGCCCGGACGCGGAGCTGCTCGCCGAGCTGAACGGGCACGTCGTGATCGCCGGCTTCGGGCGGGTCGGGCAGAGCATCGCGGGGATGCTGGCCGAGGAGGGGGTGCCGTACGTCGCCGTGGATCGCGACCCGGTGCTGGTGGCCCACCACCGCGCGTGCGACGAGCCGGTGTACTTCGGCGACGGCCGGCGCGGCGACGTGCTCGCGCGCGTGGGCGCGGAGCGCGCGCGCGCGATCGTGCTCACCCTCGACGAGGCCACGACCGCGGAGCAGGTGATCCGCCAGATCCGCCGGCGCTGGCCGGACACCGACGTCTACGCGCGGGCCCGCGACCGCGAGCACGCCCGGGTGCTGGAGCGCGCCGGCGCGACGCGCACGGTGCCCGACCTCGCGGAGTCCAGCCTGCAGATGGGGGCGGTCCTGCTGACCGGCCTGGGCGTGCCGTCGGAGGCCGTCGCGACCCTCGTCGAGCGCGCCCGCGACAGCGGCTACCCGGGGCTGTAGCGCGCG
>CBDUCN010000415.1:0-4073 GCA_965365655.1 uncultured Gammaproteobacteria bacterium | reverse complement strand
GCGCGCCGTCCGCGCGACCGTCGCCAACGCTAACGCAATCGGGCGCCGCGGTCAGCCGGCGGCTGCGGGCGCCGCGCGCTCGACGAGCGCGTCGAGCATCAACGCGCCGCGGGGGAACACCCTGAGCGGATTGACGTCCACGCTCGCCGCCTGCGGGTTCGCGGCGGCGAAGCGCGACAGGGCGACCAGCGCCGCGCAGGCCGCGTCCACGTCGGCCGGCGTCCGGCCTCGCGCTCCGGCGAGCAGCGGCCACGCACGCAGCTCGCGCAGCATGGCCCGCGCCGTCGCGGTGTCCACCGGCGCGCGGCGCAGGCTCACGTCCTCCAGCACCTCGACGAAGATGCCGCCCAGGCCCGCGATCACGACGGGCCCGAACAGCGGATCGTGCCGCGCGCCCAGCACCAGGTCCACGCCGTCGGGCGCCATCCGGGTGACCAGCACACCGCCGACGCGCGCGCCGGGCGAGTGGCGCGCGACCGCGGCCCGGATGCCGTCGTAGGCCGCCCGCACCGCGTCCGCGTCGGCGAGCCCGAGGCGAACGCCGCCGGCATCGCTCTTGTGCGCCACGTCCGGCGAGCACACCTTCAGGGCCACCGGAAAGCCCAGATCGGCGGCCGCGGCGGCGGCCTCGTCCGCGGACGCGGCCCGGCGCAGCGCCGGCGCCGGCAGACCGGCCTGCGCGAGCAGCGCGAGTGCGGCCTCCTCGTCCAGCTCCCCGGCCGGCCAGCGCACCGGCGGCGGCGGCGGCGGGGCGGCCCGCGGGGCGCGGTCGAACGCGGCGGCGAAGCCGGCGAGCGCCGCCACCGCGCGCACCGCCCGGTCGGGATCCTCGAAGCACGGGCAGCCGGCGGCCTCGTAGCGCGCGACGATGTCGCCGGACGCGACGATGCTGGGCACCAGCAGCCGGTCCGGGTGGCGCGTGCGCGCGCGCAGCAGGGACGCGGCCAGCGGCTCCGCCATCGACGCCACGCCGGCCACGTAGGTGAAGAAGGCGACGATCGCGGTGTAGCCCGCGTCGTCCAGCATCGCGTCCAGGTACTCGTCCACCAGCGCCGGGTCGTTGAACACCTGCGCGGTGACGTCGACCGGGTTGCGCGCCGATGCGAACGGCACGCGCTTCCTGAGTCGCGCCTGGGTGGCCTCCGGCATCGGCGCCAGCGCGAGGCCGTGGCGCTCGGCGGCATCCGCCATCTGTATTCCCATGCCGCCCGACACCGACATCAGCCCCACCCGCGCCTCGCGCGGAAGCATGCCGAAGCTGGCCGCGTACGCGACGTCCAGCAGCTCGTCGGTATCGCGGGCGCGGTGCACGCCGAACTCGCGGAACACCGCGTCATACACCGCGTCGCTGCCGGCGAGCGCCGCGGTGTGGCTGCGCGCCGCCTCCGCGCCCTCGCGGGAACGCCCCATCTTCAGGAACACCACCGGCTTGGCCGCCCGGTGTGCGGCGTCGAGCGCGGCGCACAGCGCGTCGCCGTCGCGCAGCCCCTCGGCGCACGCGGCGATCACCTTCACGTCGTCGCGCGCCGCCAGCCACGCGATGCACTCCGCCGCCTCGACGTCGCACTCGTTGCCGGTCGTGACCAGGTAGCCGGTCTGCACCCGGCGCCGGCGCGCGAGGTGGGCGACGTGGGCCCCGTATGCGCCGCTCTGGCTCACGACGCCCACCGGTCCCGGCTGCGGGGTCTCGATCTCGATCGTGGAGGAGAACGTCGCGAACAGGCCGAGGCTCGCGTTGTACATACCCAGGCAGTTGGGGCCCAGGATGCGCATGCCGCTGCCGCGCGCGATGGCGGTCATCGCCCGCTGCGCGGCGCTGCCGTCGCCGCCGGTCTCCGCGAAGCCCGAGCTGAACACCACTGCCGCGCCGACGCCGCGCGCCGCGCACGCCTCCAGCGTCGCGATCACCGCCGCCGCGGGCACCGCGACGATCGCGAGGTCGGGCGCGCGCTCCGCGTCTTCGAGCGAGGACAGCGCGGGCTGACCCTGCACCGTGTCACGCGACGGGTTCACCGCCAGCACCTCGCCGGCGAAGCCTCGCGTGAGCAGGTAGCTGAGCGGCCGCCCGCCGATGCGCCGCGGGTCGTCGGAGGCGCCGATCACGGCCACCGAGCGCGGCGCGAGCAGCGCGTCCAGGCTGCGGCGGGTGCCGCCGGCGCTCACGCCGGCGCGGGGGGACACAGCACCGCCGCGCCCTGCAGCTCGCCCTCGCGCAGGCGCCGCAGCGCCTCGTTCGCGTCGTCCAGCGGCATCGGGACGACCTCGGTGCGCACGCCCGCGCGCGGCGCGAGCGCGAGGAACTCCTCGGCGTCGCGGCGCGTGAGATTGGCCACCGAGTGCACCGTGCGCTCGCCCCACAGCAGCGCGTACGGGAAGCGCGGGATGTCGCTCATGTGGATGCCCCCGCACACGACGGTGCCGCCCGGCGCCACCGCCGCGAGCGCCGCGGGCAGCAGCGCGCCCACCGGCGCGAAGATGATGGCCGCGTCCAGCGGCTCGGGCGGCGCGTCGCGGGAGCTGCCGGCCCACGTCGCGCCGAGGCCGCGCGCGAAGTCCTGCGCCGCGGTGTCGCCCTCGCGGGTGAACGCGAACACCTCGCGGCCCTGCCACACGGCGACCTGGGCCAGGATGTGGGCCGCGGCGCCGAAGCCGTAGACGCCGACGCGGCGCGCGTCGCCGGCCTTCACGAGGCTGCGATAGCCGATCAGGCCGGCGCACAGCAGCGGCGCCGCGTGCACGTCGTCCACGCCAGCGGGCAGCGCGAAGCAGTAGCGGGCGTCGGCCAGCGTGTGGGTCGCGTACCCGCCGTCCAGGTGGTAACCGGTGAAGCGCGCCCGCGGGCACAGGTTCTCGCGCCCGGTCCGGCAGTAGTTGCACTCGCCGCAGGTCCAGCCGAGCCACGGCACCCCGACCCGATCCCCCTCGGCGACGCCCTCGACGCCGGCTCCGGTCGCGAGCACGCGGCCCACGATCTCGTGGCCCGGCACCACCGGCATCGCGCCCCCGGTGAGATCGCCGTCCACGACATGCAGATCGGTGCGGCACACGCCGCACGCGTGCACCGCGAGCAGCAGCTGGCCGGGTCCCGGGTCCGGCACGCTGCGCCGCTGCGGCGCGAGCGGCGCACCAGCCCTCGGCAGCACCATCGCGTGCGCCGGCGTGGCCATCAGGCGAGGGCGCCCGAAACCGGCACGACCGGCGACAGGTCCCGGTGGTGCTTCCAGTCCGGGCGCTGCGTCTTCGTGAGCGCGTTGCTCACCGGGTTCAGGATCAGCGAGAAGATGCGCCGGTCGAACGGCGAGAGATTGGGCGGCGAGCTGTGCACCAGGAGGTCGCCGAACACGAGTGCGGTGCCGGCAGGCCCGGTCGCGGAGAGCAGCCGGCCGGCAGCGGCGAGCCGCGCCACCACGTCGCGTTCCACGCACCACAGGTCGTAGCTGGTCGTCTCGGTGTCCAGAAAGGCCGGCGGCACGCCGTGGCGGTGCGAGCCCGCGATGAAGTGCAGCGGGCCGTTGAACTCCGTGACGTCGTCGAGGAACACGTGCAGGTTCAGCGCCAGCGG
Source organism: uncultured Gammaproteobacteria bacterium (assembly GCA_965365655.1). GTDB lineage: Bacteria > Pseudomonadota > Gammaproteobacteria > HK1 > HK1 > JBFHNV01. The sequence continues at coordinate 511 of CBDUCN010000415.1, read as the reverse complement.
CTGCGGAACCCCGTCCTCGCGGTGATGGGTCGCGAAGTCGTAGTGCCACTGCCAGGCCTCGCCGTCGAACGCGGCCTTCACGTTCACCTTCACCTGCTGCACGTAGAGATCGGCGCCGTCCAGGATCTGGCGCGCCGGCCCGACCAGGCGCTCGTCGCGCACCAGCCGCGCGAACGTCGGATCGCGCAGATGCAGGCCCATCGCGGTGCGCACCGCGCCGCTCTTCTTCTCGCGCACGTCGGCGGGGGTGCGCTCGCCGCACACGGCGTCGAACGCGGCGCGAAGCACGTCCACCTCGGCAGCGGCGAACAGCCCCGGCAACACCAGCACGCCGTCGCGCCGGAAGCGGTCTAGCTGCGAGTCGTCGAGCTGCATGATGGTGGGCGTCGCGGCAGGCCGGTGCTCCATGATGCCACCACGCGAGGGCGTCGTGCACCGCGCGCTGATGGGCATCACGCACCGCGCGCTGATGGGCATCACGCACCGCGCGCTGATGGGCATCACGCACCGC
>CBDUCN010000414.1:0-4092 GCA_965365655.1 uncultured Gammaproteobacteria bacterium | reverse complement strand
GCGGAAGCGACCGTGCTCCGCGGCACCGGCATGCCCACCGGCCTGATCGTCACCGGCGCCCTGCTGCTCGCGGCCGCGGCCGCACTCGCGCTGCTCGCCTGACGGCGCGGGCCCGGCGCCGCGCCGGCGCCGCCCGGGTCCGGGCCGCGGTGATCCGTGACACGGCGGACACGCGAGGCCCGCTCGCGGCACTCGCCGACGCGGCGGCCGTGCGATGGACGGCGCCACCGCCGGGACGGTACTGTCGGCTGGCACCATCCTCTGGGACCAGGGAACCGGGCCGCCCCCGTCAAATGCGCGATCAGCTCTTCCACCTTGCCCCGGCGAACGGCGCGAGCCTGCAGAACCAGGTGCGCGAGATGGTGGTGCGCGCGGTGCTCGACGGCCACATCCCGCCCGGCGCCGCGGTGCCGTCGTGCCGCCAGCTCGCGCAGCAGCTCGGCGTCGCGCGCAACACCGTCGTGCTGGCCTACCAGCGCCTGGTGGACGAGGGCTACCTGCGCGCACGGGAGCGCAGCGGCTACTTCGTCAGCGACGACATCCTGGTGGACCGCGTGGACGCCGCGCCGGCGTCGGCCGGCGACGGGCAGCCGGCGACCGACTGGGCCGCGCGCCTCGCGCTCGCGCCGTCGGCGCAGCGCAACATCGTCAAGCCGCAGGACTGGCAGCGCTATCCGTACCCGTTCATCTACGGGCAGCTCGACCTCGCGCTGTTCCCGCTGGCCGAGTGGCGCGAGTGCTCGCGCGAGGCGCTCACCGCGCCGGCGGTGCGGCGCTGGGCCCGCGACAGCATCGACAGCGACGACCCCGACCTCGTGGAGCAGCTGCGCACTCGCGTGCTGCCGCGCCGCGGCGTGTGGGCCGCCAGCGACGAGATCCTGGTCACCCTCGGCGCCCAGCACGCGCTGTACCTGGCTGCGGCGCTGCTGCTCGGGCGCGACACGGTGGTGGGTATCGAAGAGCCGGGCTACACCGATGCCCGCAACATCTTCGCGATGCACAGCCGCCGCCTGCACCCGCTCCCGGTGGACGAGCACGGCCTGGTGCCGGGCGCCGAGGTGGACGCGTGCGACTACGTGTTCGTGACACCCAGCCACCAGCACCCGACCACCGTCACGCTGGACGTCGAGCGCCGGCGCACGCTGCTCGAGCGCGCCGCGGCCGCAGACGTCGTGCTCATCGAGGACGACTACGAGAGCGAGACCAACTACGTGGGACAGCCCACGCCGGCGCTGAAGAGCCTGGACGGCCACGGCCGCGTGATCTACGTCGGCAGCCTGTCGAAGACCCTGGCACCGGGGCTTCGCCTCGGCTACATGGTGGGCCCGCGGGAGCTGATCCGCGAGGCGCGTGCGCTGCGGCGGCTGATGCTGCGCCACCCGCCCGCGAACAACCAGCGTGCGGTCGCGCTGTTCCTGGCGCGCGGGCACCACGACTCACTGGTGCGGCGCCTGCACCACGCGTACGCCGAGCGCTGGCAGGCGATGGGCGACGCGCTGGCGCGCCACTTCCCGGAGTCGTCGCGCATGCCGGCGTTCGGCGGCACCGCGTACTGGGTGCGCGGCCCCGACGGCATGGACGCGCGGGCGCTGCAGGCGCAGGCACAGCAGCACGGCATCCTGATCGAGCCCGGCGACATCTTCTTCCACCGCGACGACCCGCCGCGCAACTACTTCCGGCTCGGCTTCTCGTCGGTGCCGGTGGAGCGCATCGAGCCCGGCATCGAGAAGCTGGCCGCGCTGGCCCACGCGACGCAGCCTGCCGTGCGCTGAACGCGGGCGCGGGCCCGCCGGCACACGGTCAGCCGCGGGCCGCGCGCGCCGGCGCCTCGGGGGCCAGTGGAAGGTCGCGCACGTCGTCCAGCACGTCCACCCGCCACAGCGCGTCCAGCAGGACCTCGGCCTGGCCGCGGCCGAGCACCGGCGCGGCCAGCTCGCGGTACTTGTCGACCAGCTCGGCGTCGGACAGCGGCGCGTCGGGATCGCCCTTGCGGGTGGGGGCGTGGCGCGCGAGCACGCGGCCGTCGGCGAGCAGCAGCTTCACGCGCGCCGAGCGGCGCTTCGGGAACGCGGCGTGGCACTCGTCGTCCAGCGCGAGGTGCACCCGCCCCATGACCTCGCGGATCACCGGATCGTGGAGGTGCGCGTCGTCGAACGCGTCGAGGCGGACGCGGCCCTCCGTCAGCGCCACCGCCGCGGTGTACGGCAGGCTGAACTTGCCCTCGTAGCCGGTGCGCGGGTTCGCGTTTCCGCAGATCTCGAGCGCCGCGCCGTAGCTGCCGACGTCGATGCGGGTCACGTCCGCCGGCGTGAGGCCGTGCTCCGCGCGCAGCGCGATGATCGCGTCCAGCGCCGCGAAGGTGTGGCCGCAGCAGCCGTGGTTCTTCTGCGTGGTGCGGGTGATCGTCCAGTCCTCGCCGAGCCCGGCGACCGCGGCCGCCCAGTCCACCTCGCCGCTCATCGCGCGGCCGAAGCCGCGCTCGCCGTCCAGCATCCCGTCGGCACCCGTCACGCCGCAGCGCGCGCCCAGCGCGGCCAGCAGCCCGGCCTCCGCCGCGCGGCCCGCGTGCAGGGGCTTGGTCATCGCGTCGGAGCGGAACGCCTGCTGCAGCCCGGCCGCCATGCTCGCGACGCCGTTCAGCGCGTGCGCGGTGCGCGCCGCGTCCAGCCCGAGCACGCACGCGGCCGACACCGCGGCGCCGAAGCAGCCCACGGTCGCGGTCGTGTGCCACCAGGTGTAGTGCGCCGGGTTCACCGCGGCGCCGATGCGGTTCGAGACCTCGTAGCCTGCGATCACCGCGCGCAGCAGCCGCTCGCCGCCCGCCCCTTCGCGCTCGGCGGCCGCCAGCGCGGCGGCGATCACCGGCGAGCCCGGGTGGTAGATCGCGTCGCGGAAGATGTCGTCGAACTCCACCGTGTGCGAGGCCGCGCCGTTGATCAGCGCCGCCGCCCGGCTGCCCGCCGCGAGACCGTCGGGCAGCAGCCGCGACGGGCCGCTGCCCACCTCCTCCTGCAGCGCCTCGCGCAGCAGCGTCGCGGGCGCGCGCACCGCGCCCGGCAACGTCGTCGCGTACCAGTCGATGAGGCAGCGCCGCGCGGCGTGCAGCACCGCGTCGTCCGGGGCCGCGGCGACGAGGGCGGCGGCGAAGCGCGAGTAGTCGTGGACGGGGGACGGGTCGGGCATCGGAGCCTCCGCAGATCCGGCGCCAGGCGCGCCGCACGCCGATCCTAAACCCGGCCTCCCGCGCCGAGCGCGACGCGCGGTCTTCGGAGCGGCGCGGCGCTGGGGTAGCATCCGGCGCCAGCCAGCACCCGCGGAGAGCGAGACCGATGAGCAACGAGCCCCTGACCACCGACGTCGTCGTCGTCGGCGCCGGCAACGCCGCGTTCTGCGCCGCCCTCGCGGCCCGCGAGCAGGGTGCGCAGGTGACGGTCCTCGAGGCCGCGGGGGAGGACGACGCGGGCGGCAACAGCCGCTATACCGCGGGCGCGATCCGCTTCGCGCACGAGGGCGTGGAGGACCTCAAGCGCGTGCTGCCGGACCTGTCGGACGAGGAGATCGGCAACGCCGAGTTCGGCACCTACACCAGCGACGACTTCTTCGACGACATGTTCCGCGTCACCCGCTTCCGTGCCGACGCCGACCTCGTGGAGGCGCTGGTCACCTCCAGCCTGGACACGGTCGCGTGGATGCGCGAGAAGGGCGTGCGTTTCCAGCCGTCTTACGGACGCCAGGCCTTCAAGACGCCCGAGGGCAAGTTCCGCTTCTGGGGCGGGCTGTGCGTGGAGACCTGGGGCGGCGGCCCGGGGCTCGTCGAGAACCTGACGAAGGCGGCGGATCGCGACGGCATCGAGGTCCTGTACGAGACCCGCGCGGTGTCGCTGATCGCGGACGACGGCGGCGTGAAGGGCGTGCGCGTGCGCCAGAAGGGCAAGAGCCGTGACGTGCTCGCGCGCTCGGTGGTGCTCGCGACCGGCGGCTTCGAGGCCAACGCGGAGATGCGCACCCGCTACCTGGGACCGGGCTGGGACCTCGCGAAGGTGCGCGGCACGCGCTTCAACATGGGCGACGGCATCCGCATGGCGCTGGACA
>CBDUCN010000413.1:0-4125 GCA_965365655.1 uncultured Gammaproteobacteria bacterium | reverse complement strand
GCGAACAGGTCCGCGATCCCGAGCCGGCGCAGCGTGTCGCGGGCGCCGCGCTCGGTGTCCATCGTCGCCACCCCGAGCGCGATGCCGCGCGCGCGCAGGCGCGCGAGCGCCGCCGCGGCGCCGGTCACCGCGATCGGCGCCGCGCGCACGTCGCGGTCGAAGGTCGCCTCGAGCAGCGTCTCGATGCGCGCCGCGTCGCCGCCGCCCAGCGCGTCCGCCCACGCGTCGGCCAGGTCGCGCGTCGTCGCGCACGCGATCAGCCCGTGCGGATCCCAGGTGCCGGTGTCCTCGCGGTAGCCGCCGAGCGCGAGCAGCCGCGACGCGGTGTGCGGCGGCAGGCGCCGCTCGCGCGTGAGCGCGTGCGCCGCGCGCTCCAGCGCAGGGAGCCAGCTCGCGCGGAAATCCACGAGGGTGCCGTCCTTGTCGAGCAGCACCGCGCGGATGGGGCCCGGCCCGCGCTCGCGCAGCACGCGGGTCACCGGGCCCTGCCGGCGCCCGCCGCGGGCGCGGCGCCACCGTCGCGGGGGCGCACGGCCGGGGCGCGCGGCGTGCTCACGCCGGCGATCGCTTCGCGACGCATCGGATGCTCACGCGGCCGTCAGCGATCGCGGCGCAGGCGCTCGAGCAGCGGCCGGAACGCCGCGAAGCGCGGGATCGCGAGGCCCACGTGCTTCGCGTCCTCCTCGAAGCGGCGCAGCCGCACCGCGTCCGCGTGCCACGGGTTCGCCTCGAAGGCCGCCGCCTCGGCCGCGCTCATCGGCCCGCCCTGCCTCTCGAGCGTGTGCACCGACGCGTCGGACAGCAGGTGCAGGTAGTCGGGCTCCACCGCGCACAGGTAGCGCTTGGCCGCGACGTGCAGCCGCGCGGGCTCGATCACCTCGGGGCCGAAGCGCCCGGCGAGGAAGGCCGCGCCCGCCTCGTCGTGGCCGCGGTGCCAGTCGGCGGCGTCCGCGCCCGGCTGCACCAGGTGGCCGATGTCGTGCAGCAGCGCCGCGGCAACCAGCGCGTCGGGCGCGCCGTCGTCGCGCGCGCGCACCGCGGTCTGGATCATGTGCTCGGCGATCGTGACCTCCTCGCCGAGGTACTCGCCCGCGCCCTCGTGCTCGAAGATCGTCTCCAGCGCGTCGACGAAGTCGCCGTCCACCGCGCGCAGCGCCGGCGTCGCGGCGCTCATCGCGCGCCGCCCGCGCGGCTCCCGGCCGGCGTCAGCGCCACGGCAGCGAGAACGTCTTGACGGTGGTGTAGCTCTTCATCGCCTCAAGCACTCCTTCCTTGTAGCCCAGGCCGGAATCCTTGATGCCGCCGAACGGCGACATCTCGATGCGGTAGCCCGGCACCTCCCATATGTTCACGGTGCCGACGCGCAGCTCGTCGATGAAGCGCGTCACGTAGTCCAGGCGGTCGGTGCACACGCCCGACGACAGCCCGAACGCGGTCGAGTTCGACACCTCGATCACGTCGTCGATGTCGGCGCAGCGGATCATCGGGATCACCGGCCCGAAGGTCTCCTGCATCACGAGCTCGCAGTCGCGCGGCACGCGATCCACGACCGTCGGCGGGTACAGCGCGCCGTTGCGGTCGTTGCCGTGCAGCAGCTCCGCGCCGAGGCTCACGGCGTCGTTCACGCGCGCCTCGAACAGCTTCGCCGACGCCTCGTCGATCACCGTGCCGACGTCGGTCTCCGGGTCCATCGGGTCGCCGCAGCGAAGCGCCCGCGCGCGCTCGAGCACGCGGTCGCGGAACGCGTCGGCCACCGTGTCGATCACGAGGATGCGCTTGACCGCGGTGCAGCGCTGGCCCGAGTTCTTCGTCGCGCCGGCGACGGCGAGGTCGGCCGCACGGTCGAGGTCCGCGTCCTCCATCACGATCAGCGGGTCGTTGCCGCCGAGCTCGAGCACGGTGCGCCGGTAGCCCGCCTTGCCGGCGATGTACTTGCCCGCCGCGACGCCGCCGGTGAACGTGATCAGCTCGGCGTGCGGGTCGGTGATCATCGCGTCGCCGATGTCCGCCGGCAGCCCGGTGACGACCTGGTACATCTCGCCCGGAAGGCCGGCCTCGGCGAGCACGTCGGCGAGCGCCAGCGCGGTGAGCGGGGTCTTCTCGGTGGGCTTGAGCACCATGCAGTTGTTGGTCGCGATGGACGGCGCGACCTTGTGCGCGACCATGTTCAGCGGGTGGTTGAACGGCGTGATCGCGCTGATCGCGGTCAGCGGCTCGCGCTGCGTGAAGATCTTGCGCCGCTTGCCGTGCGGCGTGAGGTCGCAGGAGAAGATCTCGCCGTCGTCGAGGATCGCGAGCTGCCCGGCGAGGTGGAACACGTCGAACGCGCGGCCCACCTCGTACAGCGAGTCCTTCTTCGACAGCCCGGACTCGGCCGTGATCAGGTCCGAGATCGCGTCCTTGCGCTCGACCAGGATCTCGGCGGTGCGCATCAGGATGCGCTGGCGCTCGTAGCGGCTCAGCATCGGGCGGTACGCGGCCGCGACGGCGAAGGCCGAGCGCACGTGCTCCGCGGTGCCGCGCGGCACGCTGCCGACCACGGAGCCGTCGTAGGGGTTGCGCACCTCGATGCGCTCGGCGGTGTCGACGCGCTCGCCGCCGATGCGCATGGCCTCGTCGCGGGATTCCTTAAGGGCGGTTGCGGGCATCATCGGGTGTTCCTCGGCTGCGGGGGCGCGCGGCGCTCGCGCGCGGGATCTCGGGGGGCGCCGTGCGCGCGCTGCGCGGCGCCGGCGGCGGGTCGGGGACGCGTCTTCACGCCGGACGTGCGGTGCCGTGGCCGCTCACGCGGCGCGCTCCGGTGCGCAGCGCGTGACGCCCATCTCGCGCAGCGTCGCCTCGATCGCGGCCAGCGCGGCGCGCATGTCGTCGGCGTCCAGCGCGCCGATGCAGCCGATGCGGAAGCTGTCGGCGACCGTGAGCTTGCCGGGGTAGATCACGAACCCGCGCTCGGCGAGGCGCGCGTAGAACGCGTCGAAGCGGAACGCGGGGTCCGCCGGCATGTGGAAGGTCACGATCACCGGCGCCTGCAGGTGATCGGGAAGCAGCGTCTGGAAGCCCAGCGCGCGCATGCCGTCCACCAGCACGCGGCAGTTCTGCGAGTAGCGGGCGTGGCGCCCGGCGACGCCGCCCTCGCGCGCGTGCGCGTCCAGCGCGCTGTCGAAGGCCGCGACGACGTGCGTGGGCGGCGTGAAGCGCCACTGACCGTTGCCCTCCATCGCGGTCCACTGGTCGTGCAGGTCGAGGCTCAGCGAGTGCGCGTTGCCGGCCGCGGCTTCCAGCGCGCCGCGGCGGATCAGCGCGTAGCCGAGACCGGGCACGCCCTCCAGGCACTTGTTGCTGGACGCCATCAGCGCGTCGAACGCGACGGCCTGGCCGTCGAGCGGGATCGCGCCGAACGAGCTCATCGCGTCGACCAGCAGCGGCCGGCCGTGGCGCGCGGCGACCGCGGCCACGTCCGCGAGCGGGTTCAGGATCCCGGACGTGGTCTCGCAGTGCACGACGGCGACGTGCGAGATCGAGCCGTCGGCGGCCAGCGCGGCGTCCAGCGCCGCGGGGTCCACCGGCGTGTCCTCCGGGGTCTCGATCGCCGTCGCGCGTCGCCCGATGATCTCGCAGATGCGCGCCATGCGCCGGCCGTACGCGCCGTTGCACAGGATCAGCAGGTGGCCGTCGCGCGGCAGCAGGGTGCCGATCGTCGCCTCCACCGCGAAGGTGCCGCTGCCCTGCACCGGCACGCACACGTGGCTCGCGGCGACGCCGGCGATGTCCAGCAGGCGGCGGCGCACGCGCGCGTTCATCTCGATGAAGGCCGCGTCGCGAGACCCCCAGTCGCGCAGCATCGCGTCGCGGGTCTCCGGCGCGGTGGTCAGCGGCCCGGGCGTGAGCAGAAGGGGCGGGTTCGTCGACGGCATCGGCGGCGGGCCTCCGGGGGGCGGAAGGCCGCCCATTGTCCGGCGGCGCCCGCCGCGTGTCGATTCCCCGTCCGCGGCCCGGCCGGGCACCCCCGACCGGCGCCCGAGCACGGCGGCCCGCGTTTGCGTCAAGGAAGGTTCGGTGCGGGTCGCGGGGCCCGGGGACCGTCGGCCGCTTCGGATGCGGCCGCCGTACAGGGATGCATTCACA
>CBDUCN010000412.1:0-4133 GCA_965365655.1 uncultured Gammaproteobacteria bacterium | reverse complement strand
ACGCCGCCGTCGAGCACCTTCAGCGAGCGGTAGACCTCGATCGTGAAGTCCACGTGGCCCGGGGTGTCGATGATGTTGAGCTGGTGCTCCTTCCAGAAGCAGGTGGTGGCCGCGGACTGGATCGTGATGCCGCGCTCCTGCTCCTGCGCCATGAAGTCGGTGGTGGCCGCGCCGTCGTGCACCTCGCCGATCTTGTGGATCTTGCCGGTGAGCTTGAGGATGCGCTCGGTGGTGGTGGTCTTGCCCGCGTCGACGTGGGCGAAGATGCCGATGTTGCGGTACCGCGTGATGTCCATGCTCGTCAGTTCTCGCGCGTAAGAGGCTCCGTCGGCCTCTGAGGCCGTCCGGAATGCCGGTTAAGACTCGATTCGCCGGCCAGGCCGCTCGCCGCTCCATCCGCCGGCAGGGGGGCTGCCGCGGCGGGCGAGGTCCAGGGTGTCGGGCCAGTGAAAGCGGCGAAGTATAGCCGCCATCGCGCCGCGGCACGAGGGGACGGGCGTCACAATTCGCGCGGGGACGGGTCGCGGAGCCGGCGGCGGCGCCCCGGGCGGCCGCCGGCGCGTGGCGCACGGCCGGCCGCGGCGGGGGCCGGCGGCGTGCGTGCGCCGCGGCGGCGGGACCCTGGACAGGGTGCGCCCGCGCGCCTACCTTGGCCGACCGCACGCAGCCCGGGGCACCGCGCCGATGACCACCGCACTCGTCCTCGTCGACATCCAGAACGACTACTTTCCCGGCGGCAGCATGGAGCTCTCGGGCATGGACGCCGCCGCCGACCGCGCCGCCCGCCTGCTCGAGCGCTTCCGCGCCGACGACGCGCCGCGCATCCACGTGCAGCACCTCTCCACCCGGCCCGGCGCCACGTTCTTCCTCCCCGGCACCCCGGGTGCCGAGCACGAGCAGCGGGTGGCGCCGCGCGACGGCGAGCCGGTGATCACCAAGCACTTTCCGAACGCGTTCCGCGACACGGGGCTGCTCGACGCGCTGCGTTCGGGCGGTGTCACCGACCTGCTGATCGCGGGCGCGATGAGCCACATGTGCATCGACGCCACCACCCGCGCCGCGTTCGACCTCGGGTTCGGCTGCACCGTGGCCAGCGACGCGTGCGCGACCCGAGACCTGTCCTTCGCCGGCGAGACGATCCCCGCGGCGCAGGTGCACGCGGCATTCATGGCCGCCCTCGCCGTGCCCTACGCCCGCGTCGCACCGGTGGACGAGCTGCTGTGACGGCGGGCGAGCGACGCCCGCGCCCGGCGGCCGCGGTGGAGATCAGTACGTAACGGAGCCCGGATGATGCGCAGATGTCACGAGGTGGACTACGAGGTCGTCGGCGACGCGATGCAGCTCGTGGTGGTGGAGCTCGACCCCGGCGAGACGGTGATCGCCGAGGCCGGTGCGATGACCTACATGGAGGAGGGGGTCGAGTTCGAGACCAAGATGGGCGACGGCTCGGACCCCGATCAGGGTCTGCTCGGCAAGCTGTTCTCGGCCGGGATGCGCAAGCTCACCGGCGAATCGGTGTTCATGACCCACTTCACCCATACCGGCGCCGGCAAGAGCCACGTCGCGTTCGGCGCCCCCTATCCCGGGCACGTCGTCGCGCTGGACATGCGCACGGTCGGGGGCGAGGTGGTCTGCCAGAAGGACGCGTTCCTGTGCGCGGCGCTCGGCACCAAGGTGAGCATCAGCTTCAACAAGCGCCTCGGTGCCGGCTTCTTCGGCGGCGAGGGCTTCGTGCTGCAGCGCCTGTCCGGCGACGGCATGGCCTTCCTGCACGCCTGCGGCTCGGTGATCGAGCGCCGTCTGGACGGCCAGACCCTGCGCGTGGACACCGGCTGCCTGGTGGGCTTCACGCCCGGGATCGAGTACGACATCGCGCGCGCCGGCGGCCTGAAGAGCATGATCTTCGGCGGCGAGGGGCTGTTCCTGACCACCCTGCGCGGCACCGGCACGGTGTGGCTGCAGAGCCTGCCGTTCAGCCGGCTGGCCGACCGTATCCTCGCGTTCGCGCCGTCCGCGGGCGGCAGTGACAAGGGCGAGGGCTCGGTGCTGGGCGGCGTGGGGCGCGTCCTGGACGGCGACTGAGGCCGCCCGCCGCGTCACGGCGTCGCCGCCGGGACCGACGCGCCGGCGCCCGCCGCGGGGCGGCGGCCTGTTACGCTGACGCTGCGAGGCGCGCGACGGCGCGCCCTGCGCCGGCCACGACGCGATACCGCATCACCATCCAATGCACGAGCTGCTCACCAGTGCCTTCGTGACCTTCGTCGTGGTCATCGACCCGGTCGGGCTGGGCCCGATCTTCGCCGCGATGACCGCGGACCAGGACCCGGCCCATCGCCGGCGCACCGCGATCACCGGCGTCGCGGTGGCGGCGGGCGTGCTCGTGGCCTTCGCGCTGGTGGGGACGTGGCTGCTCGGCGCGCTCGGGATCAGCCTGGAGGCGTTCCGCATCGCCGGCGGCGTGCTGCTGTTCCTGGTCGCGATCGACATGCTGTTCGCGAAGCACTCCGGGATCTCGTGGACCACGCCGGTGGAGGCGCGCGAGGCGTCGCAGCGCGCCGACGTCGCGGTGTTCCCGCTCGCGATCCCGCTGATCGCGGGACCCGGCGCGATCGCGACCGCGGTGCTGATGATGACCCGCGCGGACGGCGACCTGCGCCTGCAGGCGGCGGTCGTCGCGGTGATGCTGGGCGTGCTGGTGCTGGTGCTGGCCGCGCTGCTGCTCGCCGGGCGGCTGTTCAAGCTGCTCGGCGTGACCGGCACCAACGTCGTGACCCGGGTGCTCGGGATGCTGCTCGCGGCGCTCGCCGTGCAGTTCGTGATCGACGGCGTGCGCACGGCGGCGAGCACGTTCTGAGCGCCGGGCCGCGCGTCCGACCTTCACACGACGAGGCGCTCGAGCACGGGCCGGCGGGCCGCGATGCGCCCGAACTCGAAGCGGCCGAGGTCGATGCTGCGCCACGCGCCGTGCACGAGGTGCTCGGCGATGGCGCGGCCCACGGCCGGGCTCTGCTGCAGACCGTGCCCGGAGAATCCGTTCGCGAAGTACAGGTTCGCGATCACCGGGTGCGGGCCGAGGATCGCGTTCGCGTCGAACGCGTTGAGCGCATACAGCCCGGCCCAGAAGCGGCGCACCTTGATCGCCTCGAAGGCCGGCACCCGCGCGGCGAGGTGCGGCCACAGGCGCTCCTCGAACCAGCCGTCGTCGACCTCCAGCGCGAAGGTGTCGGGATCCTCGTCCGGTCCCGGCGAGACGCCGCACAGGAACAATCCGCCCTCGGGGCGGAAGTAGATCCCGCTCGGATCGATGACCAGCGGGCAGCCGGCGGGCGGCTCGCGGCACTCGAACGCGAACACCTGCCGCCGGCGGGGGAACACCGGCAGCTCGACGCCGGCGAGCGCAGCCACGTCGCGCGCCCGCGCGCCCGCGGCGTTGACCACGGCGCCCGGCGTCAGCCGCGTCCCCGACGCGAGCCGCACGCCGCGCACCCGCGCGCCGGCCACCTCCATCGCCGCCACCCGGTCGGTGAGGTAGCGCACGCCCAGCGCGCGCGCCTTGCCGCGAAAGGCCTGCAGCAGCGCGTACGGGTCCAGCCAGCCCTCCCCGGACAGCCCCAGGCAGCCGGCGGCGATGCCGTCGGTCGCGAGCCACGGAAAGCGGGCGCGCAGCTCGGCCGGCGTGAGCAGCACGTTGTCGGCGCCGTGCTCGCGCTGCAGCCGGTGGTTGTCCGCCAGCACCGCGGCGCCGGCGTGCGACGCGAGGAACAGGTAGCCGGCCTCGCGCAGCGCCAGGTCGGGGCATTCGCCGTCCACCGCGAGGTGCTCGCGCGCGCGGCGCACGAACTCCACGCCGAACGCGCTCATCGCGATGTTCTCGGGCGTCGAGAACTGCTGGCGGATGCCGCCTAGCGAGCGCGGGGTGGAGGCCGCGGCATAGGACGGGTCCGGCTCGACGACGACCACCCGCCCGGTGAAGTCCCGGTCGCGGGCGAGGAAGCAGGCCACGGCGCTGCCGATCACGCCGCCGCCGGCGATCAGGACGTCGGGCGCCGTGGTCACGGCGGATCGGCCGGAGATGTCGCGCGGTGCTGCATCGCGCGCCCTGTATACACCACGCGGCTGCCCGGGGATCCGCG
>CBDUCN010000411.1:0-4136 GCA_965365655.1 uncultured Gammaproteobacteria bacterium | reverse complement strand
GCGGTGCGGAACATCATGTCCAGCAGCGCGTCGCCCGCGTCGTCCGGGCTCATCTCCTTGCGCAGCAGGCCCGTGACGTCCACGTCCACGTGCTCGCTCATCGTGCGCACGGTGCGCACGTTCGCGCACAGCTTGATCACCGGCAGGATGGGGTTGCCGATGATGTTGCCCTGGCCGGTCGGGAAGAAGTGCACGACGAAGCCGGACGCCGCGCACAGCGTCACCATCTCGGCGGCGGCCGACGACGAGTCCATGAACCACAGGCCCGGCCCGGTGGGCATCTCGGCCTTGTCCAGCACGCCGTCGACGATGCACTTCTTGCCGATCTTCTGGATGTTGCCGAGCGCCTTCTCCTCGATGGTGCTCAGCCCGCCCTCGATGTTGCCCTTGGTCGGCTGGGACTCCGACAGGTCGCTGGTCTTGAAGCGATCGATCAGGTCCTGATAGCGGTTGAACATGAACATGAAGCGCTCGCGCACCTCGTCGTTGCGGCAGCGTTCCGCGACCAGGTGCTCGCCGCCGGTCAGCTCCGAGGTCTCGCCGAACACGAGCGTCGTGCCGTGCGGGTAGAGCTTGTCGAATGCGTTGCCCACCGTCGGGTTGGCGCCGCAGCCCGACGTGGTGTCGGACTCGCCGCACTTGGTAGACACCCACAGATCGCTCAGCGGCGCCTCCTCGCGGCGGCGCTCGCTGGCCCACTGCACGTACTCCTTCGCGACCTTGGAGGCGCGCATGATCGTGTCGTGATCGCCGTGCTGCTCGATGCCGAAGCCGGTCACCGGCTTGCCGGTGGCGGCGATACCGTCGACGACCTTCTGGGTCCAGCCCTCCTCGATGCCGATCACGACCACGGCGGCGACGTTCGGGTTGCAGCCGGTGCCGATCAGGGTGCGGAAGTGCAGGTCCAGGTCGGCGCCGAACTGCAGGCGGCCGTAGGGGTGGGGCAGCGCCATCGTGCCCTTGATCGCGCTCGCGACCGCCTCGGCGGCCGCGTTCGAGATGTCGTCGACGGGCAGGATGATGACGTGATTGCGGACTCCGACGCGGCCGTTCTCGCGCCGATAGCCCTGGAAGGTGGCATTGCTCAGGTCCAGTGACATGGAAGATTCTCCGGGAGATTCGTGTTCAGGGTTACCAGCGCTTGGTCTTGATGTTGTGCACGTGGGTGTGCTCGCCGACGCCGATGCTCGAGACCACGCGGCCGATGTCGACGCCGTACTTGATCACGGTGTCGCCCTCGCTCAACGGCTTGATCGCGAGCTTGTGCCCGATCGGGATGTCGCTCGCGGCCTTGAAGCTGATCTCCCGGTCCTGATCCATGATCCAGCCGGTGAGCTCGTCGCCCGCCTTCACGCCTTCCACCACGACCACGCCGACGGAATCGCCGTCGTCGTGCACCACGAAATGAATCATCTTGACCTCCCCTTCGGTCTGCGTTGGCGCACCTGCGCCGGAAAGTTCGAGCGTGCGGCCCTGGATGGCTCCTCCCGACCGTGAGACCGGGACGGCTCCGTCCGGGTGCTCCCTGGCCGGCTCCGCCGCCCGGCCGTACCCCGTCGTCGAAGGGACGTCGGGGCCGGGCTGGCGTACCGGTGTCTCACGGTCATGAGCGGCCTTATCAGGGCCTCAATATGATCTTGGCCGCCGGCGTCCTGTTGGCGTTCAGATCGTCGAATGCCTCTCCCCCCCTGGAGAGCGGCCGTTCCTCGACCCAGTCGAGGCTGCCGAGCCGGCCGTCGTGCAGCGCCGCGAGCGACGCGCGAAGATCGGCATCGGTGTAGGTGTACACGCCGACCAGGGTAACCTCCTGCAGCGTCAGCGTGCGCGCGTCGAACTCGCCGGCCCAGTCCTGCAGGCCGACGTGCGAGATGACGCCGCCCGGCGTCACCGCGGCGATCGCGGCGGCGCGGGTCGCGACCGCGCCGACCGCGTCGAGCACCAGCTCGTAGCCCGCCTTCTCCGCGGGCGTGGCCAGCGGGTCGAACGCGTCGATGCCGGCCGCGGCGGCGGTCTCGCGGCGCAGCCCGTTGGTCTCGGCCAGGTGCACCTCGCGCGCGCCCCAGGCCTTCAGGATCAGCGCCCCGAGCAGGCCCACCGAGCCGCCGCCGATCACGAGCGCGCGGCACTCCGGAAGCGGCCGCCACGCGGCGCGCGCGGCGAGCATCAGCGCGTGCCACGCGGTCGCGCAGGGCTCGGTCAGCGCGGCCGCCGCCGGATCCATGCCGTCGGGCACCGGGATCAGGTTGCGCGCCGGGAGCGCGATCTGCTCCGCGAACGCGCCCGGCAGCCGCATGCCGACGAGCTCGCGCGACGCGCACAGGTTCGAGCGCCCGCCCTGGCAGTGCGCGCACGTGCCGCAGGTGATCAGCGGATTGAACACGACGCGCGTGCCGGGCTCGGGCCCGTCGAGGACGGTGCCGCAGGCCTCGTGGCCGAGGATCAGCGGCGGCACGCGGCGCGGGTCGTGGCCGTGCCACGCGTGCATGTCGGAGCCGCAGATCCCGACCGCCTCGACCTTCACCAGCGCGTCGCCGGGGCTGCGCTCGGGCTCCGGCGCGTCGCGATACTCGGTGGTGTGGACTGCGGTGTAGACCAGTGCCTTCATGGGTGCCTCATTTGGCGGTGAACCCGCCGTCGACGAACAGGGTCTGCCCGGTGACGTAGGCCGACGCGTCGGAGCAGAAGAACAGCAGCGGGCCGTAGAGGTCGGCGAGCTCTCCGTTGCGCCCGATGCAGGTCTGCGCCGCGTTGCGCGCGGCAAGCTCGGGGTCGGAGAACACAGGCCCCGTCAGCTCGGTCGGGAAGAAGCCCGGCGCGAGCGCGTTCACGGTGATCCCGGACGCCGACCAGGCCTCCGCCATCGCGCGCGTCAGCTGCTCGACGCCGCCCTTCGACGCGCCGTAGGCGAGCCCGCCCGGAAACGCGCGCCGCGACTGCAGCGACGCGAAGTTGACGATACGTCCCCAGCCGCGCTCCTTCATCGCGGGCACCAGCGCCTGCGACAGGAAGAACGGCGCCGCGAGGTTCAGGTCCAGCGTGGTGTCCCATCCCTGCGGCGTCACGTCGTCGGCCTTCTGCCGCGTGTTGATGCCGGCGGCGTTGACCAGGATGTCGGGCGGTCCGAAGGGCTTCGCGACGGCCGCGGCCACCGCGGCGAGGCCCGAGCGGTCCGCGAGGTCGGCTGCGACGAACGCGGTCCCGCCGCCGGTCTCGTCCGACCACGCCGCGAGTGCCGCCTCGCGCCGCGCAACCGCGACGACGCGCGCGCCGGCCGCCGCGAGCCGGCTGGCCGCCGCGCGCCCGATGCCGCTGCTCGCGCCGGTCACGCACGCGACCCGGCCGTCGACGGAGAACAGCGGGCTGTCGTTCATCGCTCGGGACTCATTGCACGGCGCTCATGGTGCGTGGCTCGTCGGCTCGGATCGTGACGCGTTGCACGTGGCGGTCTCTCATCGAACGGGTCGCATCGGGGGCGCCGCGAGCGGCGAGGGGCGGGCGCCGCGCACGACGCCCCCCATTCCCCGCGGGCCCCGCGGGACCCGTCCCGCGGGGCCCGTCGCATCCGCCGGCTCAGCCGTTCGCGCTCAGGTCGAACTGCTCGTCGGGGAAGTACTTCTTCAGGCGGATGTCGGCGGTGCGCGCGTGGCCTTCCATCCCCTCGAGGCGCGAGATGCGCGCGGTCGCCTCGGCGATCGGCTTCGCCGCGTCGCGGGTCGCGCGCTGCCAGGTCACGATCTTCATGTACTTGTGCACCGACAGCCCGCCGGTGTAGCGCGCGGCGCCCGAGGTCGGCAGCACGTGGTTGGTGCCCGATGCCTTGTCGCCGAACGCGACCGTGGTCTCCTCGCCGAGGAACAGCGAGCCGTAGCACTTGAGCCGCGCGAGCCACCAGTCGGTGTCCGCCGCCTGCACCGTCAGATGCTCCGGCGCGTAGTCGTCCGCGGTCGCCGCCATCTCCTCGCGGTCGGCGCACACGATGACCTCGGCGTAGTCGTTCCATGCCGCGGTCGCGTTGTTGCGGTTCAGCTCCGGCAGGTCGGCGATGTGCTGCGGCACCCGCTTCATGACCTCCTCGGCGAGCGCGCGGTCGTCGGTGACCAGCCAGACCGGGGAGTTGTAGCCGTGCTCGGCCTGGC
>CBDUCN010000410.1:0-4151 GCA_965365655.1 uncultured Gammaproteobacteria bacterium | reverse complement strand
CGGCGTCGGGCCCGAGGTCCAGCGGGAAGATCGCGGGCAGCCGGTCCGGGGCGGGCAGCGCGAGGCCGGGGATCCCGGCGAGCGCCGCGATCGCCGCGTCGCGGGTCACCGCCGTGCCGTCGGCGACGCGCGGGAACGCGCTGGGCGGAGGCTCCACGCCGTCGCGCACCCATGCCAGCAGGTTCGCGAGCGCGGCGCGCAGCAGCGGCCGGTAGTCCACGACGTTGAACGCGTTGCTGCCGTGGCTGCCGAACATGCTGACGTCGGCGAACGGCAGCACGCCGGGCCCGTGCTGGGTGCCGGCGAACAGGTAGCGGCGCACGCCGGGCGGCGGCTCGGCGTCGCGCGCGCCGTCGAGCTGCAGGTGGGCCAGCGCCGCGTCGCCGCGCCAGTACTCCGCGGAGGTGTCGGTGTAGACGATCCTCGGCATGCAGCCCGCCGCGCGCTGCGCGTCCAGCAGCCCGGCCTCGCGTCCGGTGAGCGGGTCGCGCTGCGGCGCGTCGGCGAACGGGAACAGCTGGCCGAAGCCCGGCGTCGGCTGCACCGAAGGCTGCGCGTAGCGGTGGTTGAACTCGCCGCGCCGCCCGCCGGCGATGTGCACCAGCAGCCCGTCGAACGCGGGCTCGCGCGACTCGTCCGCATTCAGGCCCAGATGGAGGAAGGTGCGCAGCAGCCGCCCGCACTGCGAGATCCCCTCGCCGATCACGTGATCGACGCGCCCCGCGAGCGGCGAGCGCGCGTCGCGGCGCAGGAACGCGGCGAGGTCGCGCAGCGCGAGCAGCCCGGCGCCGGCCACCGGGCACTCGGCCGGCGTGTACAGCAGGTCGTAGATCAGGCCGGGCCGGAAGCCGCCGTCCAGCCACACGTGCGCCGCGTCCGCGACCGGCGCGCCGTCGTCGTCGCGCGCGAAGCGCCAGCGCTCGCGCGGGATCGTCTCCGGCGCCGCATGGAGGTGCTCGCGCACCAGCAGCCGCGCCGCCGGATCGCCCGCATCGCGCGCCGGGATCGGGCGGTGGTTGCCGATGGAGCCCACGTGGTGATCGGTGAGCGCGAAGCAGGGCGTGGGCCGGTCGGGCTGCAGGCGAAGCTGCATCGGCGTGTCGTCGCCGAGCGCCGCGGCGGGCACCCGCGGCGCGGCCAGGCCCAGGCGCGGCGACGGCTTCGGCACGTCCCACTGCCAGCCGCACCAGCCGAGCGTCCAGCCGTGGCGCATCAGGAAGCCGTCGCCCGGATCGATGTGGTCGGTGGGCACCAGCTCGAACGGCGCGCGGTTGAACGAGCGGGTGAGGATGCGGTTGCCGCGGTTCGGCGCCTCCAGCAGCAGCGCGCGATTGCCGCCGGCCGCGGGCAGCAGCAGCGTGACGTCGCCGCTGAAGCGCACCCGGCCGTCGTCGCCGCGCGGCGCGAGGTGCAGGTCCACGATCCCGCGGTTGGCCGCGTGCTCCGGGTCGACGGCGTAGTGCGCGAGCGCGTCGACGCGCTCGTACGCGCCGCCGCCCGGGAACGCGCGCCCGTCCAGGTACGGCTCGCGGCGGGTGATCTCGAGGCGTTCGACGGCCATGGGTGCTCCTCAGCGCGCCCGATCGGCGCGGATTGCGGGCAGCACCTTGTCGCACAGCCGATCGAGGGACTTCAACACCAGCGCGTGCGGCATGCCGACCCAGTGCATGCGCAGGCCGAACACGTTCATGCCCAGCGCGTCGCGGTACTCGAGGATGCGCTCGGCGACCTCGGACGGGTCGCCGATGACGAAGCGCCCGCGCGCGAGCTCGTCCGGCGGCAGCGCGAAGCTCTGGTCCTCGGGCAGCACCGCGTCCTGGCCCCAGCCGGCGTAGTTGCCGTACTTCGTCGCGAGGTACGGCAGCGCCTCGCGCATCGCGCTCGCGCGGTCGCGGCCCACGTAGCACTCGACGCCGACGCGGAAGTACGCCGGCGGGAAGCTCCTGCCCTGCGCGGCCAGCGCGTCGCGGTAGATCGCGACCTGGCGCTTCTGGCCGTCCAGCGTGGAGTGGCCGGCCAGGCTGAGCCCGTCGGCGAGGCGCGCGGCGCGCGCGATCATGCGATCGGCGCTCGCGCCGAGCACGATCAGCGGGCGCGGGCGCTGCAGCGGCCGGATGCCGAGCGATACCGCGTCCAGCGTGAAGTGCTCGCCGTCGTGCGTCACCACGTCCTCGGTCCACAGCCGCTCGACGAGGCGGAGCGCCTCGAGGAAGCGCGACAGGCGCCGTCCCGGCGGCACGCCGAAGCTCAGGAACTCCTTCTCGTGGTAGCCGCGGCCGAAGCCGGCGATCAGGCGCCCTCCGCACGCGACGTCCAGGGTCGCGAGCGTCTCGGCCACCTCCACCGGATGATGCAGCGTGAGCTGGATGATGTTGGTCGCGAGCATCACGCGCTTCACCTCCGCGGCGACCCGCGCGAGCACCGGCACGCAGTGCAGGTACTGCGACGGCGCCGCGAGGTAGTGCTGCGGTGCGGTAAGCATGTCGATGCCGCCCTGCTCGGCGACGCGGGCGACCTCCAGCATGTCGTCGAAGCGCTGCGCGACGTCCTCGCCGGGCGCGTGCTCCACCGGCAGCATCAGGCTGGTGCGAAGGGGGGTGCTCATCGTGTGGAGTCCCGTACAGCGGCGCGGGTCGCGCGGTTCACGGCGCATTCTCGTCACGCGCCGGGCGCGTGCCTATACTCGGAGGGCGAACGCGATGCGGCGCGCGCGTTTCGCCGGGCCGTCGGTGTTCGACGGCCCGCGCCCGGCACCGGGACATGCCGGCACGAATGGATCGCGCAGGCGATCGATTGATCGGGCGAGCGGGAGACCGCGTCTTGCGCGACGCGGGCCGGAGTTCGACGGCCCGCGCCCGGCACAGGGACGTGCCGGCATGAATCGGTCACGCAGGTGAGCGATTCATGGAGCGAGCGGGAGACCGCGTCTTCCGCGACGCGAGTCGAAATTCGACAGGACGTCGAATTTCGACATCGACGAGCGCCGCCCGATTCCGGATCCTGACCGGCTGGAGGCGAACGATGAAGCATGAATACGCGGTCCTGCCCCACGTCCCGCTGATGCCGGGGAGCACCACGGTGCGCCCCGACCGTGCGCGACACCTGCCCCTGGACGCCCCGGCCACGGAGGTCATGACGGACTTCCGCGACCGCTGGGCGGTCACCGTCGAGCCCGGCGAGCCGATCGACGACGCGCTCGAGCGCATGAAGAAGAACGGCGTGCGGATGCTGCTGGTGGTCGGCGAGCGCGAGGAGGTCGTCGGGCTCGTCACCGCGACGGACATCCAGGGCGAGCGGCCGGTGCAGCTCGTGCGCGAGGGCGGCCTGACCCGCGCCGGGATCACCGTCGCGCACATCATGGTGCCGCAGAGCGCGATCGAGGTGTTCACCTACGCGAGCGTCGCCAACGCCCGGGTCGGCCACGTGGTGGCCACGCTGCACGCGCTGGAGCGCCAGCATGGCCTGGTGGTCGAGGTGGACGACGCGAGCGGCGCCCACGCGGTGCGCGGGGTGTTCTCCACCACCGAGATCGGCAAGCGCATCGGGCGTGCGGTGAGCGAGGTCATGAGCGGCGCCCACTCGCTGGCCGAGCTGACCCAGGTGCGGCACACGGCCTGAGCGGGCGCCCCGCCGCACGCGCGGCGTGCTCGCGCGGCGGGCGCGTCGAGCGGCAGCCGGTGCGGCGTCGCCGCGTGCCGGACGCCGGCGCCGGGCCGCGGCGTGCCGCGGACGCCCGCGACGCGCGGCGCGTTCAGCGCCCGCCCCGCGCGTCGCGGATCGCACGCCACACGCGCTCGCTGGTCGCGGGCATGTCCAGGTGCTCGATGCCGAGCGGAGACAGCGCGTCGAGCACCGCGTTCATCACCGCCTGCGGCGCGGCGATCGCGCCGGCCTGCCCCGAGCCCTTCACGCCCAGCGCGTTCGCGGCGGTGGGCTCGCCCTCGAGGTGCACCTCCAGGTCCGGCAGCAGCGCCGCGCCGGGCAGCGCGTAGTCCATCAGCGAGCCGCTCAGCAGCTGCGCCGAGTCGCGGTCGTAGACCACCTGCTCCGCGAGCGCCTGGCCGATGCCCTGGGCGACGCCGCCGTGCACCTGGCCGGCAGTGAGCCGCGGGTTCACCGGCGTCCCGTAGTCGTCCACGCACAGGTAGCGC
>CBDUCN010000409.1:0-4185 GCA_965365655.1 uncultured Gammaproteobacteria bacterium | reverse complement strand
TCGGGGAATGTAGTGGCGAAAGACCCTGATCATCGGGAGGAGGCGTCTCCGGGAGGGAATCGGCGCGCGAGGCTCGTGGCCGGGCGCCTCGGGCGCGGGATCGTATCACCGCATCGCGGGCTCGGTAGCCGCCGGGCCCGTGGGCGCACTCGCGTGCCGGCACACCACCCGCGGCCACGGCACCCGGCCGGCAGGGGGGACACCCGCCGCGTGGTACATTCCGCGCCCATGCAGCGCGCCGCCGTCGCACTCCTGCTCGCCCTCGCCGGCGTCCACGCCGCGCGCGCCGACCTCGATCTCTCCCGCCTGCGCGCGGACCCGGCCGCACCGGCGGCCACGGCCGCAACCCCGGCCACCCCGGCCGCGCCGGCCGTGCCCGAGGCGGGGCCCGCGGCGGCCGGCGACGCCGAGGCCCAGTTCCGCATGGGCGTGCGCTACGCGACGGCCAGCGGCGTCGAAGCGGACCCGCAGGCCGCCGCGCGCTGGTTCCACGAGGCGGCGGAGCAGGGCCACGCGGAGGCCGCCGCCAGCCTCGGCGTGCTCTACAGCGAGGGCGAAGGCGTGCCGCGCGACCTCGAGCAGTCCGTGGCCTGGTCGCGCCGCGCCGCCGCCGGCGGCAGCGCCCGCGGCATGTACAGCATGGGCCTCGCCTACTACCACGGCCGCGGTGTCGAGCGGAACTTCGAGGAGGCCGTGCGCTGGTACCGCGATGCGGCGTTCGAGGGTTACGCGCAGGCGATGAACAATCTCGGGATCATGCACGGCCTCGGAGAAGGCGTGTCCCGGGACGACGCCGAGGCCTTCGCGTGGTTCACGCTCTCTGCGGAGCGCGGCGACGACAACGCGGCGAAGAACCGCGACCTGACGGCCGCGGAGCTGGACCCGGCGACGCTGGAGCAGGGCCGCGCAAGAGCGGACGCGCTGCGCGCGAGGATCGGCTCCGGCGGCTCGTAGGCGCACCGCGCTCGAACGAAGCACGGAGCCCGCGACCGCACGCTCCCGCCCCGCCCCGTCAGCCTGGCCCCCTCCCCCGCGGAACGTGGGGGAGGGACGG
This sequence comes from uncultured Gammaproteobacteria bacterium, assembly GCA_965365655.1. Taxonomy (GTDB): domain Bacteria; phylum Pseudomonadota; class Gammaproteobacteria; order HK1; family HK1; genus JBFHNV01. The sequence goes on along the minus strand of CBDUCN010000409.1, from coordinate 3,131 downwards.
GGTGGGGGGTCGACATGGAGCGCCGGAGAAGAAGAACGGCCGCACCAACCCGACGGTCACCGACTCACACAGGCGCCGGATCGAAGCCGATCACCGAACGCCCCCGGGCGCACCGCGGTCGAACGAAGCACGGCACCCGCGACCGCACGCTCCGGCCTCAGCCCGTCAGCCTGGCCCCCTCCCCCGCGGAACGTGGGGGAGGGACGGGGTGGGGGGTCGACATGGAGCGCCGGAGAAGAAGAACGGCCGCACCGACCCGATGGGCACTACTCACACAGGCGCCGGATCGAAGCCGACCACCGCCCCCCCGGATCGATCACCTCAAGTAAAAATACAGCAGCATCACCCCGAACACCGCCAGCACCGCGGTCGCCATGCCGCCCGACTCCGGCAGCCGGCCGAGGCCCTCGCGCACGCCGTAGTAGCGGGCGAGGTAGCCGCCGGCGCGGCGCAGGCCCGCGCGCACCCCGTCCCCGGCGGCGGCCCACAGCGCGAGCGCCGGCGGCGCGACCACCGACAGCACGAGGCCCGGGAAGCGGCGGTAGAACCAGTCCCAGTCCAGGCTGATGGTGAGCGTGCGCTTCATCATCGGCAGCAGCACGAAGAAGGCCAGTCCCGCGAACAGCAGCAGCTGCAGCTGCGACACGACGTGCGCGCCGGTGTACGGGGCGTAGTCCACCGGGAACGGCAGCATCGCGTACAGCGGCCCCGGGAACATGCCCAGCAGCAGGCACAGCGCCGCGAACAGCACCATCGCGACGCACATGTTGAACGGCGGATCCGGCGGGCGCAGGCCCGAGTCCTTCTGGAAGAACACGAACCACGGGAACTTGATTCCGGCGTGCAGGAACACGCCTGCCGACGCCGCCGCGAGCAGCGCCCAGACCAGCCCCAGGTGCTCGTCGGCGGCGGCCTGCGCGATCATGGACTTGCTGACAAAGCCCGAGGTGAGCGGGAACGAGGAGATCGCGAGCGCCCCGACGATGCCGCACACGGCGGTCAGCGGCATGCTCTGCACGAGCCCGCCGAGGTCGGTGCACTTGCGCTTGCCGGTCATGAACAGCACGCCGCCGGCGGACATCAGCAGCAGCGCCTTGTAGATGATGTGGGTGAACGCGTGCGCGGCGGCGCCGTTCAGCGCCATCGCGGTGCCGATGCCGATGCCGGTCACCATGAAGCCCACCTGGTTGATGATGCTGTAGGCCAGGATGCGCCGCATGTCGTTCTCGAGCAGCGCGTACACGATGCCGTAGAACACCATGTACAGGCCCACGAAGATCAGGATCTCGGCGCCGGGGAATCCCGCCAGCAGCACGAACACCGCGGTCTTGGTCGTGAACGCGGACAGGAACACCGCGCCGCTGGGGCTGGCCTCCGGGTAGGCGTCGGGCAGCCACGCCGACAGCGGCGGGGCGCCGGCGTTCAGCAGGAAGCCGGCGAGGATGAACGCCGCCGGCACCGCACGCGCCCCGCCGCCCTCCAGCGCCGCGGTCATCGACGTGAAGTCCACGCTGCCGGTCGTGCCCGCCCAGGCCGCGATGCCCACCATCAGCACCACGCCCCCGAACAGGTGCACCAGCAGGTAGCGCATGCTCGCGCGGTACGCGCCGGGCGTGCCCGCCGACCAGATGACCAGCGTGGAGCCGAGCGCCATCAGCTCCCAGTACACGAACAGGGTCAGCAGGTCGCCCGCGAAGACGACGCCCAGCGACGAGCCCGAGTACAGGAACGCGGCGCACAGCTCCACCAGCGTTGCCTGGCGGTACGCGAACAGCGCGCCGGTGAACGCCATGATGCCGAAGATGGTGCCGAACACGCGGCGCAGCGCGTCCACCTCCAGCGGTGCGACCGCGAGGCCCAGGAACTCGCCCTCGATGAGCACCCCGGACGGCAGCCCCCAGACCAGCGCGAGGCTCGCCAGCGGGAGCAGGAACAGCAGCCCGACGCGCTGGCGCGGCGCGAGCAGCGGCAGCAGGAACGCGCCCGCGATCAGGGGCAGCGACGGCGGAAGCAGCAGCGTCACGGCGCGCCCTCCCCGGGGCCGTGGGGCGCACCCGGCGCGGCGCCGCCGTCCGGCGTGCCGTCCGCCGGCTCGTAGTAGCTGTCTGCCCGCTTCACGAAGTTGCCCAGCCACTTCGCGAACAGCACCATGACCATGCAGCTCGCGAAGCCGTAGATCGCGTTGAACGCGAACCACGCGGCGAAGCCGAAGTGCGGGTGCAGGTCGGTGAAGATCTCCGCCGCGACGGTGACGGCCAGCAGCCCCGCGCCCCAGGTCCACAGCTTCGGGATGCTCTCCGGGCGGTACAGCCAGTGGCGCCGTGCGCCGGTCGCCGGATCGTTCATCGACGCGCCGTCGCCGTTCATCGTGCCGCCTCCGCGAGGTCCCGCGCCAGCGCGAGCGGCACGTCCGGGAAGAAGAACAGCGCCACGGTGCACGCCGCCGTCGCGGTCAGCGCGAGCACCACCGGAAGCGGCGCCTCGCCGTGTGCGTGGCCGTGCTCGTCCACCGGCGGCGCGCGGAAGAACGCGCGGTACACGATGGGCAGGAAGTACGCGGCGTTGAGCAGCGTGCTGGCGACGATCACGCCCACCGCGGCCATCTGATGGGTCTCCATCGCCCCCATCAGCATGTACCACTTGCTGAGGAAGCCCGCCGTCGGCGGCACGCCCACCATGCTCAGCGCGCCGATCGCGAACGCCCCCATCGTCCACGGCATGCGCCGTCCGATCCCGTCGAGCTGACTGACCTCGGTCTTGTGGGCCGCCGTGTAGATGGATCCGGCGGCGAAGAACAGCGTGATCTTGCCGGCCGCGTGCGCCGCGATGTGCATCGCCGCCGCGACCACCGACACCGGCGCCAGGATCGCGGCGGCCAGCGTCACGTACGACAGCTGGCTCACCGTGGAATACGCGAGGCGGCGCTTGAGGTTGTCCTGGCGCAGCGCGATCACCGACGCGATCAGGATGCTCGCGCCGGCCGCGTAGAGCAGCCACTGCGCGCTCGGCTCGCCGGCCAGCAGGTCGATGCCGAACACGTAGACGATCACCTTCACGACGCTGAACACGCCGGCCTTGACGACCGCCACCGCGTGCAGCAGCGCGCTCACCGGCGTCGGCGCGACCATCGC
>CBDUCN010000408.1:0-4218 GCA_965365655.1 uncultured Gammaproteobacteria bacterium | reverse complement strand
CGTCCATGCCGGGCGGCGCGTCCAGCGCCGACTCGTCGAGCACGATGCCGCCGCCGAGGGCCGCGAGCACGCCGGCGAGCGCGTCGCCGTCGCCGCCGCTGCACGCGGCCTCTAGCGCGGCGCGCAGCACCGGCGCGTCGATCGCCGGGCGCGCGGACGGCGTGACGGTCTCGGCGCGGGCCTGCGGCGTCTCGTTCACCTCGCGCCGCTGCGGCGTCTCGTCTACCTCGCGCGCCTGCGGCGTCTCGTCTACCTCGCGCGCCTGCGGCGTCTCGTCTACCTCGCGCGCCTGCGGCGTCTCGTTCACCTCGCGCGCCTGCGGCGTCTCGTTCACCTCGCGCGCCTGCGGCGCGACGCCCACCAGCGCCGCGAGCGCGAGCGCCAAGGCAGGGCGCGGCGCGCGGCGGCGGGGGCGCGCGGGCGGCGGACGCGGGCCGGGATGGCTGGGGATCACGCGGGTCTCCGGTCACGCGGCGCCGGGGCCGCGGCCCGGGCACTGTAGCCGGGGTTGCGCCGAAGCCATCCCTGCGGCCGCGGCGGCCGCACGCCGGTGCGGCATCCGGGCCGGCGCTGCGGTATTTTCTCGCGACCCCGTCGCGCGCCGAGCCCATGCACGAAGACCGCGAGCTGCCCAGCCTTCCCGGGCCCTACGAGCTGATCGTCGTCCCCGAGGTGGACAGCGTGCTCGCGGAGGCCGCGCGCCGCGCCGAGGCCGGCGCCGACGAAGGCACCCTGATCTGGGCCGGGAGCCAGCGTGCGGCGCGCACCCGCCGCGGGCACCCGTGGGACGCGCCCCACGGCAACCTGCACTGCGCGCTGGTGCTGCGCCCCGACTACGACAACGCCACCGCGCAGCAGGTGTGCACGGTCGCCGCGGTGGCCGCCGGCGCCGCGATCGCCGAGGTCGTGGCGCCGATGACCGGGATGGGCTTCCGCTGGCCCGGGGATCTGCTGATCAACGAGCTGCTGGCCGGGCAGGTGCAGCTCGCCGCTCCGCCGGGCGCGGCGGACCCGTGGCCGTGGCTGGCCGTCGCGGTGTCGGTGAACGTCGCCCACCACCCCGAGAACCCGGAGCCGGAGCGCTACAACAGCGTTCACGACAGCGGCGAGGCGGATCACGTGCGGGCGCTGCACGTGCTCGAGCACTTCGCCCGGCATTTCCTGCGCTGGATCAACGTGTGGGCCGAGGAAGGCTACGGGCCGGTGCGCCAGGCCTGGCTGCAGCGCGCCCGTGACCAGGGCGAGACGCGCACGCTCGAGTTCGGCGACGCCACGCTCGGCGGCGTCGTCCGCGGCCTCGGCGAGCACGGCGAGCTGCTCCTGGACACCGGCGCCGACCGCGCGCAGATCGTCAGCGTGGCGCGCTACTTCGGACTGCCGTGAGCGCGCCCGGCGTCTACCGGACGGTGCCTGGCGAGCGGCCGGCGCTGGTGCACGCGTGGGAGGACGACGAGACGGAGCTGGCCGACGTCGCGACGCTGATGGACCTCGGCGAGGTGCGCGACGGCGGCGCCGTGCTGCTGCTCAGCCGCCACGAGCTGCGGCTGCTGCGCGTGGCCGCGGATGCGGCCAGCTTCGATCACCCCGAGGCCTTCATCCGGATGTGCCTCGCGATCGCCGGCCAGGAGCTGCCGCCGGACGCCGCGCACGTGGAGCTGGTCTCGGTCGGCTGAGCGCGCGGGTCACGCCGGGCGCCGGGCGAGCAGCCAGCTCGTCTCCGGGCCGTCCGCGCCGTCCACGGTGCGCAGGCCCGGGAACGCCGCCGCCAGCTCCCCGTCCCCGAGCAGGAAGTCGGGATTGAACCCGGGAGCGCGCGCCAGACGCCCGCGGTTGAACGTCAGCCAGAACAGCAGTCCGCCGGGCGCGAGCAGCGCAGGAACGGTCCGGTACAGCGCGCGGTCCAGGAAGCGCACCACCACGACGACGTCGAAACGGATGCCGGGCGCGAGCGGCAGGCGCGCGGCGTCGCCGGTCACCAGCCGCACGGCGACCCCGCGCCGCGACGCCTCGGCGCGCGCGATGCGCAGCCCCTCCACGCTGACGTCCACCCCCACGGCATCGAATCCCCGCTCCGCCAGCCACAGCAGGTTCGCGCCTGCGCCGCACGCGATCTCGAGCGCGCGCCCGGAGCGTCCCAGGTGGCGCGCGCAGGCCTCGAGCGCCGGCTCCACGTCGAAGCGCCGGGGCCCGGCCCGGTCGCCCCGTTGCTCGCGATAGCGCCGGTTCCAGCGTTCGGCGTCGGCATGCATCGGCGCGAGCATACCCGGCGGCGCACGCGCCGGGCGGCGTACAGTGCACCGATGCTGCGTGCCCTGCTGATGCTCCTGCTGCTCGCTGCGCCCGGCGCCGGCGCGCAGCCGGGCGTGGCCGACAAGGCGCTGCTGCTCGCCGCGGAGGCCGGGCGCGCGGACCTCGTCGAGTTCGCGCTGCGCGAAGGCGCCGACCCCGACGCGCGGTCGCCCCGGACCGGCGCACCCACCGCGCTGATGATCGCCGCGCACGCGGACCACCGCGACGTGGTCGCGGCGCTGCTCGCGCACGGCGCCGACGCCAACGCCGGCGACGAGGCCGGGGTGACGCCGCTGATGCTGGCCGCGTCCGGGGGACACCTGCAGGTGGTGGAGCGCCTGCTCGCGGCTGGCGCACGCCCCGATGCCCGCGACACGGTGAACGGCAACAGCGCGCTGATGGCGGCGGCCGGCGCGCTCGCGGGCTATGACGTCGCGGTCGCGCTGATCGGCGCCGGCGCGGCCGCGGACGGGCGCGCCGAGGACGGCTGGAGCGCGTTGATGGCAGCCGCCGCGCGCTGCCGCCCGCGCACGCTGGAGCTGCTGCTGCTGAACGGCGCGGACGCCGGCGCGAGCACCGCGGACGGGCGCACCGCGCTGACCGAGGCCGCGGCCGATGGCGACGCCCGCTGCGTGGAGCGGCTGATCGCCGCCGGCGCCGATCCGAACGCCGCGGGCGGCGACGCCGGCTCTGCGCTCGCGCGCGCCCTCGCCGCGGTCTCGGAGCCGGCGGTCGCGGCGCTGCTCGCGGGCGGTGCGAATCCCGACGGGCCCGGGCGCGGCGGCCAGCCGCCGCTGATGCTCGCGGTGCGCACCGGCCGGCTGCCGCTGCTCGATCGGCTGCTCGCGGCCGGCGCGGCCCCCGACGCGCGGGAGGCCGCCACCGGCAACACCGCGCTCATGATCGCGGCGAACCTCGGCTTCGCGGCCGCGGTGGAGCGCCTGCTCGCGGCAGGCGCCGACCCGGCGGCGCGCGCCCGGGACGGCTGGACCGCCGAGCAGGCGGCGCGCATGGTGGGCGAGGACGGCCTCGCGGACCGCATCGCCGCGGCGCGGCGCTGAAGCCGCGGTGCCACGGCGACGGGCGGCGCGCGGGCGCGCCGCGCGCACACCCGCGGCGGCGTTGGCTGCGATCGGCGCCGAAGGTAGCATCGCGCGATGGCGCGTATCCCTGTCGAGACCGCCCGCCCGCTCGCCCGCCGCAGCTTCGTCAGGCTCTGCGCCGGCGCGGCCGCCGCGGCAGGACTCAGCCCGGGCGTCCTGGCACGGGCCGGCGCGGCGCCGCTGAAGCGCTATGCGCGGGTACGGCTGACGGACGCCGACGGCGGGGCGCTGCGCGCGTCGTCGCTGCAGGCCGGGCGCACCTACGTCTTCAACTACCCCTACGTGACCACGCCGTGCTTCCTGATCGACCTGGGCAGACCGGTCGCGGGGGCGGTGGGACTGCGCACCGAGGCCGGTGACGATTACCTGTGGCCCGGCGGCGTCGGCCCGCAGGGGTCCGTGGTCAGCTTCTCGGCGATCTGCGCGCACAAGATGACGCACCCGGCGAAGAGCGTCAGCTTCATCAACTACCGCCACGACGAGGTCAGCTTCCGCGATCACCAGAGCAGGCTGGTCAAGCGCGACGGCGTGATCTTCTGCTGCTCGGAGAAGAGCGTGTACGACCCGGCGCACGGCGCGCGCGTCCTGGGCGGGCCGGCGAAGCAGCCGCTGTGCACCATCCTCGTCGAGCACGACGCGGGCGACGACTCGCTGTACGCGATCGGAAGCTACGGCGGCGAGATGTTCGACAGGTTCTTCGCGACCTTCGCGCCGCGGCTGCAGCTCGAATGGGGCATGAGCGACGTCAGCGCGGCGGTCACCGGCGCCACCCGCGCCGTGCCGATCGAGGACTACTCGCGCACCCAGATGCTCTGCGGCGGCTGAG
>CBDUCN010000407.1:0-4219 GCA_965365655.1 uncultured Gammaproteobacteria bacterium | reverse complement strand
CGTGCGGACTCCATTGCCTGGAGCAGCGACATCTCATGCGCCTCGTGGCGGTGAATTCGCCTGGGCGCGGCCATCGGCCGGGGTCGCGGCCAGCGTCGCGTAGGCGCGGGCCTTTCCCGCGGTACGCCCGGAACGATGCGTCGGCCCGGCCCCTTCTTCCCGGGCTCGGGGCGTGCCACGGTGGCCTCCCGCGTGGACGCGCATAGGATCGATGTCGCCGGCGCCCCGCCCGGGCGAGACGCCGCTACAGGGAGGACGAGCGGATGGGCAACAGTCAGGGAAGCACGGGGGCGGAGCCGCCACGCGGCACGTCGGCAGGGACCGGGGGCGTCACGCCCGAGGAGTGCCGGCCAGCCAGCGACTTCGACGATGACTGCGAGGACGAGTATCCCGAATTCGAGATGGAGATCGGGCTGCCGCTTCGCGGTGAGAACTACGTCACCGGCGAGCCGCGGGTGACGGTGGACTACTTCGCCTTCGCGGCCCGGCGGCGTTCCGCCGTCGCCGAGCGCCTGCTCGGCCTGGACCACGCGCTGGCGGACGAGGGCGCCGGGCTGCCGCGGATCCTGCTCTTCGACGGACCTTGCGGGGACGGGAACTTCGACGTTCGGGACCTCATCGCCATCCTCACGGTGCGCGAGGCCGACCTGCGGGTGGAGACGGCCCGTGCCGAGCTGGTCGACGCCGTGCGTGGGGCGGTGGAGTCCGCACTGGGTGACGATGTCCGTCATCTTCGCCGCAGGAGCGAGAACCCCGTGGAGGAGTTCCTCGAGCGCTGACCGCCCTGTCTGAACAGCCGCGCGGAACCGTGCTCCATGGGCGCGCCCGCCTGACCCGCCCGCCGCTGGCGCGAGGCGCGGATAGCACCGCACGAGCGCCAGGAGATGGTCTTCGACGCCCAGGCCCGTCGGCGCGGCCGTTCCACCCAGCCCGGTGCGCCCGCGCCGGCGCCGTGTCAGCAGGGTGCCCTCTGAATCCGTGCAAACAGCTTCCCTGTAGGCCGGCGCCTGCGGCGTTTGTAGGCCAGCGTCCACGATCACGCTGGACCGCTTGTACGCGCCGCGCTCGCTGTGCATGATTCTGCCTAGGTAATAAATTCCTATTCTGAATGCACACAGCCATCCGGGCGGGAGTGCGGCTCCCAGGAATGCGAACGGGTGACTCGGCCCAGGCCCCGGGGGGGGCCCCGAACCACCGGCCGCGCGGCATTCCTCTCCGTAGGGCGGTGAACCGTCCCGCACGGAGCACCGCCTCGTCCGGCCCGGCACGACTCATCGCGTCATCGCCGCCTGAACAAACGTCCCGACCCTGAACGACCCGAACGGCCTGGAATCCCGAATGCTCCCAACACCGATGCCTGTCCCGAGCCCACGGTCCGTGCTGCTGACGACGAGCGCCATGCTGCTCGCGTGTCTGATTGCGCTGACACCGGTCGCAAACGCGCAGTTCGTCGCGACCTTCGACACCCGTACCGAGGCGCTCGCGGCGTGTCAGGACTTCTCGCAGTTCGGGTGCCTCGGGCCGCCGCCGTGCCTGTTGTCTCCGGGCGGCCCCCCGGGCTCGTACCAGGTCCAGAAGCGGGGCGGCGGGGTCTGCGCCATCTTCGGATACCGGGAGGAATGCCCCGCGGGCGGGCAGTTCGACGAGGAGCTGGGCCGCTGCGTCGCGCTCGAGTGCCCGCTGGGCGAGTTCGCCGACTTCTCGCCGGACGCGCGCTGCGTCGACTACGACCCGCCGAAGGAGTGGAAAGCGTGTCCCGCGGTCGGCAACCCGGTGAACCCGGTCACCGGCAACAAGCACGAGGTCGAGCTCGACTACCGCGGTGCGGGCCCGTACCCGCTGGTCTTCCGGCGCTTCTACAGCAGCCAGCTCAGCCGCGAGTCCGCGAGCCTGCGCGACCACTGGCGCCACAGCTTCCAGCGCAGCGTGGAGCGGGTGCTCTTCCGCGGGGTGGACACGCTGCGCGTGGTCCGCGACGACGGGCGCAGCTTCCGCTTCCAGATGCAGGGTGCGCTGTGGTCGGGCGACCCGGACGTGCTGTTCCGCGTCGCGGAGCGCTTCGACGCGCAAGGCGCCGCGATCGGGTTCGAGGTGGTCACCCCCGACGACGCGCGCGAGCTCTACGACGACGGCGGGCGGCTGTTGTCGGTGACGCGCCGCGACGGGCTGGCCCTGAGCTTCGAGTACGACGCGGCGGGCCTGCTGTCGGCCGTCGAAGGGCCGTTCGGGCGCCGGCTCCTCGTCGAGCACGACGTGGACGGCCGGCTCGGCGCGCTGGTGGACCCGGCCGGCGGGCGCGTCGAGTACGCGTACGACGCGCTCGACCGGCTGGTGCTCGTGCGCTACCCCGACGACACCCCGGCGGTCCTCGAGGACGCGCCGGTGCGCGAGTACTTCTACGAGGACCCGGCCCATCCGGGCGCGCTGACCCGCCTTCGCAACGAGAACGGCGCCGACGAGGCGTTCTGGGGCTACGACGCCCGCGGGCGCGCGGTGTCGAGCGTGCGCGCGGGCAACACCGACGCGACGCTGGTCAGCTATCACGCGGACGGCAGCGCGACGGTCACCGACGCGCTCGGCAACGTGCGCACGTTCCGCAGCACCGTCGTGCAGGCGGTGCGCCGGCTGAGCGCGGTCGAGGGCGGGCCGTGCACGGTGTGCGGCGCGTCGTCGGCGTCGACGACCTACGCGGCCGACGGCTTCGTCGCGTCGCGCACCGACTTCACCGGCAACACGACCTCGCTGGAGCACGATGCGCGCGGGCTGGAGGTATCGCGCATCGAGGCGGTGGGCACATCCGACGAGCGCACGGTGCTCACGCAGTGGCACCCGAAGTTCCGGGTGCCCGTGCGCATCACGGAGCCGGGGCAGGTGACGGAGCTCACCTACGACGCCCTGGGCCGGCTGCTGACGACGACGGTCACCGACCCCGTGACGGGCCGCTCGCGCACCACCGCGCGCGCCTACGGCCCCGATGGCCTGCTGGCGAGCATCGACGGGCCGCGCACGGACGTCGCCGACGTGACGACCTTCACCTACGCAAACGGTGACCTTGCCGCCGTCACCAACGCGCTCGGGCAGCAGACGACGGTGACCGCCCACGACCCGCACGGCCGCCCGGCGCGCATCGTCGATCCGAACGGGCTGGTGACCGAGCTTCGCTACGATGCGCGGGGCCGGCTGGTCGAGCGGCGCGTGGACGGCCTGTCGACGCACCTCGTCTACGACGCGGTGGGCAACCTGGTGCAGGCGCTGCTCCCGGACGGCAGCGAGCTGCGCTACGGTTACGACGCTGCGAACCGTCTGACGAGCATCGAGGACGCGCTGGGCAATCGCATCGAGTACGCGCTGGACCCGGCCGGCAACCGGGTCGGCGAGAGCGTGCGCGACCCGGTGGGGGCCCTCGCGCGCACGCGAAACCGGATCTACGACGACCTCGGCCGCTTGACGGCGGACACCGGCGGCGAGGGGCAGACGACGAGCTTCGAGTACGACCTGAACGGCAACCTCACCGCCATCGTCGACGCCAAGGGTCAGCGCACGGTGCGCGACCACGACGCGCTGGATCGTCTCGCGAGCACCACCGATCCGGCCGGCGGCGTGACGGCGTTCGGGTACGACGCGCGCGACAACCTCGTGTCGGTGACCGACCCGCGCGGGCTCGTCACGCGCTACACGTATGACGGGCTGGACGACCTGATCGCGCGCGCGAGCCCGGACTCCGGCACCACCTCGTGGACCGTCGACGAGGCGGGCAACCCGCTGACGCGCACCGACGCTCGCGGCGTCACGACGCGGTACCGCCACGACGCGCTCGGCCGGCTGCTCGAGGTGCGCCATCCGGATCCGGGCGAGGACGTCGTCTACACCTACGACACGGCGCCGAACGGCATCGGCCGTCCCGCGTCGGTGCAGGAGCACAGCGGCACCCGCGCGTGGGAGTACGACCGGCGCGGCAACGTCGTGGCCGAGATCCGCACGCTGGGCGGGCGCCGCTACACGACGCGTTACGAGTACGACGCGCTCGACCGCGTGTCCGCCATCGTCTATCCGAGCGGAGCTCGGGTCGCGTACCGCCGCGACGCGGCGGGCCGCGTCACGGACGTCGACCTGGTGCGCGACGGCGCCGTGATCGCACTCGCGGCAGGGATCGCGCACGAGCCGTTCGGGCCCGCCGGCGCGCTCACGTTCGGCAACGGCCTCGTCGAGGAGCGCCGCT
>CBDUCN010000406.1:0-4234 GCA_965365655.1 uncultured Gammaproteobacteria bacterium | reverse complement strand
AGACCACGCGTCCGTCGCCGCGGGTCACGTCCACCCCGTAGGTCGCGAGACGCCGCCCGCGGCTGCGCTCGCGGGCGGTGGCGGTGAGCCGCTCGCCCTCGCGCGGCGCGGTGTTGAACGTGGCGTGGGCGTCGATGGCCGCCGCCGCGGTGCCGTGGGAGTTCGAGGCCAGCCCGAACGCGGTGTCGGCGAGTGAGAAGATCACGCCGCCGTGGCAGGTGCCGTTGAAGTTGAGGTGCCGTGCGGCCACCGTCAGGCGCACCGTGGCGTGCCCCTCGCCCCCGGACACCAGCTCCATCCCGAGCGCGTGCGCGAGCGCGTCGCCGGCGAACAGCCGCTCGAGCAGCGTGCCTTCGCGGCTCACGGCGATCGCGCGCCGTCGCCGCGCGGGCGCGGCGGCACGATGTGCTCCGCCGCGTCGGCCAGCGACAGCTCGCCGCGGCGCACCCGCTCGCACAGCGCGTCCAGCGTGTCGTCGCCGCCCAGCACGCGGCGCTCGGCGGCGGCCGCCGCCGCCTTCGCGAGCACCCGGCGCATGCGCCGCCGGCCGCGCGCCGCGGCGTCGCCGGAGCGCGCCGCGAGCACCTGCTCGGCCGCGTCCAGCAGCGCGTCCACGCCGTCGCCGGCGGTGGCCACCGTCTCCAGCACGCGCACCGCGGCGCCGTCGCCGCGGCGCAGCTTCACCGCCGCGCGCAGCTCCCCGACGAGGTTGCGCGCCGCCGGCAGGTCGGCCTTGTTGACGACCAGCAGGTCCGCGATCTCGAGGATCCCCGCCTTCACCGCCTGGATGTCGTCGCCGAGGCCCGGCGCGCACACCACCACCCGCACGTCGGCCAGCTCCGCGACGTCCACCTCGGACTGGCCGGCGCCCACCGTCTCCAGGATCACGCGCCGGAAGCCCGCCGCGTCCATCAGGTCCACGACCCGCACCGCGGCCACGGACAGCCCGCCGCGCTCGCCGCGCGACGCGAGCGACCGGATGAACACGCCGCGGTCCAGGTCGTGATCGCCCATGCGCACCCGGTCGCCCAGGATCGCGCCGCCGGACAGCGGGCTCGACGGGTCCACCGCGACGACGCCGACGCGCTCGCCGCGCCGGCGCAGCGCGTGCACGAGCTGGTTGACCAGCGTGGACTTGCCGGCGCCCGGCGGCCCGGTGACACCGATGCTGGCGGCGCCGCCGAGGTGCGGGTGGATCGCCGACAGCAGCGCCAGCGCGTCCGGGGCCCCGCTCTCGACGCGCGTGATGGCGCGCGCGAGCGCCGCCGCCTCGCCGCGCAGCAGCCGCGCGGCGAGCGTGTCCGCAGCGCTGCTCACGCGACGACCAGCGGCTCGCCGAAGCCCAGCTGCGCGCGCAGGTCGGCGCAGATCTCGCCGTGGGTGACGCCGGCGACGGCGGCGTCCACGACCGCCGCGAAGGTGTTGCCGTCACCGGCCGCGGTCTCGCGCAGCCGCGCCCGGGCCTCGTGCACCGCGCCCGCGTCGCGCTCGCGCCGGAAGCGCGCCAGCACCTCGAGCTGGCGCTGCATCGCGTCGGGCGCCGGGCGCGTGAGGGGGGCGCGCTCGGCGGGGTCGTCGTCGCGGCAGTACTTGTTGACGCCGACGATCACCTCCTCGCCGTCCTCGACGCGCTGCTGGAACGCGAGCGCGGACTCGCCGATCATCCGCTGCACGAGCCCGTCGGAGACCGCGCGGTACATGCCGCCGGCCGCGTCCACCGTCGCGATCACCTCCTCGATGCGCTCCTCCATGCGGTTCGTCAGCGCCTCCACGTAGTACGAGCCGCCCAGCGGGTCGATCACCTCGCCGAGGCGCGCCTCCTCGCGCAGGATGTTCTGCGTGCACACCGCGACGCGCGCCGCCGCCTCGGTGGGCACGCTGAGCACCTCGTCCCAGGCGTCGGTGTGCAGCGACTGCAGTCCGCCCAGGATGCCGGCCATGGCCTGCGCGGTGACGCGCGAGATGTTGTTCAGCGGCTGCTGCCGGGTCAGGTCCACGCCCGAGGTCTGGGCGTGGAACTTGAAGCGCTGCGCGCGCAGGTCGTCGACGCCGAAGCGCTCGCGCACGATGCGCGCCCAGATGCGCCGGCCCGCGCGGAACTTCGCGATCTCCTCGAAGAAGCTGATGGAGATGTCGAAGAAGAACGTGAAGCGCGGCAGGAAGCGCGCCGGATCGAGGCCCGCGGCGATGCAGTCCTCGGCGTACTGGATCGCGCTCGCGAGCGTGAAGCCCATCGCCTCGGCCGGTGTCGCCCCCGCCTGCTGCATGTGCTGGCCCACCACCGACAGCGGGTTCCAGTTCGGCACCTCGTCGTTGCAGAAACGGATGTGGTCCACCTGCACGCGGCGCGAGCCGGGCAGCGCGAGGCGGAAGAACATGTGGTTGGCGACGAAGTGCGACAGGTAGTCGCTCTGGTTCGACGTGCCGGTGACGTGGCGCCAGTCCACCCCGCGCCGGCGTGCGACCGCGAGCACGAACGCGAGCAGCGTGAACGGAAGCGGATCGTTCATCGCGGTGGATATCCCCGCGATGTCGACGTCGCGCAGGCAGGTGTCCATGTCGTCGACGGTGTTCACCACCGCGCCGCAGGTGCCGAGCAGCAGCGGCGACACCTCGTCGGCGTCGAAGCCGCGGTACACCGAGTTGCACGGGATCAGGCTCACCGCGTTCGCGCCGGACGCGAGGATGCTCTTCAGCCGCGCGTTGTAGTCCTCGGGGGTGCCGAGGCCGATGAGCTGGCGCTGCGACCACGCGCGGCCGCGGTGCATGCTCGGGTAGATGCCGCGGGTCATCGGCGGGGCGCCCGGGAAGCCGAGGTCGTGCATGTAGCGATCGCCGTCCCAGTGCTCCGGCGTGTACAGCGCGTCGACGAGGATGCCGGAGCGGTTGCGGCGCACGGGCTCGTCGGCGGCGCTCGCGCCCACCTGCGCACGGTACGCGTCGCGCCACGCGGCGCGCGCGTGCTCGAACCCGGGAAGCGGCAGTTGCACGGGCTGGCTCATCGCGATCTCCGGTCGGGGGACGGGCGGCGGGTCACGCGGTCTCGGCGCGGGCCTCGGCGGCGAGGCGCGCGACCGCCTCCACCACCGCGTCGCGGGACGCGCCCGGGTGGAACACGCGCGCGACGCCGGCGTCGAGCAGGCTGCGCTCGTCCTCGTCGGGCACGATGCCGCCGACGACCACCCGCACGTGGCCCAGCCCGGTCTCGCGCAGCGCCTGCATCAGCTCCGGCACCAGCAGGTGATCGGTGGCCAGCGAGCTCACGCCCACGACCTCGACGTCCTCCTGCAGCGCGAGGTTCACGACGGCCGGGATCTGCTGCCAGGGGCTGGTGTAGATCACCTCCATGCCGGCGTCGCGCAGCCAGGCCGCGACGATGCGGCTGCCGCGGTCGTGGCCGTCCAGGCCGACCTTGGTGATCAGGACGCGGGGTGGGGCGTCGTGCATGGGGCGTCTCCCGGCTGCGGTGTCAGGCGGCGCCACGATCCGCGGCGGATCGCGCCGGGCCGACGTGCAGGCAATCGAGCATCGCGGCGGCGATGCGCGCCGGCGGGTCGCCGCCGGGCCGGTACCAGTGGCGCGCGTGGTTGAGCCCGCCCAGAAGCAGGCGGCGCAGGTGCCCGCGGTCGGTGCCGGGCGGCAGGTCCAGCGCGGCCACCAGCGCGCGCCAGCGCGCCTCGTAGCCGTCGCGGTGGGCGGCGAGCCCGGCGGCCGCCGCCGGCACGTCCTCCGGCAGCACCCTCACCACCACCTGCGCGTAGTCGCTCTCGTCCAGCAGCACCTCCAGGTGCGCGCGGCACGCCGCCGCGAGGCGGTCGCGGGGCGACGCGCCGGGCGGGCACGCCGCGATCGCCGCGTCCAGCGCGTCGCAGATGCGGCGCACGCCCTCGCCGTACACCGCCGCGAGCAGCGCCTCCTTGGACGCGAAGTGGTAGTAGACGGAGCCGGGCAGCATGCCCGCGGCGGCCGCGATCTCGCGCATCGACGACGCGTGGAAGCCGTGGGCGCGGAAGCACCGCGCGGCCGCGTCCAGCAGCGGCTGGCGCCGGTTGTCCTGGCGGGGGGCGGCGGCGTTCATCGGCGAAAGCTAGAACGAACGACCGTTTGGTTGCAAGCGGCCCGATCGCCGCGCGCCGAGGCGGCGCCGGCCGCCGCCGGTCCGGCGGGCAGCGCGGTCGCGGGCCGGCTCGCATCCGCGTCGGGGAGCCGCGGCATGATCCCGCGCAGGAACGCG
>CBDUCN010000405.1:0-4243 GCA_965365655.1 uncultured Gammaproteobacteria bacterium | reverse complement strand
TCCCGTCCACCCGTGAGGCCCACCGCGATGCGCGACGACTTTCCCCACCTGTTCTCGCCGCTGCGCGTCGGCGCGCGCAGCGTGCCGAACCGCGTCGCGCTGCCGGCCACGCTGACGAACTTCGGCTCCGGCCACCGCGTCACCGCGCGCTGGACGAGCTTCCTGGTCGAGCGCGCCCGCGGCGGCTGCGGGCTGGTGGTCTCCGAGATCATCGCGGTGGACCCGGAGGCGCTGGCCCACGGCGCGATCGTGACCGGCTACGACGACGCGAACGAGGCCGGCTTCAAGGCAACGGCCGCCGGGGTTGAGGCGGCCGGCGCGACGCTGGTGGGCCAGCTCTGGCACCCGGGCCGCCAGCAGCTGTGGCACCCCACCCGCTCGCCGCAGGGCGTGTCCGACCAGCCCGACGCGCTGAGCTGGACCGTGCCGCACGTGATGAGCGGCGCGGACCTGCGCCGCCTGGTGGACGCGTTCGCGGCGGTCGCCCGGCGCCTGCACGCGTGCGGCTTCCACGGCGTCGAGCTGCACGGCGCGCACGGCTACCTGCTGACCCAGCTGCTGTCGCCGTGGTCGAACACCCGCGACGACGCGTGGGGCGGCAGCCTCGAGAACCGCGCGCGCTTCGTCGCCGAGACCGCGGCCGCGATCCGCGACGCGTGCGGCGACGGCTTCGTGATCGGCCTCAAGATGCCCGCCGACGAGGGCGTGCCCGGCGGCATCGACCCCGACGAGGCGGCGCGGCTCACCGCGCACCTCGCGGGCCTGCGGGTGCTGGACTACTTCGCGTACGGCCAGGGCAACTTCAGCCGCAGCCTCGAGAACCACGTGCCGGACCTGCACTTCCGGCCCGGCCACTTCATCGACCTGCACCGGCGCATGCGCGAGGCCGCCGGCGGCGTGCCGGTGATGGCGCTCGGGCGCATCGGCACGCCGGAGCTCGCGGAGCGCGTCGTCGCGGACGGCTACGGCGACCTCGTCGGCATGAGCCGCGCGCAGATCGCCGACGCGGCGTGGGCGCGCAAGGCCCGCGACGGCGGGCGCATCCGGCCGTGCGTGTTCAACAACTCGTGCTGGGGCGAGGTGCACCTGGGCAAGCCGGTCGCGGAGTTCCACAACCCGTGGCTGGGCACGCCCGGCGAGGCGGACTGGACCCCGCCGCCGGCGGCCGCGCCGAAACGCGTGGTCGTCGTCGGCGCCGGGCCGGCCGGCCTCGAGGCGGCGTGGCAGGCGGCGGCGCGCGGGCACCGGGTCACGCTGTTCGGCGCCTCCGCGCACGCGGGCGGGAAGCTGCGCCTGGAGGCGCGGCTGCCGGGCCTCGCCGGGATGCAGGAGGTGATCGACTACCAGCTCGCGCTGTGCGCGGATCACGACGTCGAGCTTCGCCTCGGCGCCCCGGCGACCGCGGACGGGGTCCTCGCGGAGTCGCCGGATCGCGTGATCCTCGCGACCGGCGCCGCGATGCGCGCGCCCGGGTGCCTGGGCGCGGATGCCGGGCGCTCCGTGTCGGCGCGCGACCACGCCGCGACCTGGGATCCCGATCGCCGCGTGGACGGCCTCGCGCTGCTCTACGACCACGACCACACGGCCGCGACCTACGGCGTCGCCGAGGCCCTGGCGGGCACCCACTCCGGCCTCGTGCTGGTCACGCCGCGCACGCACATCGCGCAGGGCGTGAACTACTGCAGCGCGCTGGGCGTGTTCCGGCGCCTGTACGCGCTCGACGTCGAGATCGTCGTGGCGTCGGAGCCGGTGCGCTGCGACGGCGCGACGGTCGTGCTTCGCAACGTGTTCAGCGGGCGCACCCGCAACGTCGACGGCGTACGCACGCTGGTGCACGCGACGCCGCGCCGCGCACGCGACGGGCTCGCCCGCGAGCTCGACGGCCGTGCCGATGTCGTGCTGGTCGGCGACTGCCTCGCGCCGCGCAACCTGCTGATCGCGATCCACGAGGGGCACCACGCCGCGCAGGCGATCTGATCGCGAGCCACCGGGGCGTCGCGCCGGCTCCTCGCGCCGGGCGCACGCGCTGCGGACGCCGCGATACAGTTCGCGGATGAGCTTCAACCTGACCCTGCCGGGCATGGAGCCGCCGCCCGCGGTCGACGCCGCACCGGTGCCGGCTGATCTGACGCGCCTCGCAGAGTCGCTGCCGGAGTCGCTGCGGCTCGGCACGTCGTCGTGGAGCTTTCCCGGCTGGGCGAACCTGGTCTACGACCGCACCTGCACGCAGGCCGTGCTCGCGCGCGAGGGCCTCGCGGCGTACGCCCGGCATCCGCTGCTGCGTGCGGTGGGCGTCGACCGCGGCTACTACGCGCCGCTTCGCGAGACCGATCTCGAACGATATCGCGACGCGGTGCCGGCCGGATTCCGTTTCGTGCTGAAGGCCCACGAGCACTGCACCACCGCGACGTTCCCGGACCACCCTCGACACGGCGCGTGGGCGGGCAAGGAGAATCCGCGCTTCCTCGACGCCCGCTACGCGACCGAGGCCGTCGTGATGCCGGCCGTCGCCGCACTGGGCACGCTTCACGGCGTCACCGTGTTCCAGTTCCCGCCGCAGCCGCGCGCCGCGCTCGGCACGCCGGACGCGTTCGCCGAGCGCCTGGACCGTTTCCTGGGCGAGCTGCCGGTCGGCCCGCTGTACGCGGTGGAGATCCGCGACCGCGCGCTGTTCACCGACGCGTACCTGCGCGCGCTCGCACGCCATGGCGTCGCGCACTGCGTCAGCGTGCACCCGCGCATGCCGGCGGCCGCGGAGCAGGCCCGCATCGCCGAGGCCGCGATGGAGCCGGCGCTGGTCGCGCGCTGGAACCTGGGACACGGCCTCGGCTACGAGGACGCGAAGGCGCGCTACGCGCCGTTCGACCGGCTGGTCGCCGAGGACCTCGCCAGCCGCGATGCGCTGGCCCGGCTGTGCGTCGATGCGGTGCGCGCCGGGCGCCCCGCGTTCGTCGTAATCAACAACAAGGCCGAAGGGAGCGCGCCGCGGTCGGTGGCACGGCTCGCCGAGGCGATCGCCGGGCGCCTCTGAGGCTTCGGGGTCCGAAGCGCCGCGGATGGGCGTGCGCCCGCTTCCCGTGCCGTCGTGACGGGGGCACGTGACCCGGTCAGGAAGCCCGCGGCGCGCTCGCGAGCGCGGCCGACGGCTCGGACCGACGCTATCGCCCGCCGTCGGCGCGCAGCGTCTTGCGCATGTAGACCCGCGCGTACCCGTGCTCGGTACGGCGCGCGAACTCCTCGTAGCCGAGGCGCGCGTACATCGCGACGTTCTCCGTCATGCGCTCGTGGGTGTACAGCGTGAGCTCGCACGCCCCCCTCGCGAGCACCGCGTCCTGCGCGAACTCGACGAGCCGGCGCCCGAGCCCCCTGCCCTGGAAGCCGGTCGCCACCGCGACGTTGTCGAGCAGGAATCCGGCTGCAGACTCGACGATCACGAGCACGCCGACCACCGCGCCGTCGCTCTCCGCGACGTACGCGTCGTGGCGGCGGACGACGTCCGCGTAGTCGGCCAGCATCGGTCCCGGCGGCTTCCCGATGCGAGGCACGTACCTGCTGTAGGCATCGCGCACGCAGGCGGCCATCGCAGGCGCGTCGGCCCGGCGCGCGCGGCGGATCGTCGCGTCGGCCGCCACGGGCCGGAGGCTACTTCCAGTCCGCGATGAACACGTTCGTCTCGCCGCGCACCTTGCCGTTGCGGTTCGACGCGAACACCAGCCTCGTGCCGTCGTAGGAGAACATCGGGAACCCGTCGAAGCCCGGGTAGTGCGTGATGCGTTCCAGCGCGCGCGTCTCGACGTCGATCAGGTAGAGGTCGAAGTTGCGGCCCTCCGGGTCGGCCATGTTCGACGAGAAGATCACGTGGCGTCCGTCCGGATGCCAGTACGGGCCGAAGTTCGCGGCACCGTTGTCGGTGAGCGCGACCGGCTCGCGATCGCGCAGGTTCATCACGTGGATCTCGAGCTTGCCGGGCCGGATCAGGTCGTCGGCGAGCAGCGCCCGGTACTCGGCGAGCGCCTCGCCTTGCGGGCGCGATGCGCGCCACACGATCCACTCGCCGTCGCGGGAGAAGAACGCGCCCCCGTCGTAGCCCGGGGCGTCGGTGAGCTGCTCGACGCCGCTGCCGTCGGGGTTCATCAGGAACAGCTCGAGGTCGCCGGTGCGCATCGACGTGAACACGATGCGATCGCCCGTCGGCGAGTACACGGCCTCGGCGTCGTATCCGGGCTCCGTCGTGAGGCGCGTC
>CBDUCN010000404.1:0-4283 GCA_965365655.1 uncultured Gammaproteobacteria bacterium | reverse complement strand
CTGGAGTCCGGGTTGAACGCGAGCCACGCGAACGCGAAGTGAACGCCCGACGGCGCCGGCGTGAGCCGGCGCCCGGCGAGCGGGCCGGACACCGCGACGCCGAGCAGCGACCAGCGCGAGCCGGTCTGCTCGTCCTCGATGGCGCCGTCGCGCACGCCGAACGTGAGCACCCGGTCGTCGACGCGGCGCAGCCACGCGGTGGCCGACGCGACGGTGCGCGAGTCGGCGATCACGCCGCGGTCCAGGGCCGACAGCGTCCCGCCGCGGCTGAACACGGCGACCGGCGTGCCGGACACGGTCTCGTTGATCACCGGGGCGTCCTCGAGGGCCGAGAACGGATACAGGCGGTGGACGTCGCCGATGGAGACGTTGAGCACGCGCTCCATGGCCGGCAGCCGGGAATCGACCTTCGCGTCGAACAGGAACGGGTGGCCGTCGACGTCGTCGTATCCGGCATAGGGGTTGCGGCCGTAGTCGCGGCGGTGCCCCGTGTCCCGGGACAGCACGGCGCCGGCCGGGTGGACGCTGCGGAAGTCCTCGAACGCGACGATGCTCGCGGGGATGCGCTCGAGCACGCTGCCGGCCAGCGCGCCGACGATGGCGCGGCCGGTGAACTGCTGCCACCAGCTCTCGGTCTGGCGGTCGTACATCACGAGGTCGCTCTTGCGCAGGCGTCCGGTGGTGCCGAAGTCGAGCACGCGGCCGTCGAGCCGGCGGTCGAACGCGATGGCCGCGTTGCACAGCGGGCAGAAGGTCACGGTCACCGGCACCGCGCCCACCGTGTCGTTGACGATCTCGTGCCAGGTCAGAATCTGGATCGGGTACGCGCGCGCATCGCCGTCGACCGAGATCGCGATCACCGGCTCGCGGGGGTCCAGCCACGCGCTCGCCTGCTCGGGCGTCGTGAAGCGGGGCCGGTCGATCGGCGGGATACCGTCCTTCGGCGGGCCGCCGGAGCGGATCTCGCCGAGGTCGACCAGCGTCTTGCCGAAGTCGGTGTTCGGCCACTCGGGGTCGCGGAACTGGGCGTGCGCCGCGCCGGCGCAGGCGATCCATGCCGCGGCGACCAGGAGCAGGGGTGCGACGCGACGTTGCAGGAGTCGGGCGGCGCTCACGTGGATCCTCCAGGGAGACGGCGACCATCGCGTCGGCGACGATGCCGCCGCTCGCCCGTGCGTGCCCTGGCGCCCGACGGGCCGCTCGGCGCAGGTGGAAGCGGCGTCGCGGTGCATCCGGGCTGCCGGTGATGCCGGACGCGGGTCGCGCGAGCGCTGCCGGCTCGGAGCCGGGCGTGTGGCTGCCGGCGGCGGCTCAGCCGCCCGGTCGCCCGTCGCGATACGCGTCGCAGGCAGCGAGGTACTCGGTGGTGCTCTTCGGCATCGGCACCCGCGCGCCGCCCAGGTAGCCGAGCAGGTCGTGGCCGTCGCGCACCAGCCGCCGTCCGGCGTCGGCGCGCTCGCGGCGGGCGAGCGAGGCGTCCTGCGGCAGCGCCGGGCGGAACTCGCGCACCGCCTCGCTGGTGGCGACGTACTGCGGCCACACCTCGAAGATGCTGGAATCGGCGCGCATCGTCTCGCTGACCCGCTTGCAGCCTTCGGCATACGCGCGCAGCCGGCCGTCGACGCCCGCGAAGCCCGGCTCCTCGGCGAGCACCTCCACCAGGCGCTGGGTGATGCGGTCGATGTCGCGCATCGTCAGCGCGACCTTCACGTAGCGCGACTCGTAGAACGCGTCGATCGGCATCGTGAACGCCTTGAAGGGCTCGCCCCACAGCTCGTCGATGCCCTCGTGGCCGCTGTAGTGCTTGACCTGCTTGCCGAGCTCCAGCGCCTCCTGGAAGTACTGCCCGCACTGGCGCATGAGCTCGTTGTTGGGGCTGATCTCGACGCCCCGGTGCTGCAGGTCCACCACCGCCTGGAAGATGTCGGTCGCGCGGTTGAACAGCGCGCCTGCGAGCATCGCTGCGGCGACGCGCTTGCGCGCCGGGTGCGTCTCGCGCTCGAAGTTCGCGCGCGCGAGGTCCAGCTTGTCGCCCGGGGTGTTGATCCCCGGCTCGGTGTGATGGAACAGCCGGCGCGACAGGTGCTCGATCAGCGCCTTGCGCGCGGACAGCGTGTCCTCCGGCGGCGGGTAGTACCGGATCCAGTAGCCGTCGTAGAAGATGCAGTCCTTGCCGCCGATCGTGCGCCGCGCACCGTTCGGCGGAGCGGCCTGGTGCACGGCCGTCCGCGGCTGATCCTCAGAAATGGTCGCTGCGTTTGATGCCACCGCCCGTCGGGCCGCGCTCGGCGGCCAGGATCGCTGCCAGGATTTCGGGCCGGTGCCCGGGAAAATGGAGTGTACACCCTGGCTGGCGCGAGTCACGGAATCGTCATGCAGACCCGGGCCGCGGCAGCGCAGAATACGGCCGGCCTCGTCCGGGCGGCACCGCGGAACCGGCGTCCTTGAAGCTCATCCACCTCACCGACCCGCACCTGGTCGCGCCGGGCGCGACGCTGCACGGGCTGGATCCCGGCGAGCGCCTCGCGCGCTGCGTGGCCGACGTCAACGCGCACCACGGCGACGCGGATCTGTGCGTGATCACGGGCGATCTCGCCGACCGAGGCGACGCGCACGCGTATGCGGCGCTGCGCGAGTGCCTGCAGGGGCTCGCGATGCCGGTGCGCCTGGTCGTCGGCAACCACGATCACCGCGAGCGGCTGCGAAGCGCGTTCCCGGAGCTGGAAGCCGACGCGCACGGCCACCTGCAGTCGGAGCTGCTGCGCCCGGAAGGCGCCTTCCTGTTCCTGGACACGGTCGAGACCGGCACCCACGCGGGGCGCTACTGCGCGCTGCGCCAGGCCTGGCTGGCCGAGCGCCTGGCCGCGAACGCCGGGCGCGACGTGTACCTGTTCATGCACCATCCGCCGTTCGCCGTCGGGCTTCCGGCGCTGGATCTGCTGGCGCCGCCGGCGGACGAGTGCGCCGCCCTCGCGCGCCTGCTGGCCGGCCACGGCCGCGTGCGCCACCTGTTCTTCGGCCACCTGCACCGACCGGTGCACGGGGTGTGGCACGGCATCGCGTTCAGCACGATCCGCGCGACCAGCCACGGCATCTGGCCCGAGTTCCGGCCCGACCCGCGGGCGCTGATCACCGCCAGCCACGAGCCCCCGGCCTACGCGGTGGTGCTGATCGGCCCGCACCAGGTCACGGTGCACGCCCACGACTTCCTGGACCGCGGCCCGCGCTTCGTGCTCGGCGACGCGTTTCACGTCCCGGGCGCCGACCCCGAGCCGCCGTCCGCCGAGCCCGCCGCGGCCTGAGCGCGATCGTGCGTTCGCGGCCCGCCGCGAACGCGCCCGCGTTCCCCGCGACGCGCCGGCATCGCGGCCCGCCGCGAATACGCCCGCGGTCCCCGCGCGGCGCCGGCTGGTCTACATTGGACCCGGGCGCGCGGCCCCACGCCGCGCAACAGCCAGGGGGGCGGTCATGGCGGTGCTGGAACTCGGGGGAATGACCATCGGGCGCATGCTCGAGCAGACGACGCCGTTCGACGCCTTCGGCTTCTTCCCCGAGACCACCGAGGACGACTGGGTCCCGCACCGCGGCTGGCTGACACCCGACGCGATGGACCCGGCGAGCGGCGAGCTGCTGTTCCCGATGCAGAGCTACCTGGTGCGCACGCGCCACCACAACATCGTCGTCGACACCTGCATCGGCAACCACAAGCACCGGCCCACCCGGCCGCTGTGGCACCTCAAGGAGGACGCACGCTGGATGAGCGCGCTGGCCGGTCACGGCCTGTCGGTGGAGGACGTGGACTTCGTGATGTGCACCCACCTGCACCCGGACCACGTCGGGTGGAACACGCGCCTCGAAAGCGGGCGCTGGGTGCCCACCTTCCCGAACGCCCGCTACGTGTTCTCGAAGCGCGAGGCGGACGCGTGGGACGCGGGCATCGAGGGCTTCTCGCGCGATCAGTACGAGGACAGCGTGCTGCCGGTGATCGCCGCCGGGCAGGCCGAGCTGGTCGCCGACGACCACGCGCTGGACGACGAGGTGTGGCTGGAGCCCACCCCCGGCCACACCCCGGGCCACGTCGCGATCCGGCTCGCGTCCGGCGGCGCGAGCGCGGTGATGAGCGGCGACCTGATGCACTCGCCGGTGCAGTGCCTGCACCCGGAGTGGGTCGCGCGACCGGACTACGACAAGGCCGAGGGCTGCCGCACGCGGCGCGCGTTCCTCGAACGCTACTGCGACACCGACACGCTGGTGTGCACCGCGCACTTCCCGCTGCCGTCGGC
>CBDUCN010000403.1:0-4295 GCA_965365655.1 uncultured Gammaproteobacteria bacterium | reverse complement strand
GCCGCGGCCGCGCCTGCCGGCTGACGCCCCCCGGCAGCCGTGACCGGGAGACAGGGGCTGCCGGCAATCGAGCCGCGCGCTCGCCGCGGCGCCGCGTTCACCATGCGCGAGGGCGCGGGCTCGACGCGGCCGCTCGTGCGCACCGGGATCGGACGGGCACAGGCCGGCGTTTCCCGATGGCGCGCTGACGCACGGTGGTGAGCCGGCTGCTCGAAGGCCTGGTCGGGCTCGCGCTGCGGCGACCGCGGCTCACGCTGGCACTCGCGCTGCTGTCGGCCGCCGGCTCGGTGCTGTTCGCGTCGCAGGCGCTGACCCTCGACAGCGACGAGAACGACCTGTTCTCCGCCGGGCTGGAGCTTGCCGAGCGGCGCGCGCACTACTACCGGGCGCTGCCCGCGCTGGCCGATCCGATCATCGTGGTGATCGAGGCCGCCGCGCCGGGCGCCGCCGCGGCGCCGCCGGGTGCCGACCTGGATGCGACCGCGGACGCGCTGGTCGCAGCGGCGGCCGCGCGCCCGGCGCTGTTCCGCGGCGTCTACGGCTGGCCGGATCGGGCGTTCCGCACGGCCCACGGCGCGCTGTACCTGCCGCAGGACCGGCTCGCCGTCGTGCTCGATCGCATCGTGCTCGCACAGCCGGTGCTCGGCGCGCTGTCCCGTGACCCGGGGCTGGCCGGGCTGCTGCGCACGCTGGGACGGGTGCACGCGGCCGATACCGGCGACGGCGCCGCCGGGCGTGCGGCTGCGCACGCCGCGGCAACGGCTGGCCTGGACACCGTGCTCGGGGAGATCGCCCGCGTGCTGGCCGCGTGGCGCCGCGGCGAGCCCGGCGCGATGGACTGGCAGTCGTCCGGGCTCGACGCGCCCGGCGGCGATGCGGCACCGGGGCGACGGATCCTGTTCGTGCTGCCGGTGGTGGACTACGCGAGCATGGACCCGGCAGGCCCGGCCGTGACTGCGCTGCGCGCAATCGCGCGGGCGCTTCCCGCGGTGGCCTCGGGCGAGGTGGCCGTGCGCCTCACCGGCGTGCCGGTGCTGGCGCACGACGACGGCGAGCACGTCGCGGCGCAGGCGGGCCTGGCCGGCGCCGTGTCGCTGGCGCTCGTGCTGGCGGTGCTCGCCCGTGGGCTGGGCTCCTGGCGCATGCTGGGCGCGGTCGCGGCGACCCTGCTCGCGGGCCTCGCCTGGACCGTCGGGCTCGCCACGGTGCTGGTGGGCCACCTCAACGTGATCTCCATCGCCTTCGGCGTGCTCGCGATCGGTCTCGGAGTGGACTTCGCGATCCACTTCGCGCTGCGCTTCGCAGAAGCCCGCCCCGCGGCTGCCTCGGCGCCCGCGCTGCGAGAGGCGGCGCGCGCCACCGGGCCGGCGCTCGCGCTGTGCGCGGCCACCACCGCGGCGGGCATGCTCGCGTTCACGCCCACCGACTTCGACGCGATGGCGGAGCTGGGCGTGATCATGGCCGGCGGCATGGCGGCCTGCCTGCTGGCCACCTTCAGCGTGCTGCCGGCGCTGCTCGCGGGAATGCCGCAGCCCCCCCGTGCGGCGTCGCCGCTGCTGGTGCGCGCCGCCGGCCGGCTGGTCGCGGCGCGCCCGCGCACGACCGTGGCGGTGTTCGCGGCGCTGGCGCTGGCCGCGGCGGGGGGCCTTTCGCAGCTGCGCTTCGATGCGAATCCGCTGGCGGTGCGCGACCCGCACGCACCGTCGGTGCAGGCGCTGCAGGCGCTGCTGGACGAGCGCGACGGCGTGACCTGGAACATGAACGTTCTCGTCGCGCCGCACGACGATGCGGCCGCGAAGGCACGGCGGCTGCGCGCGCTGGACAGCGTCGCGGACGTTCGCACGGCCGCGGACTACCTGCCCGGGGATCAGACGCGCAAGCTCGCGATGATCGACGACGCGGCGCTGGCCGCCTCGCCGGCGCGCACGGAGCGGCCGCGACCGCCGCTGGACGTGGACGAGATACGCGAGGCGTTGCTGACCCTCGCGCACGCGCTGCGCCCGCCGGGGCGTGAGGCGGACCGCGGCGGCACGCCGTCAGCCGATGCGCTTGCCGACGAGGCGCGCGCCGCCGCGGCCGCGCTGGCCGCCCGCGACCCGGCACGGGCGCGCGCCGCCGCGTCGGACCTGCAGTCGCGCCTGCTGGACGGGCTCGAGGAACGGCTCGCCGACGTGGAGGCACTGCTCGCCGCCGAGGCGGTGACGCCGGCGACGCTGCCGCCCGAGCTGGCCGCGCTGGTGCGCGCCCGCGACGGCAGCGAACGCCTGGAGGTGCTGCCCGCCGGCGACCTCACCGAGCGGCGCGAGCTGGCCCGCTTCGTGGAGCAGGTGCTGTCGGTGGCTCCCGGCGCGTTCGGCGAGGCCTACGTGATACACCGCCTCGGCGCGCTGGTGGTCGACGCGTTCGCGCTGGCCACCGCCCTCGCCTTCGGCGCCGTCGTGGGCCTGGTGTGGCTCGCGCACCGCAGCCTGCGCGCGACCGCGCTGGTCGCGCTGCCGCTGGCGCTGGCCTGCATGCTGACGCTGGGCGCGGCGGCGCTGCTGGGCGTGCGGCTGGACTTCGCGAACGTGATCGTCTTGCCGTTGCTGCTCGGGATCGGCGTCGACACCAGCATCCACCTGGTGCACCGCGCGCTGACGTCTGCACCGCAGGCGCCGATCCTGGAGTCGTACACCGCGCGCGCGGTGCTGCTGAGCGGCCTCACCACCCTCGCGAGCTTCGGGACCCTCGCGCTGTCACGCCATCTGGGGCTGGCCTCGCTGGGCCAGCTGCTGTGCCTGGGCGTGGTGTGCGTGCTCGCGGTGAACCTGCTGTTCCTGCCGGCGCTGCTCGCACTTGCCCGCAGCCGCGTCGCGCGGCCCGCATGCGACGCCTGAAGGAACGCCGCGAGCCCCGGAGCGCCTACTCGTAGCCGAGCTCGAAGGCCCGCGCGGGACGCGCGGCGGCCCGATCGCGGCGGAAGTAGCACGCCAGCGGGCACGCCATCGGCTCCTCGCAGCGCTCCGCGCGGGCGCAGGTGCGCTGCGTGCGCTCGAGGTGAACGAACTTGCGCTGCACCTCGCAGTACTCGATCAGCGCGTCGACGAACTGCACCATGACGAATCCTCCTCGGACCGGGGAGCGCGGCGATCTGCACGTCGCCTGCGCCAGGCACCCGATGCTCGCACGGTAGGGCCACCGGGAACGAGAGAATTGATCCAGATCAGCCCGTTGCGCGCCGCATGCACCGTCTTGACACCCGCCGGGGCCCGTTGTCTCATGCCACGCATGGATCGCGTGACCGCATTCCCGCCCCGCGGCTGGTGGCGCCCCCGCTGATCGGGGCGTCCCGCGCGTCTGCGCATCCACACCGGGCCGCCTGCTGAGAAGCGCGGTCCGGGTTCCTGCTGAAGCTCCTCACCCGTCCCGCGTTCTCCGCCGCCCGACCGGACCGTTCCCGGGGCGTGCGTGCCCCCGACGACGAGAGAAGTCATGAGCCAGAGCGAGATCCGCGACTACGTCACCGCCGGCGGAGTGCGCGTGCGCCGCACCCGGCGCGCGGAACGCTACGAGAACGCCGCCGAGGGCATCCGCACCGCGCTGGACGAGCGCCGCGGCGTGCTCCTCGCGTCGTCCTTCGAGTACCCCGGGCGCTACACGCGCTGGGACATCGGCTTCGTGGATCCGCCGCTGGAGCTCGCGGCGCGCGGCCGGCAGGTCACCGTGCGCGCCCTCAACGCGCGCGGCGCGCTGCTGCTGGACCCGGTGCACGCGGCCCTCGCGGAGCTGGACGCGGTCGCGGCCCTCGAGCGCGACGGCGACACCGTGCACGCCCGGGTGCGCGACAGCGACCAGTGGTTCCCGGAAGAGCTGCGCAGCCGTCAGCCGACCGTGTTCTCGGTGCTGCGCCGCATCGTCGCGCTGTTCGGCGATCCCGACGAGCGTTACCTGGGCTTCTACGGCGCGTTCGGCTACGAGCTGGCGTTCCAGTTCGAGCCGACGCGCCTGCGCCTGCCCCGGGACCCGTCGGACCGCGACCTGGTGCTCTACCTGCCCGACCGCGTGCTGGTGGTGGACCACCGCCGGGAGCTGGCTCATACCCACTGCTACGAGTTCGAGGTCGCGGGCCGCTCCACTGACACGCTGCCGTGCGACGGCGAGCGCACGCCGTACGCGCCGGCCCGCGACGTCGAGAGCGCGTGCGACCACGCGCCGGGCGAGTACGCCGCCGTGGTGCGCGACGCGATCGAGTGCTTCCGCCGCGGCGATCTCTTCGAGGTGGTGCCGGGGCAGATGTTCTTCGAGCCGTGCCCGGC
>CBDUCN010000402.1:0-4314 GCA_965365655.1 uncultured Gammaproteobacteria bacterium | reverse complement strand
TCTGGCGCGAACGACATCGCGCTGCGGGTGAATACTTGCCGGATTCGCGACTGAGCCGTTGGGACGTGCGTTCCGAAGCGCTCCGTCGCTTCGGTGGAAGCAAGATGAATTCCCGGCGTGATCAGCCGGGGCGGGCGTTGCGCGGAACAGCCCCGCGGCGGCGCCCTAGGACGTGTCGGGCATCGTTTCGAACGTGCGCGCAGTCCCGATCCCGCGCAGCCAGCGCTGCCCCAGGCGCGTGGCGTACTCGACCAACGTCTGGGAAGCTCCTATGGCGCGCCAGTACCGGCTCTCGGTGGCCGGCACCTGCACCAGCCACTGCTGGGGTCTCAACCGCAGGCGGCGCACGACCGCGGGGGTGGGTGCTGTGGGAGTGTCGCTGTCCTGGCAATGTAGTGCCCGGGCGGTCCAGTCGATGAGCTCGCGATAGGCGCCGAGAGTCATCCCCGGTAGTTCGCACTGAACTCCCGCGGCGAGTGGCGCGAGCGGGGTATGCGGACTGCATCGCCCGAGGCAGCGTCGGTGCCAGGAGGTGTGCGGTCCCTGCTCCGGGCGGGCGCTCGCGCCAGCGCGAAGAGGGTTGAGGTCGACGTAGACCATGCACGCGAGCACGGCTGGATCATCGAGCAGGGCCTGGGTCTTGAAGCGTCCTTCCCAGAACCGCCCGGTGCAGTCGTCCTCGCGGTTCGCGCGCCGCGCGATGGGCTCCTTGAGGAAGCGCATGAACCAGCTCAACGAGCCGAGGCGCTCGCGCAGCACGGCTAGCCGTTCGGGTTGCCCGGCCAGATGGCGGACTCGGACGTCCAGCGGCTGATCGACTTCGGAGGCGGCGCTGCACAGCGAGAGCCAGCGCCGGGCGACCTCCTCGTCAGACCAGCCCTCCGGCGCCCGTGGTTCGACCTCGAGCACCACGTGCAGGTGGTTGCTCATCACGGCATAGGCGTGCACGGCGACGGCGAACAACCCGCCGAGCTCGAGAATGCGTTCCTCGAGCCACTGCTTTCGATGTTCGAACGAGCGCCCGGTGACCGCGTCCTCGCCGCAGAGGAAGGCGCGGCGCACGCAGCGCGAGACGCAGTGGTAGATGCCGGGGGCATCCGGTGGGACGAGCAGATGCCGGGGGTAGGCCATGGGGCAACCTTGCCGCCGCCGACCGGAGGAGAAAATCGACCCTGACGCCCACCGATGTAGGCAGCCGCCATGGGTCGATGAAAAGTGGGTGTCCGAGTACGCTCCCGGGCCTTCGCCTCCGCCTTGTAGCCCGGGACGATCATCGGCGGGACGGCGCGCCCACCGTCGCCACTCGGCGGCGCGCTGGTCGACGCTAGCCGCCGCCGTCAGCGCACCGCATGCCCGGACCGGTGTCGCGTCAGCGGCGGCCGATGGACGTCACGGAGCGAGCAACTCGTCGACGATGGCCTGCACCAGAGGATTGGAGTGCGTGGGCGGCGAGCAGAACCGGCTCGAGAGCAGGGTCCGGGCAATGTCTCGCGCATGGGTCTTCACCGCGGGAGGATCGTAGAGCCCGTACTTGTACACCCACATCGTATAGAGCGCCGCCCAGGCGTGTCCGCTCCCGGCCTCGAGGCCGGGATCGCGGTTCGACGCACCGTCACAGCTCACGTGACCCGGATCGCCGGGCTCGCTGTGGCGAGCCTCGTGCACGATCAGGTAGACGGGGCTGACATACGGGTTGAGGCCGGGGCTCGCGAACGGGGACTTGCACGCGTCGGGATCGGCCGCGGAGCCGGACGCGCGGGCGTCCCACACGCTCATGTTGCGATTGACCGAGATCCCGCCGCCGCCGCCGGTGCTCGAGCCGCAGTCCAAGCGCACGGTGAAGCTGTTCACCGTGGCCTTCAGGTGGTCCATCAGGGACGCGCCCGCCGTGAACGGCAGCGGCTCGGCGAAGGCCTGGTGACGCGCCACGTCCAGCTTCGCCGCGATGGCGAGCCGGGTCGGATCGGTGGACGACTGATCGAAGGCCGCGCCGTACGCGCTCCACGCTTCGTCGCTGCCGGTGCCGTCGACGAAGCTCAGCGTGAACTCGCTCTGGATCCGCGCCACCTCGGCCGGCGACGGCTCGGCCGCGTACAGCTCGCCGAGGTCGCCGTGGACGCGCGCCGCTACCGTGGCGCTCGTGCTGTAGCCGGCCGCCTCGAGGGCATGCGCGCCGGGCGCGATCCCACTCGCGATCAGCGACCCGCCGCTGCCCAGCTCGCCGTCCACGCTCGAGCGCCAGCTCACCGCGTTGCCGTCGAGCGGCGTGTCGCTGGTCACCAGCGCGCGCAGGGTGATCGGCTCGCCCTGGACGAAGCGCTCGTTCTCGAGCGGGCCCTGGATCCAGATCCGGGTGCCCTGGTTCGCGAACACGTGGTGTCGCGCGTGCGTGCCCTTCCACATGCCCGAGGCTTCGAACCCGGCCACCGGGGCGGCATAGGCGCCGCTTCCGTTCACGTAGTCGAAGGCATCTTCGACGGTGGTCGCGAGCTTCCAGCGCCAGTTGGCGATCGCGACGCCGTGCGTCGCGCGCTGGTAGAAGATCACGAACTCGTCGCGGCCGTCGACGTCGTAGGCGACGATCCGGGCGGTGGTCACCGGATGGCTGTACGCACCAGTGCCATTGAGGAAGGCCATCGCGTCCTGGGCATCGGGGGCTCGCTTCCAGCCCCAACTCGCCGCGGGGCTCTCCCCCGCCGGGAGCGAGCGGTAGAACACGTAGAAGGCGGTGTGGCTCGCGGTGCGCAGCGCCGCGATCTGCGCGTCGCGCACGGGGTGCGCGTAGGCGCCGGTGCCGTTCAGGAACGCCAGCGCGTCGCCTGGCGTGGTCGCGAGCTTCCAGCCCCAGCCGCCGGCAGGTGCCGCGGCCCGACGCTGGTAGAAGACGACGAACTCCGCGTGACCGTCCTTCCAGATGGCCGAGATCCGCGCGTCGCTGACGGGCGTCGTGTAGGCGCCGGTCCCGTTCAGGAAGCGCATCACGTCGTCGGCATCGGTGGCGAGCTTCCAGCCCCAGCCGCCGGGCGCGGGGCCGGGTGTCGCGCACCCCGCGAGGCCGGCGAGCAGCGCGAGAAGACACGAGATTCTGCGGACCGTCATCGCTCACCTCCGGCTTGCCGTGGTGCCCTCGCGACGTGGCCGGTCGGCCACGGGCTCGCGCGGGCGGCGAGATTGCACGGTGCCGGCGCCGCCGCCGTCCGTCGCGACCGGCGTCTCGCCGGCTCGCCGCCCTTTTGCCACATCAGGAACTCCATTCCCGTGACCGGGATCAATCCCGAGGGCAAATGCGGGCCGGGCGCACGGCTGGCACCGAGACCGGCCTCGTGACCTTCGTGCACAGGTTCGACTCGGCGCTCAACCTGAGTGTCCACCTGCACATCCTCGCAGCTGAGGGCGTCCACACCTTCGCCGGCGAGCGTTCGCACTTCCACCGTGTCCCGCTGCACACGGACGAGGCGCTGAAGTGTCTGATCGAATCGCGCCGGCATTGCACCAGGTCGTGCGGGCGCTGGATGTTCAGGTCGGTGGCGCACTCGATGCTGACGTCCACCAGCAGGCCCGCGTTGCCGAGCGCCGGCTCGTCGAGCTGGTTCCTGACGTGTACAGCCGGCACCCGCTCACTGCGTCGTCTCGCCGAGCCGGGGCCGCGCGCTACCGCGACACGCTCTCGTTCGTGAGCACCAGCTTCTTCGCGAGATTCGCGCTCAGCATCGTCGAGAACGCCCGGCTCAGCTCCTCGGAGCGCTCGAGCAGCGCGCGCACCGCGAGCTGTTCGAACGAGAAGTACCGCGCGTCGGTGTGCGTCGTCACCGTCGCGGTCGCGGGGCTGTTGCTGACCAGGCTGAGCTCGCCCACCAGATCACCGGCGCGGCAGGTCGCGACGACGGTCTCACCGACCTGGATGTCGGCCACCCCGTCGGTGAGCACGATCAGGCGCTCCACGCGCTCGCCCTGTCGGATCAGCACGGTTCCCCGCGGCGCCTCGTGCAGCGTGGCGATGCCGAGCAGCCGGCGGAACGCGCCGTCGGAGATGCTCGGGAACAGGAACAGCTTGAGGCGTGACTCGTCGGGCGTCAGCGCGACGCGCTTGCGCTCACGGAGCAGCAATCCCCACTGGACGACGTTGACCAGAGTGAAGCAACTCTCCCAGAACACGCCGACCGGATTGTGCAGCCACCAGGCGTCGTACGCGATCCCGGTGAGCCCGGAACCGATCGCGATCAGCCGCAGCCAGAACATGTCGCGCATCGCCATCGAGACGATCAGCAGCACGTAGGAGAGATTGCCGAGCAGGCCTCCGGGCGAGAGCAGCGA
>CBDUCN010000401.1:0-4342 GCA_965365655.1 uncultured Gammaproteobacteria bacterium | reverse complement strand
CGAGCACCGGGCGGCGCGGCGTGCGCATGTCGCTGCCGTCGCGGTTCTTCAGCGGCCGCGCGAAGAACATCGCGTTGCAGCCGGCGGCTTCGAGGTCCTCCGCGGTGAGCACCGCCAGCACCCCGCGTGCCGCGCGCGCGGCGCTGACGTCCAGGCGCGTCACGCGCGCGTGGGCGAACGGTGAGCGGAACACGTGGGCGTGGGCCTGCCCGGGCAGGTTCACGTCGTCGGTGTAGCGCCCGTCGCCGCGCAGCAGGCGAGGGTCCTCGCTGCGCGGCACGGACTGGCCGATCGCGTGCTTCTCGAATCCGTCTCCGAGGCGGGTGGTCACGATGCGTGTCTCCAGTTGCGGGCCGGCGCGCGCAGGACGCGCTCCTTCACCATCGCGCTAACAGGCTGTTGAAATTCGACATCCTGTCGAATTTCAACTCGCCTCGCGGAAGACGCGGTCTCCCGCTCGCTCCATGAATCAATCACGTGCGTGATCGATTCATGGCGGCACATCCCTGTGCCGTTAGCAGGCTGTCGAAATTCAACAGCCTGCTAACACGCCGCCGGCACGATGTGCGCGTCGCCCGGCAGGCGGATGATCATGCGCTTCATCAGCCTCGCGTCCGCGTCGTCGAACGCGTCGCGCCGGTGCAGCGTGACGGCGTTGTCCCACAGCACCAGGTCGCCGACCTGCCACGCATGGTGATACACGTTGCCGCTGCGCGTCGCGTGCCGCAGCAGCGCCGCGAACAGGTCCTGCGCCTCGTCGTCGGGCATGCCGTCGATGGCCACCAGCGTGCCCGGGTCGATGTACAGCGCCTTGCGCCCGGTGAGCGGGCTCGCGTGCACCAGCGCGTGACGCACGTCCGGCGTCGTGCGGATGCGCTCGTCGTAGCTCTGGTTCACGGCGGCGCCGTCGGCGCCGGGGATCACCGAGCGCGTACGCGCGGCGTAGCTGAAGGTGCCGATCGCACGGTCCACGCGGCGCGCGAGATCGGCGGGCAGCGCGTCGTACGCGCCGTACAGGTCCGCCCAGCTCGTGTGCCCGCCGTGCGCGGGGACCACCTGCGCGTACAGGAAGCAGCCGGTGATCGGCACCGCGTTGTAGGACTGGTCGGTGTGCCACTCGAGCGCCTTCGACGACAGCCCGCCGATTGGCTCGCCGCGGCCGTTTCGCAGGTTGGACACGACCGACACCTCGGGCCGGCGCGACCACCAGCTGCGCTCCACGTAGCGCTCCGGGCGGCCCAGCGCGCTGCCGAAGGCCAGCAGCTCGTCCTCGCCGAGGGACTGGCGGCGAAACACGAGCAGCGGGTGGCGCGCGAACGCGTCGCGCAGCGCCGCCGTGTCGCCCGGCTCCCACAGCGCGACGCCGCGCACCTCGCGGGCGAAGGTGCCGTCGATCGGGACCAGCTCGAGGCCCATGGGCGATCGTCTCCGTGTGCGACCGCGGGCGGGGTCGTTCGCGGCCGGCGGCAGTGATGGTAGCAGGCCGTCGACACTCGACATCCTGTCGAATCCGGGTCTGCCTCCCCGAAAGCGTGGCCTCCCGCAGCCTGCCGACCCGCCGGCAGCACCGGGATTGGCCGGCTCGCGTTCGGCGGACGCCCGTCGAGGTCTTCCCACGCGCGCCGCGGCGTGCGAGCGTCGCGCGCTGGTCCCGGTCGGATCGTGAGCCGCCATGTCCATCGCCGCCGAGCACGGCCCGCCGCCCGCGCGCCTCGTCGCACTGGTCTGCGCGGCGCAGGTGCTGGCGCAGATCGGCGCGTACGCGTGGCCCGCGCTGCTGCCCGGCTTTCTCGAGCGCTGGCCGATGGACAACGCCGAGGCCGGCTGGATCACCGGTGCGTTCTACGGCGCGTACATGCTCGCGGTGCCGGTGCTGGTCGGGCTCACCGACCGCGTGGACCCGCGCCGCGTCTACCTGTTCGGCGTCGCGCTGACCACGCTGTCGCATGCCGGCTTCGCGCTGCTGGCCGACGGCGCCGCGAGCGCGTTCGCGCTGCGCGTGCTGGCCGGCGTGGGCTGGGCCGGCACGTACATGACCGGGCTCAAGCTGCTGGCCGACCGCGTGGACGAGCGCATGATGTCGCGCGCGGTCGCCGGTCACGCCGCGTCGGTGGGCGTGTCGGGCGCGGTGTCGTTCGCGTTCGCCGGCAGCCTGGAGGCGGCGATCGGGTGGCAGGGCGCGTTCGCCGCGGCCGCCGGCTGCGCGCTCGCGGCGTGGCTGATCGCGTGGCGCCTGGTGCCGCCGGCCGCGCCCGCGAAGCCGGTGCCGGGCGCGGGATGGCTGCCCGATTTCCGGCCGGTGCTCGCGAACCGGGCGGCGCTCGCGTACTCGGCGGCCTACTGCGTGCACACCTGGGAGATGAACGCGCTGCGCGGCTGGGCGGTCGCGTTCCTCGCGTTCGTCGCGGCCGAAACGGGCGGCGCGCCGGCGTGGCTGGGTCCGGTCGCGGTGACCACGCTGATGGGCCTTCTGGGCACCGGCGCCAGCGTCGCAGGCAACGAGCTCGCGATCCGCTTCGGGCGGGGCCGCCTGGTGCGCGGCGCGATGCTCGCGTCGGCCGCGATGGCGTTCGCGCTCGGCTGGGCCGGCACGCTCGGCTACTGGCCGGCGGCGCTCGGCGTCGCGCTGTACGGCGTCCTGGTGTGGCTGGACTCGTCGTCGCTCACCGCCGGCGCGGCGGGCAACGCGCCGCCCGGGCGGCGCGGCGCGACGCTCGCGCTGCACTCGATGCTGGGCTACGGGGGCGGCCTGCTCGGTCCGGTGATCATGGGCGCGCTGCTCGACGCGGCGGGCGGCATGTCGGCGCGCGGGTGGGCGCTCGCGTTCGCGCACGTGGCGCTGGTCGGGCTGCTCGGGCGCGTCGCGTTCTCGCGTCTCGGGCCGGGCGCCCTGCACGGCGACCGCGGCGCGTAACCTGTGCGCGCGGCCGGCCCTCGTGCCGGCGCCGACGATTCGAGCCACCGGCCGCGGGCGGACCCGCCGCCACCCACCGCAGGAGATCGTCCATGCCGCTCACCGGAGTCAAGGTCCTGGATCTGTGCCGTGCGCGCGCCGGTCCCACCGCCGTGCGCCAGCTCGCCGACTGGGGTGCGGACGTGATCAAGATCGAGCGCCCGCCGGGGGCCGGCAAGGAGACGCTGGGCGGCAACCGCGACGGCTTCGACTTCCAGAACCTGCACCGCAACAAGCGCAGCCTCACGCTGGACCTGAAGCAGCCACGCGGGCGGGAGCTGTTCATGCGGCTCGCGCGCGGCGCGGACGTCGTGGTCGAGAACTTCCGCCCCGACGTGAAGCACCGCCTGGGCATCGACTACGACGCGGTCGCGAAGGAGAACCCGCGCATCGTGTACGGCAGCATCTCCGGCTTCGGCCAGGAAGGCCCGTACGCGAAGCGCCCGGGCCTCGATCAGATCGCGCAGGGGCTGTCCGGCTTCATGTCGGTCACCGGGCTGCCCGGCCAGGGGCCGGTGCGCGCCGGCGTGCCGATGGCGGACCTGTCGGCGGGCTTCCACCTCGCGCTGGGGATCCTGCTCGCGCTGTTCGAGCGCGAGCGTTCCGGTCACGGGCAGTGGGTGCACACCTCGCTGCTCGAGGCGCAGCTCGCGATGATGGACTTCCAGGCCGCGCGCTACCTGGTCGCGGGCGAGGTGCCGGGGCAGGCCGGCAACGACCACCCGACCAGCATCCCGACCGGCGTGTTCCCGACCCGCGACGGGCAGGTCAACATCCAGGCCTCGGCGGATCACCTGTTCGCGCGGCTGTGCGAGGCGCTCGAGGCCCCGGAGCTGCTCGAGGACGCGCGCTATCGCGACCAGGACAGCCGCTCCGAGCACCGCAAGCCGCTGCACGCGAGCATCGGCGAGCACACGCGGCGCTTCACGTCGGACGAGATCGTCGCGCTGCTCGAGCGCGTGGGCGTGCCGTGCGGGCCGATCCACACCGTGGACCAGACCTTCGCCGACCCGCAGGTGCGCACGCTCGCGATGACGCCCGAGTTCCACCACCCGCGCCTCGGCACGCTGCGCCTGCTCGGCCAGTCCATCAACCTGTCGCGCACGCCGGAGCGCGTCACGCGCGCGACGCCGGACCTCGGCGAGCACACGGCGGAGATCCTCGGCGAGCTGGGCTGCTCGGCGGAGGAGGTCGCACGACTGCGGGCCGACGCGGTGGTGTGACGGCGCGATCGGCTGGGCTGTCGTGCGCAGCCGCAGGCGGCTGCGCGCGGCGGCGTCAGTGGCATCGTCATCGACTTCGCCACCGACTTCGCCACCGACCTCGCCATCGACCTCCGCGTCGTGGCCCGCTTCGTCGTCCGGGGCGCGCCGCGACGCGGGAGCCGGC
>CBDUCN010000400.1:0-4350 GCA_965365655.1 uncultured Gammaproteobacteria bacterium | reverse complement strand
CCTCGCCGGCGCGCACCGGCGCGTCCAGGGACATCGAGCGGTTGGCGGCGTTCAGAGCCCGCTCCACGACCTCCGGGCTCAGGTCGCACAGCTCGGCGAGCTCGGCGACGCTCGGCTCGCGGCCCGTCTCCTGGTAGATGCGCGCGGCCATCCCGCGCACGCGGATCATCTTGTCGTGGATGTGCGCCGGAACCCGCACCGTGCGCCGCTGGTTCGCGATCGCGCGGGTCACCGCCTGCCAGATCCAGGTGCTGGCGTAGGTGGAGAACTTGAAGCCCAGCGCCGGCTCGAACTTCTCGATCGCGCGCAGCAGGCCGATCGACCCTTCCTGCACGAGGTCGTCGTAGCCGATGCCGTTGTTGACGAACTTGCCGGCGATCGAGAACACCAGCCGCAGATTCGACTCCAGCATCACGCGGCGGGCCTCCTGGAAGCGCATCCGCGCCGCCGCCGCCCGCTCGAGCGCGCGCTCCAGATCCGCCCGACCGCGGAAGCGGGCCGGCGCGGCGTCCAGCGCATCGCGGGCGACCTCCTGCAGCTCGCAAAGCATGCTGAACGCGGGCGCGGCGTCGGAGAAGGCCGCGCGCAGGTCCATCGCCGCGACCAGGCCCGGATCGCCATCTTCCTGGCGCAGGCAGCTGTGCAGCATGGACAGCGACGCCATGCGCTGGCGGGCATTCGGACCGTTGCCCTTCTTCGCACCGCCCTCCGCGTCACCCTGGCTCGGAGCGCCCGACGGCCACTGCAGCACCTCGCCCGGCGAACGCTCCCCGAGCACCGCCTTGTCCCACTCCGTGATCAGGTGCGAGACGCAGGGCAGGAACGCGGACAGCGCGTCGGTCATCGCGACGCGGCCGTCGGCCAGGCGGCGGCCCAGCTCGCGCTCCTGCTCGTAGTCGAGCAGCTTGCGGCCGTAGGCGATGCGAAGGAACGGGTTGTGGCGTGCGCCGGCACCGTCCTCCAGCTCCGGCATCCCCTGGAACTCCGCCATGAAGGAGTCTTCCTGCTCCTTCGACTCCTCGTCGAAGCTCAGCTCCTGGAAGCCGTCGGCAATCTCGTCGTCCACGCCCAGCTCGTCGGCCAGGTCGTCGCGCGCAGCAGAAATGTCCATGAGTCCTCCGGAAAGATGGGGACGGGCGATGCGAACAGTTCCCGTCGATTTGAAGTTGGACTCAGTCTAGACAAAAGCTGCCACCAGTCAAGCATTACATCTGAGAAACATGGACAATGCGTATACAACGGTGCCGGACGCACCGCCGGGCGAGCGGGCGCGGAGGCACCGCACGCGCCGGCCAGCGTTCCGGACGGCAGCCCGGCATCGGCGGACGGACGGGGACGCGGCCGGGCCCTCGCGGCCCGGCGCGGGGCTCAGACGGGTTCCAGCAGCCCGAAGCGCTCCGGGTGCTCGCGCTCGAGCTTCGACAGCATCCACTCGCGGAAGGCCTGGACCTTGGGCTCCGCGGCGTGGTCCTCGGGGTACACCAGGTAGTAGCCGCTCTCGCTCGGCACCTCCACCTCGAAGGGCGCCACCAGGCTGCCCTGGCGGATGTGGTCCTCGACGAACTCGAGGTTCGCGATCGCGACGCCGAGCCCCGACTTGGCCGCTTCCAGCGCCAGCGGGGTGCTCTGGAACTTCGGTCCGCGCACCCCGTCCACGCCGGTCACCCCCGCGACCTCCAGCCAGTTGCTCCACTGGCCGATCCGCGGCAACGCGTGCAGCAGGGTGCAGTTGCGGATGTCCGACGGAGTGCGCAGCGGACCGTGCTCCTCGATGTAGCGCGGGCTGCACACCGGCACGCAGTGCTCCGACATCAGCTTGCGGTGCACCAGGCCGGCGGGGAAGTCGCCGGCGTTGTAGTTGATCGCGAGGTCGATGTCCGACTCGTCGAAATCCATCAGGTTCATCGTGGTGCACATGCGGATCTCGATTTCCGGATGGTCCACCTGGAATTCCGACATCCGCGGCACCAGCCAGCCCGTCGCGAAGGTCGGGGACACCGCGATGTTGAGCAGGTTGCCCTCGGGTCGTCGCATCACCCGCTGGCTGGCGGCGTTGATCTGGTCCAGCGCCTGAGTGACCGAACGCAGGAAGTCCCGGGCCTTGGCGGTGAGCTCGACGTTGCGCCCGCGGCGGCGGAACAGCCTCACGCCGAAGAACTCCTCCAGTCCGCGCACCTGATGGCTGATCGCGGACGGCGTGACGTTCAGCTCCTCCGCGGCGAGGTTGAAGTTGCCGCGTCGGGCGGCGGCCTCGAAAGCGCGAACGGCGTTCAACGGCGGAAGGCGTCTCATGGCGTGTGATCCTGAGCAAATTTCAACATTTCGCTGAGAAAGTATCGCTTGTCACGAAACTCTAGCGCAAATAATCTGCAGCCTCACCCGAGCGATTAACAGAGCAAATCTCATCGAAGGATGAGATTTTCAATTGAAAGGAACTCAATCATGACCGCGTTGACCCTCTACCAGATCGAAGAGCGCATGCAGGACCGCCGCGCGAGCTTCGCGACGACTCCGGACACGAGCCGACTGCGCGACCTTCTCGGCGAGGTGCTCGCCGTCCTCGAAGGATCGCTGCTCCCGCTCGGCAACACCGCCCCCGGCCTGGGCCGAGCGCTGCGGCGCGACCTCGGGCTGGACTGAAACCGGCTCTCCTCGCGCCCGCGGCGGCCGCGAGAGCGGCCTCTCTCTCCACCGCGCGGCGCTGCTTCCGTCCGGACTTCCGGACATCCCCGTCCCCCGCCCTCCATCCAGAGGGCGGTTTTTTTCCGGCCAGGCCATCCCGGCCCGGCGGGTGCGCGGCATCAGCGCCCGCGGAACGTGGGGTCGCGCTTCTCCGCGAAGGCCGCCTCCGCCTCGCGGTGGTCCTCGCTCATCCACAGGTCTTCGAACTCGCGATCGGCGATCGCGCGCATCCGGCTGCCGCTCTCGGTGCGCACCGCGAGCAGCACCCGCTTGGTCGCGCCCATGCTGAGCGGCGCCCGTGACGCGAGCTCGGCGGCCAGCTCGAGTGCGCGCGCACGCGCCCCCTCCTCGCCCGCGATCTCGCTGACCAGCCCGATGCGCAACGCCTCCACGGCGTCCACCGGCTCGCCGC
Organism: uncultured Gammaproteobacteria bacterium; assembly: GCA_965365655.1. Lineage (GTDB taxonomy): Bacteria > Pseudomonadota > Gammaproteobacteria > HK1 > HK1 > JBFHNV01. Next base: position 1,256 of record CBDUCN010000400.1, on the reverse strand, counting down.
GCAGCAGCAGGTTTCGCGCCGCGGTCTCCCCGACCGCGGCGACCAGCCGCTCGGCGCCGTACCAGCCGGGCGTCAGCGACAGCTTCACGTACGGAAAGCCCACCTTTGCCGCGGGCGCGATCACGCGCAGATCGCACGCGAGCATCAGCTCCGCGCCGCCGCCCAGCGCCCAGCCGTTCACCGCGGCGATCACCGGGTGCGGGAACGACTCGATCGTGTCCATCAGCCGCCGCGGGCGCTCGAAGGCCGCGCGCAGCTGCTCCCGGCTCGCGAGCTCGCGGTAACGCTTCACGTCGCCGCCGGCGGCAAAGAAGCGATCGCCGGCGCCGGTGATGACCACCGCCCGCAGTTCGGAATCGTCCGCCGCCTCGTCGAAGAACGCCTCCAGCGCCGCGATGACCTCCGCGCTGATGCTGTTGCCCGCATCGGCGCGGTCGATGGTGAGCACGGCGGAGGTGCCGCAGCGCTCGATGCTCAGCGGGTCGTCCATGGGCGTGACCTCCTCGTCACCGGGCGAAGGATCGTGACCGCGCCGGCCCGGCGGCGCGCTGGCGCGATGCCGCGGCGACGGCGGGCGGCGATCACAGCGGCTCCATCACGTAGCACAGGCAGTCCTGGCGGATGATGCGCTCGTTCGGCGTGAGCAGGGAGGGGATGATCGGCGCCGCCGTGACCAGCGCGCCGGCGGCGTGGCGGAAATAGCGCTCGCTCACGTCGCGCCCCTCCTCGTCCGTGACCTCGAGGCGGGCCGCGCTGCCCGGGCGCACGAACGCGATGGGGGTACCCCCCGGCAGCAGGTTGAAGTTGTGGGCGTCCAGGCCGGACACGAAGCGCAGGTCCGCCGCGTCGTCCTCGAAGCTGAAGCTCAGATCGTCCGGCACGCGCACCGTGGCCACCGCCCTCAGCACCTCGAAGCCGCGCACGCCGGCCGACGGATGGTGGGCATCCAGGCTGTCCAGCGACATCAGCTGCTCGAGGTACGCCGCGAGGCGGGCGGTCACCGCGGCGTTGCCCGGCTTGCCGCACTCCAGCGTCACCGCCGGCGCGATCCGCGACAGCGCGCGCGACAGCAGCGTGTCGGGACGGGTCACCAGCACCAGGCGCTCGCTGAACGCGCGCCCCAGCGCGAGGCTGGCGTCGTCCATGCGGTGCACGCACGCGTACAGCGGGTTCTCGCCCGACGTGTTGTGAAGGTCCACGCACGCGAACGGACGCGCCCGCTCCGCCTCCGCGAGCAGCGCGTGCACCATCTCGCC
>CBDUCN010000399.1:0-4352 GCA_965365655.1 uncultured Gammaproteobacteria bacterium | reverse complement strand
GCGCAGTTGATGACCACGCAGCGCTTGCCGCTGCGCCCGCTCAGATCGTGCAGCGCGTTGGTGAGCAGCTCCTTGCCGGTGCCGCTCTCGCCGAGCAGCAGCACGCTGGCGTCGGTGGGCGCGACCTTCTCGATCATCCGGCACACCCGGCCCATCTCGGCGCTCACCGCGATCACGCCCTCGAGCGGCGACGCGCGGGTTGCGTCCGCGAGGCGGCGGTTCTCCGCCTCGAGCGCGTGCAGCGCCGCGGCGCGGTCGACGATCAGCTTCAGGATGTCCGGGTCCACCGGCTTCTGGTAGAAGTCGTAGGCGCCCATCGCGACCGCCTGCACCGCGTTCTCGCGGTCGTCGTTGCCGGTGACCACCACCACCTTGGTGCCCGGCGCCAGCGCGAGGATCTCCTCGAGCAGCTTGAGCCCCTCCGACGCGTTCGCCGGGTCCGGCGGCAGCCCGAGGTCCAGCGTCACCACCGGCGGCTCGAAGCGCCGCAGCGCGCTGATCGCGGCCTCGCGGTCGCCCACCACGCGCGCGTCGTAGTCCTCGAAGCACCACTTGAGCTGGCTCTGCAGCCCCGGGTCGTCCTCCACGACCAGCAGCCGCGGCTTTCCCTGCTTACTCGCGCTCACCGAACCTCCGTCATCTGTGCACCTCGACGGGGCCGCCGGGCTCCCCGGCCGCCGTGGTCGCTTCCGGCACCGGCGCCTCCAGCGGCAGACGCACGCGGAACGTGGTCCCCCGGCCCGGGGTGCTCTCCACGTCCAGGGTGCCTCCGGCCGCCTGCACGAACTCGCGTGTCTCGTACACGCCCACACCCATTCCGGCGTTCCCCTTGGTGGTGTCGAAGGGGCGGAACAGGCGCTCCGAGATGAAGCGGGGGTCCATGCCGCACCCGGTGTCCACCACGTCCACCTGCGCCGCCGAGCCGTCGTGACGCACGCGCACCGTGACGCTGCCGTCGTCCGGCGTGGCCTCCTGGGCATTCTGCACCAGGTGCTCCAGCACGGAAGCCAGACGGTCCGGATCCGCGACGACCGTCAAGGAATGCCCGCCCGCATCCAGGGTGGGTGCCGGCGCGGTGCCCGCCCGGTCGCGCACCACGGCCTCCATGACGCTGACCAGGTTCACGGCCCGCGCCTGTCCCTCCCCCTCGCGCCCCTTGCGCAGGTGCGCGAGCAGCCGCGTCATCTTCTGCGACGCATTGTCGACCGTATCGATGGCGTCTTCAACGAAGCCCGGCGAGTGCATGTGGCGGCGCGCGTTCGACACCACCAGCGACAGCTGGGCCACCAGGTTCTTGAGATCGTGCACCACGTACGCGGACAGCCGGTTGAACGCCTCGAACTGGCGCGCGTCGGCCAGCGCCTGGGACACCTTCAGCAGCGCGAGGTGGCTCGCGGCCTGGCGCCCGCAGGTCTTCAGCAGGTCCGTGTCCTCCCAGTTGAGGTAGCGCGGCGTCGGCGGGCGCGTGAGGACGACGAAGCCGACGAGGTCCGGGCCCTGCATCAGCGGGATGATGATCCAGGGCTCGCGAAGGCCGACGATCCAGTCCGGCAGGACCAGTCCGGAGTAACGCCCCGGCTCGCGCTGGAACTCGTCCAGGTACACCACCCAGCCGCTGCGCTCGAGGAAGCGTGCGAGGGCCGCGTCGGGACGCAGCGCCGCCCCGCCGGGCAGCGCCGTGCCGACGGCCGCGGCCGGCTGGTAGTGATCGGAGCTCTGGCGCACCCACAGCACGCCGCCGCGCGCCTCGACGATGTCGGCGAACGCCTTGACGATGTTGTCCTCCGGACGGCTGTCCGGCACCTCGCCGTCCAGCGCCTGCGTGAACTTCAGCCACTCCTCGCGGTAGTCGTACTTGTTCTTGAAGAAGTGCTTGTTCAGGAAGACACGCAGCCGCGCGCGGGCCTGGCCGGAGAGCATCAGCGCGGCCAGCATGATCAGCGCGAGGAACAGGAACGCGACCTGCACCACGCCGCCCAGCGCGCCGCCGTAGACCCGGATGTAGTAGCCCGCGGCGGCCATCGCCATCAGGTAGATGCCGACCGCGACCAGGGCCGTGGAGTGGAAGACCACGTGGCGGGACACGAACAGCTCCACCGACCAGGTGGGGTTGCGCTGCGCCGCGACCACGAGAAACGGCACGACGATCGCGTTCACGACCCCGCGCGCGGCCCAGGAGGCGCCGTCGAGACGGTTGAACAGCAGCCCCAGTGAGTACACGTAGACGTCGAACGCGAACAGGCCGCCGAGGCCGAAGATCAGGAACTTCACCGCCCAGCGGTGCTCGTCCCGGGTGTCGCGGAAGAGCTGGTGCACCAGCACCAGCCCGGCGACGCCCGCGGCGAGGTGGAGGGTGAGCGTGAGCCGCGTGAGGCCCGCCACGCCGAGCCCCACGGTCCAGCCGAATCCCCCGAGCACGCTGGCCGCGGCGAGTGCCGCGAGCAGCACCGCGCACGCCGTCATCGCGGTGCGCAGGCTGCGCCGGCGGCCCTCGCCGCCCGCCGAGAGCAGCCCCAGCAGGAACGCGAACCACGCCCCGTCGCGCACCGCCTCGCCGAGCTGCAGCGCCCAGAACGGCGGGATCGCCTCCAGCGCGTGGCCCACGTGGGCCAGGCACCACAGGGTCGAGACGCCCGAGGCCGCCACCAGCAGCGCTCCCTGCAGCCGCCCTCGCCACGCGGTGAGCATCAGCAGCGTGAACGCGCCGAACGCGAGCGCGCCCAGCCCGTAGGAGACCGCGACCACGTCCGGGGTCAGCACGGTCGCACCCCGGCGCCGTGCGGCGCCGCCCGGAAGGCCCGGCCGATCAGCGCGCGCCCTTGCCCCACAGGATCACCTGTGCCGTCTGTATCAGGATCATCAGGTCCAGGAACAGGCTGTAGTTCTTGATGTAATAGAGATCGAACTGCAGCTTCTCCAGCGCGTCGCGGTCCGACGCCCCGTACGGATAGCAGATCTGGGCCCAGCCCGTGATGCCCGGGTTCACGCGGTGGCGCACCCGGTAGTAGGGAATCTTCTTCTCCAGCTCGGCCACGAACTCGGGGCGCTCCGGGCGCGGCCCGACGAAGCTCATCTCGCCGCGGATCACGTTGATGAGCTGCGGCAGCTCGTCGATGCGGGTCTTGCGGATGAAGCGCCCCACCCGCGTGACCCGGCTGTCGCCGGCGACCGCCCAGCGGATCCCGTCGCGCTCCGCGTCCGTGCTCATGCTGCGGAACTTCAGGATCGCGAAGTGGCGGTTGTCGCGGCCCACCCGGACCTGGCGGTAGAGCACCGGCAGGCCGTCCTCGAGCCAGATCGCGACCGCGGCCGCGAGCATGATCGGCCACGTGACGAGCAGCATTCCCACGCTCACCACCACGTCGAAGGCCCGGTGCGTGTAGGAGCGCAGCACCGCCTGGATGAAGCCCTCGGCGAACACGATGGTCGACGGGCTGAGCGCGTCGATCTTGATCTTGCCGGTCTGCTGCTCGAAGAAGCTCGCGGCGTCGATCACGCGAATGCCCGCCATCTTGCAGTCGAGGATCTGCTCCAGCGGAAACACCTCCGAGCGCTCGCGCAGGGCGACGACGAGCTGATCCGCCTTCAGGCTGCGTGCGTAGTCGGCGAGGTTGCCGCGGGGCGCGTGCACCTTCGACTCGTCGACCGCCACCGGCTGGCCGGGAATGTGCACGAAGCCGAGCAGCATCGCGTCGCGCCAGTCCGAGCGCCGTCGCAGCTTCTCGATCTGGGCGGCCATGGGGCCGGCGCCGATGACCAGCACCCGGCGCTTGAACAGGTTGGTGTCCGCATAGCGCCAGGTGACGGCCCGGAACACGCTCACGCCGACCATCGACAGCGCGATGGCCACGGTGAGCGCGGTTCGCCCGATCGACAGCCGCGGAAACAGCGGCGCGAGGACGATGATCACGACGATGCCGGCCGCGAAGGCGACTGCCACGCGCAGCAGCAGGCCGCGCAGGTCGTCGCGCAGGCCGCGCTGATAGAGCCCGACGCCGGCCATCATCATCATCATCAGGCCGGCGTATCCGAGCGCCTTCGGCCACACCGCGCCGACCAGCAGCTTCGGCGTCGGATTGAAGCCGGCGAGGTTGACGCTGACCGCCACGTACACCGCGCCGACCAGGATCGCCCCTTCCACGGTCCCCAGGATCAGCAGCGATCGGGGAATGTAGTGGCGAAAGACCCTGATCATCGGGAGGAGGCGTCTCCGGGAGCGAAGCGGCGCGCGAAGCTCGTGGCCGGGCGCCTCGGGCGCGGGATCGTATCACCGCATCGCGGGCGCGGTGGCCGCAGGGCCCGCCGGCGCACTCGCGTGCCGGCGCACCGCCCGCGGCCGCGGTGCCCGGACG
>CBDUCN010000398.1:0-4402 GCA_965365655.1 uncultured Gammaproteobacteria bacterium | reverse complement strand
CTCGCCGCGCCGCTGCAACGGCTGCTCGCGCGGCAGACCGCGGCCTCCTCCGCCACGGGCCCGGGCGAACGGCTGGGCCCGCTCGCGCCGGTCGCCGACGAGGCGACGGGACTTCCACTGCTGCGCCTTCCGGCGGGCTTCCGCTACCGCAGCTTCGGCTGGACCGGCGACCCGATGGACGACGGCACGCCGACGCCGCCGCTTCACGACGGCATGGCGGTGGTGGCCGCGGATCCCGGGTCCGGCGAGCTGATCCTGGTGCGCAACCACGAGATCGGCGCGGGGCCGCTTCTCGGCGTCGAATCCACGCCCCGGTACGACGACTTCCGGCTGCCCGGCGGCCGCGCGGGCTTTGGCGGCGGCACGACCACGCTGCGCGTGCGCGCCGGGCGCCTGACCGGCGCCGCCGCGTCGCTGTCGGGCACCACGACCAACTGCGCCGGCGGCGCCACCCCGTGGGGCTCGTGGCTCACCTGCGAGGAGGCCGTCGTGCGCGGCGGCGCGATCGGCGCCCGCCACCACGGCTACGTGTTCGAGGTGCCGGCCACCCGGACGGCCAGCGCGCTGCCGATACGCGACATGGGGCTGATGAAGCACGAGGCGGCCGCCGTGGACCCGCGCAGCGGGCTCGTCTACCTCAGCGAGGACAATGCCGGCCACTCGGGCTTCTACCGCTTCACCCCGCACGACCGCAGCGGCGCGCCGGGCACGCTGGAGAAGGGCGGCCGCCTGCACATGCTGAAGGTCGCGGACACCGCGCGCGCCGACCTCGCCGACGTGCGCCCCGGCGACACGCACGCGGTGCAGTGGGTGCCGATCGCCGAGCCGGATTCCGATCCGCAGCGCCTGGTCGCGCCCTGGGGCGGCGGCCCGCCGGCGGCCGGCGCCGGACCGTCCGGCCCCTGGCTGCAGGGCGAGGCGGAGGGCGGCGCGCGCTTCGGCCGCGGCGAGGGCTGCTGCTTCCACGACGGCGTGGTGTACCTCGTCGACACCGCCGGCGGCGACGCCGGGAAGGGCGCGGTGTGGGCCTACGTCCCGGGGCAGGAGCTGCTGACCGCGATCTACGTGTCACCCGGCGGCGCGCACGCCGACAATCCGGACAACATCGTCGTCAGCCCGCGCGGCGCGATCGTGGTGTGCGAGGACGGCGGCGGGCGGCGCTCGCTGCTCGGCGGCATGCGCGGCAACCGGCTGCTGGTGATCGACCGTGACGGCGGCGCGTTCGAGCTGGCCGAGAACGACGTGCGCCTCGACGCAAGCCCGCCCGGCCGCCCCGCCATCCGGCCCGGCGACTATCGCGCGAGCGAATTCGCCGGCGCGTGCTTCGACCCGGCCGGCGAGGTGCTGTTCGTGAACGTGCAGACGCCCGGAATCACCTTCGCGATCACGGGCCCCTGGGCACGCGGCGGGCTGTGACGCGGCGGTCCGGCCTCACCACCCGGCGAGACGGAACCGGCAGCGCGGGCCGCCGGGCCACGGCAGCGCGCGCGGCGGCGTGGCGCCGAGGTCGTCGTGCATCTCGCTGGACCCGGCCGCGAAGTCGACGATCTGGGTCGGATTCGGGGCGACGTTGACGATCAGGAACGTGGCCCCCGGCGGCGCCAGCACGCAGCGGTCGAGCGCGTGCCAGGTGCCGCGGTGGAAGGACCAGCCCTGGCCCGGGTCGATCAGGAATCCCCGCACGTCGCGCGGCGCGGGCAATGCCGCCGGGTCGTCGAGGTCGGTGGGCGGCGCGACGCAGATCACCGACGGGCTGCCCGAGAGCTGGACGAAGGCCTGGGTGACCCCGTAGTGGCGCTCGAGCCGCGAGAACGTGGCCTCGTCGGACGGATTCCAGATCGTGCCCAGCGTCACCCGGCCGTCGTGCGCGAACGGCGTGTCGCGCAGCGCCCGCGTGGCGCCGTGCTCGCCGAGCCCGAACACCTCGCCGTACGGCGCGAAGTCGGCCGCGATCATCGGCGCCACCGGCACCGCGATCTCCGTCACCGCCGCGGCGCTCATGCGCCCTCCGGCACGGGCACGTCCGCCGGCAGCAGCCCGTCGGCCTTCAGCGCGTCCCAGAACGCGGCCGGGATCGGGTGGCGCACGTGCGCGACGTTGGCCTCGATCTCGCGCGGGCTGCGGGCGCCCACCAGCACCGAGCACACCACCGGATGCGCGAGCGGAAACTGCAGCGCCGCCGCCGGCAGCGGCACCCGGTGCGCCGCGCACACCGCCTCGATGCGGCGCACCCGCGCGAGCACGTCGTCGCGCGCGGGCTTGTAGTCGTAGTGCGCGCCCGGCACCGCGCCGGTCGCGAGGATGCCGGAGTTGAACGCGCCGCCGATCACGATGCCGAGGCCGCGCGCCTCGCAGATCGCGAACAGCTCGTCCAGCGCGCTCTGGTCCAGCAGCGTGTAGCGCCCGGCGATCAGGAAGCAGTCGAAGTCGCCGCCGCGCGCGAGCCGCACGCAGGGCTCCACCCAGTTGATGCCGGCCCCGAAGCCGTCGACCTCGCCGGCGTCGCGCATCGCGCGCAGCGCCGGCTCCGCGCCGGCCAGCGCCTCGTCCACGTGATCGTGCGCGTCGTGCACGTAGAGCAGATCCGGGCGCTCGATCCCGAGGCGCTCGCGGCTCATCGCGAGCGAGCGGGCGACCGCCTGCGGGGAGTAGTCGAACACGGCCCTGAACGGCTCGCCGTCCTGCCAGTGCGGCGGCTTCGCCGAGTCGTCCCCCGGCACCAGCATGCGCCCCACCTTCGTCGAGAGCACGAATTCGGCGCGCGGCCGCTCCGCGAGCACCGCCCCGTAGCGCCGCTCGCTGGCGCCATGACCGTAGTACGGCGCGGTGTCGAAGTAGCGGATGCCGAGGTCCCACGCGCGCGCAACCGTGGCGCGGCCGGTGTCGTCGTCGTTACGGGTGAAGATGCCGCCGACGCCGGTGCCGCCGAGGCCGAGCGCGGTGACCTCGAGGCCGGTGCGCCCGAGCGGGCGGCGCTGAAGTGGATCCATTGAGGGCTCCGGTCGGGAAGGGAGAGCGGACGAAGATTACGGCGTCGGGCGCTGCGCGACCGCGGGACCGCGGGACCGCAACGGCCGGCGGCGAACCGGGCGGGGGCGAGGCGCGCCGGTGACGCATGCGGGCGCGGCGGCTGCCCCCTCGCGGGCACGTCCGCCGCGCCCGCCTCCGCGGCGTGCCGGCGGCGTTCCGCAAGCCCCGCTCAGGCCGTAACCTCCGCCCCGTCCCCCGACCGCACCGGAGCCTCCCATGCGCAGCGTCCAGATCACCGACTGGGGCCAGCCCCTCGAGCTTCGCGAGAGCGAGACCCCCGAGCCCACCGGCACCGAGGTGCTCGTGCGCGTCACCGCCTGCGGCGTATGCCACAGCGATCTCCACATCTGGAGCGGCGGCTTCGACATGGGCGAGGGCGTGAAGGCCAACCTGGAGGCGCGCGGCGTGAAGCTGCCGCTGACGATGGGCCACGAGCCCATCGGCGAGGTCGCGGCGCTCGGGCCGCAGGCCGAGGGCGTCGCCGTCGGCGACGCGCGCATCGTGTTCCCGTGGATCGGCTGCCGGGAGTGCGCCGCGTGCCGGCGCGGCGAGGAGAACCTGTGCCCCGCGCCGAGGTTCGTCGGCGCGCGGGTGAACGGCGGCTACGCGGACCACGTGCTGGTGCCGCACCCGAAGTACCTCGTCGAGTACGACGGCGTGCCGCGCAACCTCGCCGCCACGTACGCGTGCTCCGGCATCACCGCGTACGGCGCGCTGAAGAAGATCCCGGCGCTGGGCGAGGACGACCACCTGCTGATCATCGGCGCCGGCGGCGTCGGCATGAACGGGCTGTATCTCGCCCCGCACGTGCACCCGGCGGCGAAGATCGTGGTCGCGGACGTCGACGCCACCAAGCGCGCCGCGGCGCGCCAGGCGCCGGGCGTGGTGGCCACCATCGACAACTCCGGCCAGGACGCGGTGGCGGAGCTGGTCGAGCTCACCGGCGGGGGCGTCATGGGCGCGGTGGACTTCGTCGGCCGCCCGGAGACGCTGCGCTTCGCCGCCGACGGCCTCGCGCGCAAGGGGGTCGGCGTGGTGGTCGGCCTGTACGGCGGCGCGGCGTCGCTGCCGGTGCCGAACTTCATCTTCAAGCAGATGACGATCCGCGGCTCCTACGTCGGCACGCTGGACGAGATGCACGAGCTGATGGCCCTGGTGAAGAAGGGCGCGGTCCCCCCCATCCCGGTGGAGGAGCGCCCGCTGGCCGAAGCCAACCGCGCGCTGGAGGATCTCGCGGCGGGCAAGGTGCTCGGGCGGCTGGTGCTGGTGCCCTGAGCCGGCGGAGAATCCACCGGCACCGGGCACTGCGGGACGCTGCAGATGGGCGCGACGCTGGAGTACGACGCGGCGGCACGGCTCATCCGCGTGCGCG
>CBDUCN010000397.1:0-4410 GCA_965365655.1 uncultured Gammaproteobacteria bacterium | reverse complement strand
ACTCCGGCGCCGGAACCGGGCTCGCCTCGGCAAACGCCACCGCGGCCTCGATGCGTGCGAGGATCTCCGCATCCATCGCCTGCCACTCCTCCTCCGACAGCTGCCCCTGCTGCTGGCGCAGGCTTCTCACGAGGCGCTCGATGGGGTCGCGCTCGATCCACGCGGCGACCTCGTCGGCCGGCCGGTCGTCCTGCTGCGTGGCGCGCTCGGTGTGGCGCCGGTGCCTGTAGGTCTTGCACTCGATCAGCGTGGGCCCGTCACCGGCGCGCGCCCGCGCGACCGCGCGCGCCGCCGCGGCGTGCACCGCCAGCACGTCGTTGCCGTCCACGACCACCCCGGGAATGCCATAGGCGGCGGCGCGGTCGGCGACGTTCGCGACCGACACGCTGGCCGAGGCCGGCGTGTTCACCGCCCACAGGTTGTTCTCGCACACGTACACCACCGGAAGCTTCCAGGCGGCGGCGATGTTCAGCGATTCGTGGAACGGCCCCGCGTTGGAGGCGCCGTCGCCGAAGAAGCCGACCGCGACCCGCGACCGGCCATCGAGCTGGGCCGCGAGCGCGGCGCCGGCGGCGATCGAGATGCCGCCCGCGACGATGCCGTTCGCGCCCAGCATGCCGATACGGAAGTCGGCGATGTGCATGGAGCCGCCCTTGCCGTTGCAGTAGCCGTCGGCGCGCCCGTAGAGCTCGGCCATCATGCGGTCGAGGTCCGCACCCTTCGCGATGCAGTGCCCGTGGCCGCGGTGAGTGCTGACGATGCGGTCGTCCGGGTCCAGCGCGGCGCACACCCCGACCGCGACCGCCTCCTCGCCGATGTAGCAGTGCACGACGCCGTGGATGCGCCCGGCGTGGAAGTCGCTGGACGCGCGCTCCTCGAAGCGGCGGATGGTCTGCATCGTGCGCAGCATCTCGCGCTGGCGCTGTGGCGTGAGTGTGAAGCCGGTCATCGACTGATCGCGCAATTCATGTGACGGTGCGCACAACGTTGGCAGAAGCCCGTGGGATTGTCGACAGAGAGGGGGTGTATTTGCGCGCCGGAAGCGAACGAATCGCATCGGGAAACGATGTGTTTCCTGATCCGGATCAAGACGCCGCGGAGGTGTCGTCCCGGGTGCGCTCCAGAGGCCTTTTCGTACGTAATCCCTCTACTGTTCGCGCCGTCACCGCGTCCGTATAAAAGCGCACAGACCGTTGCAGGGCCGGCATGGGAAGCTCGTGACTGAAGCCTGCCGGCGCCAGCCACGGAGCGCACGGCAGCAAGTCCCCGCGAGGAGGCGGTGGTGCCAGTAACAGAGATCCAGGAACGGCTCTTCACGCGCGAGCTCCCGAACCGGGAGATCGCGCCCGGACGGGGCTCGCCCGTGTCGCGGACGGCCGGGGCCGCGCTCCTGATCACCGATGCCGCGGGGCGGGTCATACGCCACGACGCGCGGGCCAGGCTGCTCGGCGGGTCTGCGATCGACGTGCCCGGCATCCGGTTCCAGGACCTGATGGCGCTGCGCGACCTGCACTGCGACCGTGCGGTGGACGATCCGGTGTCGCGCTGCCTCGCCGACGGCGTCGCCGTGCGCGTCACGTGCCGCGCACGCCGCCGGGTCGCCGACGCGCTGGAGACGCTGCTCGATCTCACCGCAAGCCCGTTGCGCGTGGGCGGGACGGTCGTGGGCACCGTGCTGCTGATCCGCGACGCGATGCCCGACCGGCGACCCCGGCCGGTCGCGAGCCGTGCGGACCGGACCCCGGGCGCCGCGGCCGACGCCGGCGCAGGCACCGCCCGATGAACCCCGCCGCGGCGCGCATGGTGGCCCAGACCCGCACCGGCGCCGACGAGCCGGATCGCGTCGCGTCGTTCTCGGTGTTCCTGTTCCGCAACGAGTCGGTGCTCGCGATCGGCGAAGCACGGGAGGTGGGTCCCGACGGGATGGTGGTCATGCCGCTGCCGCGCTTCGCCGATCCGCTTCCCCGCGGCTGCTCGCTCGAGCTCGGCTTCGGCGTCGAGCAGGGCGCCATCACCCGCCGCTACCGCATCCCGGTGCGCGTCGTGTGCCAGGACGCGCGAGGCGTGGGCCTCGCGTTCGACGCCGACGACGCGGCCCTGGTGGCCACCGTGACGCGTGCGCTCGTCGACCGCCCGCCGGAGGAGGCCTGAGACGCGGCGGCGGCCGGTTCCGGCTTGATCGCCGTCAAGCCACGCACCCCACAGCTGATCCAAGGTACGCACAGGCGTTCTCCGGGTGATACAGCTGCGATGTACTCGTTGGCGGTCTATGTCGTCGACGACGACGATGCGGTACGGGACTCGTTGACGGTCCTGCTCACGAGCGACGACCTCGCCGTGCGCAGCTGCCGCTCGGCGGCGGAGTTCCTCGAGACCGCGTCGGCCGAAGAGGCCGGCTGCGTGATCCTCGACGTGCGCATGCCCGGCATGGACGGCCTGGAGCTGCAGCGCCGCATGGCCGAGCGCGGGCTGGACGTCCCCATCGTGTTCCTCACCGGCCACGGCAACGTGCCGATGTCGGCGGCCGCATTCCGTTGCGGCGCGTTCGACTTCCTGGAAAAGCCGGTCGACGCGGAGCAGCTCCTGGCGAGCGTGCATGCCGCCCTCGCGCGAGCCGCGAGCACCAGGGAAGCGCGGCGGCGGCAGCGCGGGCTCCAGGAGCGCGTGGCGCGCCTCACCGACCGCGAGCGCGAGATCATGGCGCACGTGATCGCGGGGCGCTCGAGCAAGGAGATCGCCCGCGAGCTCGGGCTGAGCCATCGCACCGTCGAGGCGCACCGCGCGCACATCATGAAGAAGACCGGCGCACGCTCGCTGCCGGCGCTGGTCGAACTCGCGGAGGCCAGCGGCGTGACGCGCGCCGGCTGCTGAGGCGCGGCCGACCGCCCGCGACGCCTGCCGCGCCGCGCATTCGTGATCGGTTGGCGGGCTCCCCGGGGGTGGTCGGCCCGGCACGGGCCGGCCTTATCCGAACACCAATGCCGCGCGGCGCAGCATCGGCCTCGGGCCGTGGAGAAGCCGCGTTCTTCCGCCGCCCACCCGGCCCTGGCGGGCCGGTGCAGGAATGCACCGGCGACCAGCAAGCACGTAAGTCCTTGATGCTTGGATCAAGCCGGAGACCGCGTCTTCGGCGCAACAAGCTGAAAGCCCGCAGGCTGCGCTTGTTCACCATCCTGTTACGTAGTCGTGCGCATTTCGCCGCGCACGTGTGCGCCGCATGCTTACGGGAAAGAGCGGCGCCGCCGGCAGGGATCCGGTTCCCGTGTGGAGGCGCGCGACGACAACGACGGAGCCGTCAGGCCGGCGTACCGGCCCGCGAGGTTCCGCACCACCGAGGGACCCCGACATGGAACATCGCCTGCACCCCCGACGCCCGGCCCGAGTGGACGCGACGCTCTACCACCGCGACGAGGCGGTGGCAGTCTGCCGCTCGCGTGACATCAGCCGCGACGGGCTCTTCCTCGAGGTCGATCCCCGCGCACCGGGGCTCGGCGTGGGCAGCTTCGTGACCGCGGAGCTGCGCTGGCGCGACGTGGACGGCCCGCAGCGCGTTCTCGTCAGCGGCCTGGTGGTGCACCGGGCGCCGGACGGCCTGGGGATGCTGCTGGTGCACCGCAAGGCGGCCACCGCGGCCACGGTGGCCGCCCTCGCCCGCGGTCCGCACGCCGGCGTGCCGGCGCCCGATTCCCGCACGCGGCCGGTCGCGCACCACGCCGCGGGCTGAGCGATGCGTGGGACACGCAAGCGCGCCGCGCGGGCGCCGGGAGGTGGCGTCGCGGCGTCAGCCCGACCCGGCGGCAAGGGCGCGCGTCACGCAGTCGATGAGAAGCTCGTCGTCCAGCGGCTTCGGCAGGATCTCGAAGACCTGCGACGACGACTCCGGAAGTTCCGTGTCACCGGTGACGAGAATCAACGCCGGACTGACGGCACCGCCGGCTAGCCGGCGCGCCGCCTCCAGCCCGTCGATGACCGGCATTCGGAGATCCATGACCGCGCAGCCGGCGCGCCCGTGCGCGGCCTCCAGGAACGCGCCGGTGGTCGCATACATCTCGACCGGAAAGCCCGCCGCGCGCAGCAGGAAGGCCGTCGAATCGCGCACTGCGTCGTCGTCGTCCACGACGAACACCGTCGGCGGACCGGCGGCCGTCACCGCACCGCCTCGCCCACGCCTGCGGGCAGCCTCAGGCACAGCAGCGCGCCGGACCCGGGCAGGTTCTCGGCGCTCAGCGTGCCGCCGTGCGCGTCGACGATGCTGCGGCAGATGGACAACCCGATCCCCATGCCCTCCGCCTTCGTGGTGTAGAACGGCGTGAACAGCGCGTCGGTGGCCTCGCCGGAGAAGCCCGGTCCGCTGTCGGCGACCTGCACCTCCACGACGCCTCCGTCCAGCTCGCGGGTGCGCACCTCCAC
>CBDUCN010000396.1:0-4414 GCA_965365655.1 uncultured Gammaproteobacteria bacterium | reverse complement strand
AGCCGATCGAGCGCATCAAGCCGCTGACGCTGTCCATCGGTGCAAACCTGACGTACGGCAGCAGCGACTACATGGACACCTACTTCAGCGTCGACGCCAACGACGCGGCGCGCAGCGGTCTGCCCCAGTTCGCAGCCGACAGCGGGCTGCGGGACTTCCGCGTCCCGATGATGGCGGTGTGGTCGTTCAGCGAGAAGTGGCACGTCGCCGGTGGCGCCATCTACAGCCGCCTGCTGAGCGACGCCGGCGACAGCCCGGTGACGGACATCCGCGGCTCCAAGAACCAGTGGTACGTCGGCGCGGGCGTCGCGTACGCCTGGTAGCGAGCTCACGGCGGGCCCGCCTCCGGCCGGGGGCGGGCTCGGCCGGGCGCTTCCGGCGCGCCGCCGCCGGGCGGTGCGCCCGAGAACCCGGTCGCCGCGGTCGCGGCGCGCTCCCCGGGAAACTCGAGGCCACGTCGCGCGCGATGACGTGAAGCGCTGCGCGCGCGTCCGGGGGGTCGCGTCAGTCCGCCGCGGTCGAGTACATGCCGATCGGGCGCGAGATGCCGCGAACCGTCTCGCGCGCGACCTCCACCAGCGGCAGCGGCGACGACTCGAGCGCCTGCGCGACGTCCTCCGACACGACGAGGTCGACGCCCAGCTCCTTCGCCTTCTGCTCCATGCGCGCCGCGATGTGGATGGTGTCGCCGTAGAAGCCTATCGCGCGCCGCACGTCGCCCTCCTCGCTGACGACGATCTCGCCGCCGTGGATGCCGATCCGGAACGCCGGCACCGCGTCGAAGTGCTGCCGGTACTCGTCCTCCTCCCGGCGCACCGCGTCCCGGATGTCCTGCACCGCGCGCATCACCTGCCCGTCGCGCACGGCGTCGTCCCAGTGCCAGGTCGCGACCAGCCCGTCGCCGGTGAAGCGGTAGATGTCGCCCCCGTGGTCGGTGATCGGACTCGAGATGTCGAAGAAGAACTTCCCGATCAGCGCCTTCGCGCCCTTCGGTCCCAGGCGCTCGACGAGCGCGGTGGAGCCCTTGACGTCGAGGAACAGGAACACGCGCCGCTCCACCGCCGGGCGGCGGTACCGGCCGGTGACCAGGTCCAGCAGGTTGCGCGCGCCCAGGAAGCCGACCACGCGCAGCGCCGTGATCGCGACGATCGCGATGCCGTAGATCAGCGGGACGGTGACCGGCAGCCGCCCGTACACCTCGCCCAGGCGGTCCCAGCGCCCCCACAGCGCGAGGTTGAGGTGCACGATCAGAAGGCTGACCGCGACCACGATGCCTCCGTACACCGCGAGCGACGCGAGCGGATGCATCGCGCGCAGCCAGCGTCCGGCCGGCGCGGCGACGTAGAAGGTCTCGATCAGCGACACCGCGAGGCCGATGAGCAGCGCCCCGCTCGCGGACTGGTCGAGCGGATAGCCGAGCAGCGCGGCGCACATCGTCGCGATGACGGTGAACACGGCGGTCGCGATCAGCACCGCGCGCAGCTTGAGGCGGAGCGAGAGCGTCACCGCAGGCTCGCACTGCCGGGTCTGCGCGGACGGCGCCGGCACACCGCGATCTCCACCGCGGACGCCCGGCCGTGGCCCCTCACCCGACGGATTCCCGGCGTCGCCCGGCCCGCGGCCCGACCACGCGCTGGCGGCGTCACTGCGATTCGCGCCGCGGGGCCCGCGCCGCGTCGCGGGCATCGCGCACCGCGACCAGGGACTTGTAGGTGATGTAGTACTTGTAGATGTTGCGCACGTACTGCGCGGTCTCCTGCCCGATGACGGCCAGCGCGCCGTGCTCGACGTTTCCGAACCAGCGGTTCGGATCCAGCCCCAGGGCCTGCGTCTTCGCGCGCATGCGCCGCACGTTGCCGGGCCCGGCGTTGTAGGCCGCCCAGCAGAACGCGACCCGATCCTCCTCGCTCAGCGCCGGATCGTCGAAGTAACGGTCGCGCAGCAGCGCGAGATACTTCGCCCCGGCGTGGATGTTGTTCTCCTCGGTCGTGATGTCGGGGATCCCCACCGCCGGGTCCTGCGCGGTGCTCGGCAGCAGCTGCATGATCCCGACCGCGCCGGCGTGGCTGCGCACGCTCTGATCCAGGGTGGACTCCTGGTAGCCCTGTGCCGCGAGCGCCAGCCAGTCGAATCCGTAACGCTCGCCGTATCGCCTGAACAGCGCGACGAGCCGCTCGAGCTTCTCGCGCTCCGCGCGCGAGACGGGGTTGCGGATCCACCGCGTGCTCCCGTAGTAGCGCTTGAGCAGGGTGTTCCCGATCAGCGATCCGGCGCGCAGGCCGGGCGCCGCCGCCTCGAGGCTCTGCAGCAGCTCGGGATTGTCCTTGCGCACGGCCCAGCCCAGGGTTCCCCCGGCGTGCACCTTGACGTCCTCGTGAACCACGATGTCCGGCAGCACCTTCGCCCACAGCCGCGCGCGGTAGTCGTCGGCGACCGTCATGTCGAGCACGCCCGCGTTCACCATCTCCAGCAGGTCCTCGGTCGCGAGATGGCGATCCGCCTCCTCGACCTCCACCGCCGGCTTCCCCTGCGCCACGAGGCGCTCGCTCAGCGCGCGCAGGTGCTCCGCGTAGCTGCTCCCCGCGAGCACCGGCACGCGCCGTCCGGCGAGGTCGTCCGGCGCGGTGATGCCCGTGACGTCCTTGTGGGTGACGAGCAGCTCGTCTACGCGATTCTCCCTGCCGCGCACGAACGCGACCTTCGCCTCGCGCTGCGGCGTGATCGTCAGGTTCGCGACCGCGATGTCGCCGCGCCCGTCCAGCAGCGCCGGGATGAGATCCTCGAACGGGACGATGACGTACTTGATGGCCACCCTCAGCTCGCGCTTGCCGACGCCCTCGTTCAGCGCCTCGCGATACTGCTCCAGCAGCTCGACCAGGATGCCGCGCGGGCGCGCGCCCTCGAGGAAGAAGTCGGTGCGGCTCGGCGACACCAGGGCGCGCAGGATGCCGCGCTCGCGGATCTGCGGCAGGTCGCCGGTGAACGGCTCGCGGATCACCGACGGGACGACGAGCGCGGCCTCGCTCGCGGCGGAGCCGTCGGGCTCGGCGGCGCACGGCGCACCGGCGCCGAGCAGGCACAGGCCGGCTGCGAGCGTGACGAAGATCTTCATGATTCGACTCCGCGGGGGCACGTGACGGCCGCGCGCAGCGCCGCGTCCGGGCGCGGCGTCATCCGGGCCTCATCGATGCGCTGAACCCGGCGGGACCGCCGATACCGATCACGACCTCCAGCGGGGTGTCCGCGGGCAGCGGATCGGGCAACGGCACGACGAACGGCCGGCTCTCCAGCGGCTGACCCGCACGCGTCCACAGCAGCCGCACGTCGGCCGCGCGGTAGCGGCGCAGCGGGAACGTGGTCGAGCACGTTCCGTGTGGCGGGATGTAGCCGCAGGCCACGAACGCCCCGCTGGACAGCACCTGCAGCCGCACCTCGGTCAGCGCGTCCGCGGTGCCGTTCTCGATGACGAGCCCGGAGATGACCGGTCCGCCCGGCAGCGTCTCCACCGGCTCCGGCGCGCAGCCCGCCGCGAGCACGACGGCGAGGGTGAAGGCCAGCGCGCACGCCGCCGCCCGCGGCGGACGCCGCGACATCTCTGCAAACGATCGTGTTGTGAGACCCGTGCGCATCGTCCTGCCCGTGCCGCTCCGACGGCGGGCGGCTGCGCGCAACTTACTGAACGGATGCCGCGGATGCCAGACGTCGCCCGGCCCCCGGGGCGATCCGACAGGCTGTCGGTATTCGACGTCCTGTTCGGATTTCGGCTCGCTTCGCGCGAGACGCGGCCTCCCGCTCGCTCCACCGATCAATCACTTGCGTGATCGTTTCGTGCCGGCACATCCCTGTGCCGGGCGCAGGCAGTCGACGATCGACAGCCTGCGCCCGACATCCCGCACGGCGAGCGACGCGCCCCGCGGCGTCGCGGCGCACGTCGTCACGTTCCGGCGAGCGCGTCCTCGGGACACAGCGCGGCGTCCAGCGCGTCCTCGACGCGCTCCACCCAGACGAACTCCAGCGCGTCGCGCGCGCTCTCGGGGATGTCGTCGAAGTCGCGCCGGTTGCGCGCCGGCAGGATCACCGTCTTCACGCCCGCACGCGCCGCGGCCACCACCTTCTCCTTGATGCCGCCCACCGGCAGCACCTGCCCGCGCAGGCTGATCTCGCCGGTCATCGCGACGTCGCCGCGCACGCAGCGCTCGCCGAGCAGCGACACCAGCGAGGTGAGCATCGCGACGCCGGCGCTCGGGCCGTCCTTCGGGATCGCGCCGGCGGGCACGTGCACGTGCACGTCGTGGCCGTCCAGCGCGCCCGCGTCGATGCCGAAATCCGCCGCCCGCGAGCGCGCGAGCGACAGCGCGGCCTGCGCGCTCTCCTTCATCACGTCGCCGAGCTGACCGGTCAGGATCAGCTTGCC
>CBDUCN010000395.1:0-4414 GCA_965365655.1 uncultured Gammaproteobacteria bacterium | reverse complement strand
CCCTCGCGTCGTCTCAGCCGATGATCTCGCTGAGGTGCTGCACCCACTCGCGCCGGCGGGCGATGTCCGGCCACGCGTGCTCGTCCAGGGCCACCTCCTGCACGCCGCGCCCGCCCAGCTCGCGCGCCGCGTCACACGCCTCGCGGGCCGCGGTCAGCCAGTAGCCGGCGCGCGCCGGCTGCTCCCCGAGCTCCAGCACCCCGGCGCAGGCCGCGAGCCGGAACGGGTGCCCGTGCCACTGGAAGCGCAGCCGGTCGACGTCGCGCTTGAGCACGCGGGCCTGCTCCACCGCGTCGTCCAGCGTGGTGTCCTCGAGCAGCACGCAGAAGCCGCAGGTGCGGTGCGGCACGCGCATCATCGGTGCGTCCAGATGGCCGGCGAGGGTTGCGGCGACCGCGTCGCGCAGCGCCTTCGCGGCCTGCGCGCCCCCGGCGTCGCGCACGTCCCATGCGCCGTCCACCTCCAGATGGACCAGCGCCGCGCCCGCGCCGTTGCCCTGGCGGGCCACCGCGTCCGTCAGGCGACGCTCGAAATCCTGCACGCCGCCGCGCCGTGCCGTGGCCGCCGCGCCGCGCGCCCGGGTGTCCGTCGATGCAATCATGGCTGACCTCCTCTGTCTGCTCCGGGGTCTCGCGCCCCGTTTCCCGATTTCAAGATAGCGCGCGAATGCGTCGCGGGTAAGACGAAATCCGCACGTCTTTAGAACCTTTCATGCGGTGCGCGTGACATCGATCATGCGCGTCCCTGATGCAGCGCGGAAAAGGCCGCGACGGTCCGGACGCACGGTGCGCGTGCAGCACGCGGGCGGCGTGCGCCGATCGCATCGCGGCGGCGGGACGCGGCGCGCGCGCCGGCGTCGATGCTGCAGCGCGGCGTCCGGCGCCGGACTTGTGCAGTCCCGCATCGCGTGTTGCCGGCGTGCGCCGCGGCCGGCACGGCGGCGACACGCCTTCGGCGGCGCGCGGGCCGCGAATGCGAACGCAGCGTTTCGCGCGCGTCCCCGCAGCGTCCGCGAACCCGTGTGGTACCGTTGCCCGCCCTCACGACACCGCCGCACAGGGATGCCGGGCCAGGCCGCACACGCACCGGTCGCACCGCCACGCCAGGGCAGGCTCTACGCGCTTCGCGGGCTGGTCGCGCTGGTCCTGATCGCCGCCCTGGTCGGCGTCGTGGGCGCCGGCGAGATCGGCGACGTGGTGCGCCGCGTCGATCCGCTGGCGCTGGTCGTGTCCGCGCCGCTGATCCTGGGCGCGTGGCTGCTCAGCGGCCTCGCGCTGTGGGTGCTGTGCCGCGGCGGGCCGGGCAGCCGCATCGGCCTGCGCGAGTTCCTGCCCCCGTACGCCGCGTCCACCTTCGTCGCGCTGTGGCTTCCCGGACGGGTCGGCGACTTCTCCATCGTGTACCTGCTGCGACAGCGCTTCTCCGTCATCGACAGCCTGTCGTTCGTCGTCGTCGACAAGCTGCTGTCCGTCGTCGCGCTCACCTTCTGCGCGGTGCTGGCGGCATTCGCGTACGCCCCGGCGGCGTGGGGCCTCGCCGCAGGCGCCGGCTTCGTGGCCACGTGGGCGGGCGCGCTGTACGCGCTCACCCACCGCCGCGCGGCGGCAGCGCTCGTGCGCGCGATGCCCCGGGCGCTGCGCCGGCGACTGCTCGAGGCCGTGCGCTGCCTGCACCGGGCGCTCGAGCGCGGCAACGTCCCCGCGCTGTCGCTGAATCTCGCGCTCAAGCTCGCGCGGGTCGCGGTGGTCGGCGTGCTGATGGTGGTGCTGGTCGACGGCTTCGGCGACACGCTGTCGCTTCGCCTCGCGACGCTGGGCGCCGCCGCGGTGCAGCTTCTCGCGCTGGTGCCGATCAGCGTCCAGGGACTGGGGGTGCAGGAGTTCGCGTACCTCTACGTGTACGACATCGAGCAGGTGAACCAGGCGTCCGTGGTGCTCGCGAGCTTCGCGAGCCGGCTGGTGTCCATCGCGGTGGTGGCCGCGCTCTACGTCGGGCTGGGCGGCGCGACGCGCGCGGGCAATGCCGCCGCGCGTGACGGCACGGCACTCGCGGACGCACACGCGCCGCACGCCGGCACCGGCGACCCGCGCGCGCCCGGCGGCGCGGCCCTGGACGTGTGCTACGCGCTGTCCTACCGCGCGCCGGACTACATCCGCACCCGCAACCTGCTGGCCGCGCTGGACTCGATGGACGGCGTGCGCGTGCACCGCGCGATCAACCGCCGCCGCGGCGTGCTGCGCTACCTGGAGACGCTGCGCGCGCTGCGCCGCGTGCTGCGCGCGCACCCGGCGGCGCTGGTGCTGCTGGGCTTCCGCGGACACGAGCTGTACCCGCTGGTGCGCCTGATGGCGCCCGGCCGGCGCATCGTGGTGGACGCGATGATGTCGCCGTCGGCGGCGATGATCGAGGAGCGCGGGCCGCTCGCGCGCGTGCTGGGGCGCTGGGTGCTGCGCCCGGTGGAGCGCTGGATCTACCGCGACTGCGCGCTGGTGCTCACCGACACGACGGCCCACGTGCGCTTCATGGCGCGCCTGTTCCAGCTGCCCGAGGAGCGCTTCGCCGCGCTGCCGGTCGCGGCCCACGAGGACTGCCCCGCGCCGCGGCGCGACGCTCACGAGCCGCGCACGGTGCTGTTCTACGGATCCTTCCTGCCGCTGCACGGCTTCGACGTGATCCTCGACGCGATGCGGCGCGTGCGGTGCGAGGGGCTTCGCTGGTGCTTCGTCGGGCTCACCGGGAGCGGCCGCGCCGCGCTCGACGCGCTGCTCGCCGAACGCCCGGCGCTCGACGTGCGCGTCGTGGACTACGTGCCGTTCGACCGCCTGCTGGAGGAGCACCTCGCGCGCGCGTGGCTGTTCCTCGGCGGCCCGTTCGGCGGCACGCCGCAGGCGCAGCGCGTGATCACCGGCAAGACCGCCCAGGCGCTGTGCGCCGGCGTGCCGGTGGTGGTCGGCGCGAACGAGGCCGCCGGCGCGCTCGCCGACCGGCGCGAGTGCCTTCTGGTGCCGCAGCGCGACGCCGCGGCGCTCGCGGCGGCCGTCGACTGGGCCTGCAGCCACGAGCAGCAGCTCGCCGCGATCGGGCAGGCCGGGGCGCGCTACTATCGCGAGCACCTGTCGACCGAGGTGGTGCGCCGCGAGCTCGCGCCGCTGATCGCGCGGGTCGCGGCGCGCGCCGGCAGCGCCGCCGCGTGACACGCCGCCCGCCGCGCCACGGACCACGGCAACCGCGATGACCTACTACCCCCCACGCTACCTGCTGCGCCGCGACGCGCTGCTGCGGCTGCTGCGCCCGGGCCAGCGCTTTCTCGAGGTGGGCCCGGGCGAGTACAAGCTGTCGCTGGAGCTCGCGCGGCGCTTCCCGCGCGGCATGCTGGTCGAGTTCCACCCGGAGAGCCGCGCGCTGTACGACGCGGCGCTGCCGGGCGCGGTGCGCGAGCGGGTGGAGCTGCGGATCGGAGACTTCTCGCGCATGGACCTGGATGGGGCCTTCGACTGCGTGGTCGCGTGCGAGGTGCTGGAGCACGTGCCCGACGACGACGCGTTCGCGGCGCGCCTTGCCGGGTGCCTGCGCCCGGGCGGCCAGCTGCTGCTCTCGGTGCCCGCGCACATGCGCTTCTGGAGCCCGCACGACGAGGCCGTGGGGCACCTGCGCCGCTACGAGCGCGAGCCGCTGGTGCGCCTGCTCGAGGGCGCCGGCTTCGACGACGTGCGGGTGCTGTCCTACGGCCTGCCGTGGATCCACCTGTTCCGCCTGATGCGGGTCGCGAAGCAGCGCCTCGGCGGCGCCGAGCGCGGCCCCAGCGACCTCGAGCGCACGCAGGCCAGCGGCATCCATCACCTGGGAGAGGGCTGGTCGTGGCTGGGCGCGCTGGTGAACCCGGTCACCTTCTGGCCGCTGAACCTCGTCGCGCGGGCCTTCGAGGGCGGCGACGCGTCGGACGGCTACGTGGTCTCGGCGACCCGGCGCGCCGCCGACGGCGGCTGACGCCGTCCGCGCGGGCTCAGCGGTTCTTGTAGATCAGCAGCGTGATCTGCTCCGAGACCAGCCCGATCAGGAACACCAGCACCGAGTTGATGAACAGCAGCGCGCTCATGTTCGTGAAGCGGCCGAAGTTCAGGTACGTGTACAGGTAGTAGCTGAGCCCGGTCGCGAAGAACGCGACGCTCACCGGCAGGAACAGCTTGAGCGGCGAGTACAGCGTCGCGATGCGGAAGATGATCAGCAGGAAGCGCACGCCGTCCTGCAGCGGCCTGAGATGGCTCTTTCCGAGGCGCTGGGCGACGTCCACCGGCACGTACTTCACCGCGTATCCGCTGCGGAAGAAGCCCATCGTCACGGTGGTCGGGTACGAGAACCTGTTCGGCAGCATGTAGAGGAACTCGCGGAACTTCTCCGCGTCCACCGCGCGGAA
>CBDUCN010000394.1:0-4418 GCA_965365655.1 uncultured Gammaproteobacteria bacterium | reverse complement strand
GCGCGCGTCATCACCGTGGTGCAGGGGCATCCGGACGCCGCCGGCGGCCACCTGTGCCACGCGCTGGCCGCGGCCTACCGCGCGGGCGCCGAGGGGGCAGGGTTCGAGGTGACCGAACTGCGCGTCGCGGACCTCGAGTTTCCGCTGATCCGCAGCCGCGAGGACTTCGAGCGCGGCGAGCGGCCGCCGTGCATCCTCGACGCGCAGGCGGCGATCCGCGCGAGCGCGCACCTGGTGCTCGTGTATCCGCTGTGGCTGGGCACGATGCCGGCGCTGCTCAAGGGCTTCCTCGAGCAGGTCTTCCGCTACGACTTCGCGTTCGAGCCGCGGCCCGGGGGGCGCTTCGAGAAGAAGCTCGCCGGGCGCTCCGCCCGGGTCGTGGTCACGATGGGCATGCCGGCGCTCGCCTACCGCTGGTTCTACCGCGCCCACAGCCTGCGCAGCCTGGAGCGCAACATCCTGAAGTTCGCCGGCATCGCGCCGGTGCGCGAGAGCCTGTTCGGCAGGGTGGAGGACGCGTCGGCGGCGCGGCGCGAGGAATGGCTTTCGCGGATGCGGTCGCTGGGGGCGAAGGGGCGATGACGCGGTGGCGAAGAAGCACGTCCCGTGCTTCTTCGCCCCGCAGCGCGCAAGACGCGGTCTCGCGCCGGCTCCATCCATCGGGCACTCGCGTGCCCGACGGGTGCCGGCACATCCCCGTGCCGGGCGCAAGCCGTCCGGAATCAACAGCCTGCTAACCTATGTCGGTATGAAGGAAGCCGTCCTCGACATGCTCGAGCTGCCGCGGCGCATCGCGCGCAGCGGCATCGTGCTCGAGACCTGCCGCCACGGCGGCCACTTCGCGGAAGGCGCGCCCGAGTGCATGCTGTGCCGCACCCGCATGGAGTGCGAGTGGCTGTACCACGCCGACGAGTACTCGGCGCTGCGCGAGCGCCCGCTCGCGGACGTGCTGGACGCGCTGCGCTTCGCCGCGGCCTACGTGGATGCTCACGTCACGCTGACGCGGCACCGCCGCGGCGGCTGCGGCTGCGAGGTCTGCCGCTGGCTGGCCGACGCCAACGGCATGCTGGATCGCACCGGCGACGACGCCTGACCGCGCCGCGCGGCGGTCGCCGCGCAATCATCGCCCCGATCGCGCCGTCGGCACGGCGCCCGGCCGCTCTCGCGCGGGCCGCGCCGCCGCGCGTCGTTCAGATCAGGTACCACCAGTAGTCGTCCCCGCTCTCGCGCGCCGCGACCGTGCTCTCGAAGATGCGCCGGTCGGCGGCGTGCAGGCGGCGGCTGATCTCGCGCGCGATGTTCATCTGGATCAGGGTGAACTGCTCGAGGTCGTGCTCGTACAGCGCGTGCAGCGTCTCCAGCGGCAGCTCGATGGCCGTGCAGTTCTCCAGCGCGCGCACCGTCGCGTTGCGGTTGCGGCACTCGATCAGGCTCATCTCGCCGAAGCAGTCGCCGGGACCCAGCTCGTTCAGGCGTACGTCCCGGCCGTCGTGGCTGCGCACCACCTCGACGCGCCCGCCCTCGAGCACGTACACGGACTCCGCCCGGTCGCCCTCGCGGAAGAAGCACTCCCCGGCGCCGACCATGAACTCGCGGCTCTTCTCCAGGAGGAACGCGAGGGTCTCGTCCTTCGCGCCGCCGAACACGGGCATCTTCTTCAGCAGGTCGATGCGGTTCTCGGTCATCGTCGTCACTCCACGGCCAGGAAGCGTCCGCAGGCCAGCACCGCCAGCCAGCCGACCAGGGACACCAGCGCGCACAGCTTCGCGGCCGCCGGCGCGGGAACGCCCACCCGCCACGCTGCCCACGAGCGGTACGGGCCCGTGTGGAACAGCACCGCGTTCACGAGGTGGGCGAACAGCAGTCCCATCTTGATCGTGAACAGGCGGCTGGCGAGCAGGTCGGAGGCCTTGGCGGCGAACATCGCGAGGCCGCTGGGCACGATCAGCACGAGCGCCGCGACCGCGAGCGGCAGCAGGTGCCGCGCGAGGTGCTCCACCGGCACGCGCGTGTTCACGCCCAGCACCCGCAGGTCGAAGGCCGCGACGGTGCCCACCAGCAGCGCGACGCCGGCGAGGTGCACCGCGCCGGCGGCCGGGAACAGCCACGCGCTCTCGCGCATCGCGACGGCGAGCGGAAGCTGGTCGATGGCGCTGACGTCGTTCACGCGGTCGGGGAACGCTCGCGGCTGCGAGGTGCTCCGGGAGGGCCCGGCCCCGAGTGTAGCCCCCGCGCCTCGCCGCGTGCAGGCGCGCGCCCGGGCTCGGCAGCGGGTGTCGCGATGGTCCACAATCCGGGCTCCGGCCTTCTTCTGGAGATTCCGCGATGCAGATCCACGCCCGCAGCGAGACGGAACTGGCCCTGGTCGAGACCGCACGGCGGGTGCTCCCGGCCGGCGGCTTCGGCAACATGGCGAGCGACATCGTCATCCGCGAGGGGCGCGGCGGGCGGGTGTGGGACGTCAGCGGCAACGAGTACGTGGACTTCCTGCTCGGCTCCGGGCCGATGCTGATCGGGCACGGCCACCCGCACGTCACGAACGCGGTGGCCGATCAGCTCCCGCGCGGCACGACCTACTTCGCGAACAACGAGCACGGCATCCGCCTCGCGGAGGCGATCGTCGCCGCGGTGCCGTGCGCCGAGCAGGTGCGCTACGTGAGCACCGGCTCGGAGGCCGACGCCTACGCGATGCGCCTCGTGCGCGCCCACCGCCGCCGCGACCGCATCCTCAAGTTCGAGGGCGGCTACCACGGCATGAGCGATCACTCGCTGATGAGCATGTGGCCGAAGGAGCCCGGCAACTACCCGCAGGCGCGTGCGGACTCCGCGGGCATCACCGCGCGGGTGCGCGACGAGATGCTGATCTGCCCGTTCAACGATCTCGACGCCGCGGTGTCGCTGATCCGCGAGCACGCGGACGAGCTCGCCGGCGTCATCGTGGAGCCGTTCCAGCGCGTGATCCCGCCGCTGCCGGGCTTCCTGGAGGGGCTGCGCGAGGAGACCGCGCGCCACGACATCCCGCTGATCTTCGACGAGGTCGTGACGGGCTTCCGCTTCGCGTACGGCGGCAGCCAGGAGTTCTACGGCGTGACCCCGGACGTGTGCACCCTGGGCAAGGTGATCGGCGGCGGCTTCCCGCTCGCGGCGCTCGCGGGCTCCGCCGAGATCATGGCCCACTTCGACCGCAACGCGGCGGGCGACGACGGCTTCCTGCCGCAGGTGGGGACGCTCAGCGGCAACCCGGTGGCGGCGGTCGCGGGTCTCGCGACGCTGGAGGTGCTGCACGAGCCCGGCGTCTACGACCACCTGTTCAACACCGGGCGCACGCTGATGGACGGCCTCGCCGCGGCGATGAAGGACGCCGGCGTCACGGCCCGGGTGACGGGCGTGCCGCCGCTGTTCGACGTGGTCTTCACCGAGCGCGAGATCCGCGACTACCGCGACACGCTGGCCGGCGATGCGGACATGGCGCGGCGCTTCAACGCGCTGCTGCGCGAGCGCGGCATCCTGAAGGGCGACAGCAAGTTCTACGTCTCCGTGGCCCACGACGCCGACGACGTGGCGGTGGCGCTGGACGCGTTCCGCGACGCGGCGAAGGCGCTCGCGGCCGGCGGCTGACCGCGCGGCGCAGGGAACCGCCGGGCATTGTGAGCGCCGGCCAAACGGGCCACCATTCGCGGCTCCCACGCAGCCGGCCGCACCGGATGGACGCGCGATGCTCGACCGATTTCTCAAGCCACGGTGGCAACACCCGGACGACGCGGAGCGCCGTCGCGCCGTGGAGGCCCTGGGCGACGACGAGGTCGACGCGCTCGTGGCCGTGGCCAGCGCCGACCCGGCGCCGGCGATCCGCCGCCTCGCGCTGCGCCGCGTCACCGACCTGGACCTGCTGGCGCGCCGGGCCGCCGAGGACGACGACGCCGGCGTGCGCGAGCAGGCCGCGCGCCGGCGCCGTGAGCTGCTGTGCGGCACCGCGGAGGATGCGCCGGCGCTGAGCGCGCGCCTCGCGCTGCTGGAATCCATCGCCGACGCCGAGATGCTCGAGGCGCTTGCCCGCGACGGGGCCGAGCGCGACCTGCGCCGCGCCGCCGTCGCGCGGGTCACGCGCGCGCCCGTGCTGCGCGACGTGGTGCTCGGGGATCCGGACCCGGAGCTGCGCCTGGAGGTGCTCGAGCGCATCGACGACGAGGCGTTGCTGGAGCGAATCGCGGAGCAGAGCCGCACCAGCGACAAGCGCGTGCACCACCGCGCGCGCGAGATCCTGGAAGCGCGGCGCGAGGTCCGCGAGCGTCCGCAGCGGGTGCGCCGGCGCCGGGAGCTGATCTGTGCCGCCGCCGAGGAGCTCGGGGCGGGCGGGCACTGGGCGCGGGATGCGGAGCGCCTCGTGGAGATGGAGCGCGAGTGGGCGGCGCTGGCCG
>CBDUCN010000393.1:0-4426 GCA_965365655.1 uncultured Gammaproteobacteria bacterium | reverse complement strand
CGGCGCGCGGGAGAACATCGCGCCGCGCTCCGGCGTGCGGGAGAACGTCACGCCGCGTTCCGGCGCGTCCACCGCCGGCGGCAAGCCCGACGGCTATCCGGAGCCGGCGCCGGCGGAGGCGGAGCTGGTCGTCGTGCTGAACGTGATGGCGCCCCACGGCCAGCAGTTCGAGGGGGCGGCGCTGCGCGACGCGCTGGAGGGTGCGGGGCTGCGCGCCGGCGAGATGCAGCTTTACCACTACCGCGCGGAGGCACAGCCGGCCGACGCACCGCCGGTGTTCAGCGCGCTGAACGCGGTGAAGCCCGGCACCCTCGACCCGACGGAGCTGGAGGACATGGCCACGCCGGGGGTCGCTCTGGTGCTGCGCCTTCCGGGGCTGGAACGCCCGGTGGAGGCTTTCGAGCTGATGCACTCCACCGCGCAGGCGCTGGCCACCGCGCTCGGCGGGCGTATCTGCGACCAGACGCGCAGCGCGCTGACGAAGCAGGTGCTGAACCACATGCGCGAGACCATCGCCGAGCACGTGCGGCGAGGGCGTGTCGGCGGCTGAGCGACGGACCGCGATGCCGACAGCGCAGCCCCGGGGCGCGAGCCGCCCGGTCTGAATCGATGAGTCGCGGCGACGAGGCGGCGCGGGCGAAGCGGCTGCGCGAGCGGATCGAGTACCACAATCACCGCTATTACGTGCTCGACGACCCGGAGATCCCGGACGCCGAGTACGACCGCCTGATGCGCGAGCTCGAGGCGCTGGAGGCGGCGGACCCCTCGCTGATCGTGCCCGACTCGCCGACCCAGAGGGTCGGCGCGGCGCCGTCGGCCGCGTTCGACGAGGTGCGCCATGCGCTGCCGATGCTGTCGCTGGCCAACGCCTTCGACGAGCAGGAGCTGCGCGACTTCGACCGCCGTGCGCGCGAGCGTCTCGAGCGCGACGAGGTGATCTACACCGCGGAGACCAAGCTCGACGGGCTCGCGGTGAGCCTGCGCTACGAGGGCGGGGCGCTCGCGCGTGCGGCGACCCGCGGCGACGGCGCCCGCGGCGAGGACGTGACCGCGAACGTGCGCACCATCCGCGCGGTGCCGCTGCGCCTCGGCGGCGACGGTGTGCCGCGGGTGCTCGAGGTGCGTGCCGAGGTCTACATGAGCCTGGACGGCTTCGAGCGCCTGAACGCGCGCCAGCGCGCGCGCGGCGAGAAGGTGTTCGCGAACCCCCGCAACGCCGCCGCGGGCGGGCTGCGCCAGCTCGACCCGCGCGTCACCGCGAGCCGGCCGCTGACCCTGTTCTGCTATGGCCTCGGGCTCGTCGAGGGCGGCGAGGTGCCCGGTACCCAGTACGAGCGACTCGCGTGGCTCGCGTCGCTGGGCCTGCGGGTGTCTCCGGAGGCGAAGCGCGTGACCGGCGCCGACGGCTGCCTCGCGTACTACCGTGACCTCGCCGCGCGCCGCGATCGCCTGGGCTACGAGATCGACGGCTGCGTGTTCAAGGTGGACGACGTGATCGGCCAGGAGCGCCTGGGGCAGGTGTCGCGGGCGCCGCGCTGGGCGGTGGCGTACAAGTTCCCGGCCCAGGAGCAGGTCACGCGGCTCGTGGACATCGACGTGCAGGTGGGACGCACCGGCACGCTGACGCCGGTGGCGCGCCTGGAGCCGGTGCGCGTCGGCGGGGTCACGGTCACCAACGCGACGCTGCACAACCAGGACGAGATCGACCGCAAGGACGTGCGCGTCGGGGACCGCGTCGTGGTGCGCCGCGCCGGCGACGTGATCCCCGAGGTGGTGCGGGTGCTGGACGACGGCGATCACGCGGCCCGCGAGCGCTTCGACCTGCTGGCGAAGGTCGGGGGGCGCTGCCCGGTGTGTGGATCGCGCGCCGAGCGCGCGGAGGGCGAGTCGGCGGTGCGCTGCAGCGGCGGCCTGTACTGCGGCGCGCAGCGCCGCCAGGCACTGTGGCACTTCGCGAGCCGCCGCGCGATGGACATCGAGGGCCTGGGCGAGAAGGTGATCGACCAGCTCGTGGAGCGCGACCTCGTGAAGAGCCCCGCCGATCTGTACACGCTCGAGGCCGGCACGCTCGCCGGGCTCGAGCGCATGGCGGAGAAGTCGGCGGCCAACCTCGTGGCCGCGATCGCGCGCAGCCGCGACACGACGCTGGCGCGGCTGGTGTACGCGCTCGGCATCCGCGACGTGGGTGAGGCCACGGCGCTCGCGCTCGCGACCTGGTTCGGCGACCTGGACCCGATCATCGAGGCCGACACCGACGCGCTGATGCAGGTGCCGGACGTGGGGCCGGTGGTCGCGGAGCACATCCAGGCGTTCTTCCGCGAGCCGCACAACCGCGACGTGATCGCGGCGCTGCGCGCGCACGGCGTCACCTGGGAGCCGATGGATGCGGCGCGCGACGCGCAACGCGAGCGCCCGCTGGACGGCAAGACGGTCGTGATCACCGGCACCCTGTCGGCGCCCCGCGACGAGGTGAAGGCGCGGCTGCAGGCGCTGGGCGCGAAGGTCACCGGCAGCGTGTCGAAGAAGACCGACTTCGTGCTCGCGGGCGAGGAGGCCGGCTCGAAGCTCGCGAAGGCGGAGTCGCTGGGCGTCGCCGTGGTGGACGAGGCGTGGCTGGACGGCCTCGAGTGACGCCGACGCCGCGGCGCGCGCGGCCGGGCGAGCCGAACGAAACACGGAACGTGCGTTATCTGCGCGATGCCCTGCGCGCGCCGTGTCGCAACGGGCGCCTGCGTAGAATGGAGCGTCTGTCCGCTCCGAGCGCCCGATGGCCGTCGACCGTCACCACAACGCGTTGCCCGCCGGTTACCGCCTGCACTGGTACCGCATCGAGTCGGTGCTCGGGCAGGGCGGCTTCGGGATCACGTATCTCGCGACCGACACCAATCTCGACCAGCCGGTCGCGATCAAGGAGTTCCTGCCCTCCGGGCTCGCGGTGCGCACCCACGACAGCGGCGTGCATCCCGCGTCCGACGGGCGCGCCGACACCTTCGGCTGGGGGCTGAACCGGTTCCTGTCCGAGGCGCGCACGCTGGCGCAGTTCCGTCATCCGAACATCGTGCGCGTGTACAGCGTGTTCGAGGCGAACGGCACCGCGTACATGGTCATGGAGTACGAGCACGGAACCAGCCTGGAGGACGCGTTCAAGTTCCGCCGCATCGCGGGCGAGCGCGCGCTCACGGCGCTGGTGCACGCGCTGATGGACGGGCTGGAGCTGGTGCACCAGGCCGGCTTCATCCATCGCGACATCAAGCCCGACAACGTGTTCCTGCGCGCGGAGGACGGCGTCCCCGTGCTGCTGGACTTCGGCTCCGCGCGCCAGGCGCTGGGCGTGGAGACGCGCACCCTGACCAGCCTGGTGACGCCGGGCTACGCGCCGTTCGAGCAGTACAACGCGTCGCGGGAGAACGACCGCCAGGGTCCGTGGACGGACGTGTACTCGCTGGCCGCGACGCTGTACCGCGGCATCACCGGGCGCGGCCCGATCGACGCGATGGCGCGCGCGGATGCGCTGCTGTCGGGACAGCCCGATCCGCTGATCCCGCTCGCGGCCCTCGAGCCGCCCGGCGTGTCGCCGCAGATGATGGCCGCGGTGGATTCGGGGCTCGCCTTCCAGCCTGCGGAGCGGCCGCAGAGCCTCGCCGAGTGGCGGGCGCTGCTGCCGCCCCGGCCGACGACGCCCGACTTCAGCGCCTCGGCGGACACGGCGGACGCGATGGCCGCTGCAGGCTCGGAGGACGAGACCGTCGTGCGCGGCGCGCCGGGCGCGGTGGCCGGCAGCGACGACGAGACGGTGGTGGGCGCGGCGCGCGGCGCCGCGACCGGTCGCGACGACGAGACCGTGGTGGGCTCGACGCCGGGTGCGGTGGCCGGCAGCGACGACGGGACGGCGCTCGGCGCCGGAACCCGGCCCGTCGGTCAGACCGCGGCCCGCGGCGCCGCGACGGCGGCGCCCGGCGGGCCGCCCGCCACGGCCAGGGCCGCGGTCGGGGGACCGGCGCGGCGCGGCGGCACGCGCCGCGCGGCGTGGGCGCTCGCGGTGCTGCTGCTGGCGGCGGCGGCCGGCGCCGCGTGGTACCGGCTCGGCGGCCCGGGCAGCGCGCCGTCGCCCGGTCCTTCGCGGCCCGCGGACCTGACGGCGGACACCCGGAGCGGCGCGGCGCCGCGTGCGGGCGGCCCGGAGCCGGCGCCCGCGGCCGGCTCCGCGGAGGGCGGAACCTCCGGCCAGGGTCTCGCCGCAGAGCGCGCGCGGCTGGAGGAGGAGCGCCGGGCGCTCGCGGCGGAGCGCGCGCGCCTGTCCCTGGAGGCCGAGCAGCGCGCCGCGGAAGCGGCGCGCCGCAGCGCCGAGGCGGAAGCGGCGCGCATGGCCGAGGCGCGCGAGCGGCTCGACGCGGAGCGGCGGCGGCTCGAGCAGGAGCGCGAGCGG
>CBDUCN010000392.1:0-4432 GCA_965365655.1 uncultured Gammaproteobacteria bacterium | reverse complement strand
CCTCCAGTGGCACGAGCAGGGGAACCGGCCCTGGATCAGTGGGCAGCATCCCCCATGGTCTCGATGACACCGATGTCCAGCAGCCCCCAGAAGACGAGCTGTACGGCCAGCGCCGTGAGCAGGATTCCGGCGAGCTTCATGACCACCTGCAGCGCGGCCGGAGGAACGTGCTTCAGGATCTTCGTGCCGAACAGCAGGCTCACCAGGTTGACTGCCATCGTGATGCCCAGCGCAACGTACAACACCGCGGGGCTGCGCCCCTGCTCCTCGAAGGTGGCGGCGAAGGTGATCAGGATGACGATGCCTTGCGGCGACGCGATCAGGGGCATCGCCAGTGGGAACACCGCGGGGTCACCGGCGCCGCTCTCGGCCTCGTCCTTGTGTCCCGTGCCGAGGACCAGGCCGAGCGCGAACAGCAGCAGGATGATCCCGCCCGCGACCTTGAGCGCCGGGATCTGGACGTGGATCGCCGCGATGATGGCATCGCCGACCCACAGGAACAGATAGGTCACGATCGACGCCACGATCACCGTCTTGACGGCCATCCGGCGCTGGTCGGCTGCCGGGAGGGAGGCGCTCAGGCCGGCAAACACGATCAACGCCTTGGTCGGTCCCATCAGCGACAGGAAGAGAATCAGGATTTCCGTCGTCGAGATCGTCATCTGGTGGTCCTGCAAACGCCGAATGGCCGGAAGGATACCTCGCTCGCGACATGCGCCCGCGCCGCGTGAGGCGCAGGCGGATTCATCGCCGACTCTGCTGCGACCCGGTGGCGACGAGGATGTGGATCGCGGCTGACGCGCGAGAGGATCAAGTCGGTGAAACCCTCACGGCCCGGAGGGCGACGGATCCCGCGCGCGACTGCCCGCTGCGTGGAAGTCTGCCGGTCTGCCGCGCACCGCGGCTACGCGTGAAGATCACGGCAGCACAAGGGAAAAGACAGGGGGGCAAAGGGGACAAGCTGAATTACGCTCGAAATTCAGCTTGTCCCCTTTTCGTGTCGGGCCACCTCTTCACCGCCGCGCAGCGCGACGACGCAGCCCTCCGGCAGCGGGCGCCAGCCCTGCGCCGTCAACGGCACGCTGGCGACGTACAGCGCCGAGACCTCGGGATGCGGCAGCTTGACGTGCAGCCCCTTGACGAGCAGATCGTCCAGGCTGCCGATGCTGAGCCCGGGAGGCAGGGGCTCGGTGAAGCCGCCGTCGCGATCCCAGTGCCGCCGGTGAGAGTGGACGAAGAGCACGTCGCCGTCCGAATACAGGAAGTTGGCCGGTCCCAGCCGCCGCAGCGCCGACGCGGTGTCCGCGACGACGTCGAGGCGCGCCTGCAGGGGCGGCACGGCTCCCGCGTCGCGCCACAGCGGAGCGAGCCGCCCGAGCAGCACGCAGAACGCGTGCTCCGAGTCGGTCTCGCCCACCGGGCGGAACGGGCTCGAGCCCACGGGCAGCGCATCCCAGACACCTTCCAGCCCGCCGTTGTGCGCGAAGAAATGCGCGTGGCCGCCGAGCTCGCGCACGAACGGGTGCGTGTTGGCGAAGCTCGGCTCCCCCGCCGTCGCGTAGCGCACGTGGGCGATGATGCAGTCGCTTCGCAACGGCTGCGACTCGATGAAGCGGACCCACGGGCTGTCGGCGGCAGGCTCCGGCTCCTTGATCAGCAACGCGTCGCGGCCCTCGTGATACGCGATCCCCCAGCCGGACTTGTTGGGGTGGAGCTGGCCGCCGTGACGCGCGAACTCGTGCAGCGAGTACGTCAGGTGGACCGGTGCGGACGCGGATACGCCGAAGAGCTCACACATCGCTGTTCGTCCTCCCGATTCGCGCCGTGGTCATCGTGCGCACGGCCGCGGCGCGTGCCGGCCGGTCCGCAAGGGCGCACCGCCGTCGCCGCGCCTGCACTCTGTATCCTGCATCCTGACACACGAGGGGAAAAGGCAGAAAAGGGGACATGCTGAATTCCTGCGGTGGGAAAGGGGACATGCTGAATTTCGTGCGGAAATTCAGCATGTCCCCTTTTCTGTCACTCGCGGTCGCGCGCATGCACGCTGATCGCCCGCTGCACCGCCGCGAAGACGAGCGCCGTCGACCAGCCGAAGACGACGATGCCGACCGCCGCCTGCAACGCGCCCAGCAGGCGGCAGCAGGGCCCCAGGGTGACGTCGCCGTAGCCGAGGGTGGTGAAGGTGACGAGCGAGAAGTACAGCGCCTCCTCGGCGCTCTCGATCGCGCCGCTGGCGACGTACGCGAGCGACCACAGCCACGCCTCGACCAGCGACGCCGCGAGCATCAGCACCACCAGCAGGGACACCACCACCACCTTGCGAAGGAGAGAGCGCGCGAGCCAGTGCCCCGTCCGCACACGGGAGACGAGGCTGAGCGTTCCCGCCGTGCACGCGCCGTGGATCGCGACCGTGACGACGGTCAGCAGCATCGCAAGTAGAAGCTGTATCGCCATCAGCCGCTACGCCGCGCGACGCGGGGCAACGCCGCTGCGCGCCGCGTCCCGCCGCCGACACCCGGTCACGGAACGCCGCCCCGGGCCCGGAGCCGCGCGGCGTACGCGGACGCCAGCGGGTTCGCCGTCAGCCCGTGGGCCAGCACGCTGAGCATCACCGTCCACGCGACGGTCGCCGCCAGCGTCTGCTGCCCCGGCAGCTGCTCGCCCGCGACGATGACGATGAACACGATGCTCGCGAGCCCGCGCGGCCCGAACCAGCCGATGAACAGCCGCGAATCGGCCTGCGAAGGCAGACCCAGCAGGCACAGCCAGACCGGCAGCATGCGCACGACGGTCAGGCTGAGAATCGCGTACAGCACGACGGGCACGGTGGCGCCCGTGAAGGCCGGCCCCACCACCGCGGCGCCGAACACTACCCAGGTCATCAGCGCCAGCGCGTCACCGGTGCTCTCGGCCGACTCGAGGACATGCATCTTGCGCTCCCCGGCCACCTTGCCGAACACCATCCCGCCGACGAAGGACGCGATGAACCCGCTGCCGCCGAGCCACTGCGCCACCGCGAAGCAGAGCAGCGCGAGCGCGACCACCGGCAACGCGAGCCACGTCCCCGCGAGCCAGCCACGGTCCACGCAGCCGCGCATCGCGGCGGTGCCGGCCAGCGCGCACGCGACGCCCACCACGGCGCCGATGCCGATCTCCTCCAGCGGCAGCGACGCCACCAGCGACACGGTCTGCTCGCCGTGCACCTCGCCCGTGGCCAGGGCCAGGAAGATGAACAGCACGGGCACGCAGATGCCGTCATTGAGCCCGCTCTCCGCGCTCAGCCCCTCGCGCACCGGCGCCGGCACCGCCGTGTTGGTCACCACGGCCTTGCCCAGCGCGGCATCCGTCGGCGCCAGCATGGTGGCCAGCAGCGCGACCTCGAACACCCCCAGCCCGCCGAAGAGCACGCTGCCCGCGGCGTATCCCATCACGATGGTGAGCGGCAGGCCGATGAGCAGCAGACGAACCGGAAACTGCCGAAAGCGCGCCAGCACGCCGAGGTCCGCGTTCGCGGCGTCCGCGAACAGGACCAGCGCGAGGGTGAGCTCGGCGAGCATCCGGATCGTCTGCTGGTCCGTGGACAGGTCCAGCAGTCCGAGCCCGGCGGGACCGCAGATCGCGCCGAAGGCCACGTAGACGAGCGCACCGTTGACCGGGGTGCGCTCCAGGCGCTTCGCGACCACGCTGTAGACGAACACGAAGCCGGCGACCACGGCGATCGTCTGGTACTCGCTCATCCGTGCTCCTCTTCCAGGCGGACGCCACTGTCGACGGGAGCCTGCCGACCCCGGCCCCGTCGGCCGAAGCGCTGCTCACCGTGCCCGATGGCGGACACGTGGCCGTGAACATTCGACACCCGCGGCCTCCCCTCCTGGGCGAGCGGAAGGTAACCCAGCGGATGGTCGGAACAAACCCCGACGTCGCGATGCGGCGCCGGTACTCGTGCGACGGCGCGGCACGCAGCGCTGCCTGCATCGAGTCGTCGGCGAGCGAGAATGTCTGCCGACGGCTCGATGCAGGCGTTCTCGCTCGCGGGGTGTTCGGGTACTGTCGCGTGCGGACCGTAATCGAGGGTGCAGACCGATGCCTCGCGATGAATCCCACGCGGCGCGTTGCCGGTGCCGGAGCGCCACGCCGGCGAGCATGCCCGTCACGTTCGCGGCGCGCGAGGCGCTGACGCCGCCGCGCGGCGGTCGCGGTGCGGCCGTGCACGCCGACGCGCCGCGTGCGAACGGGTCGTATGCGACGCCCCGGCGCCGCGCGCGCGCGCCGGCGACATCCTGCGCGCGCGTGAACACCTCGCGACGAAACGCCATTCACGTCGTCGGGAGAGTCCTGCACCGTGTGGTGCGCGCCGCGGCGCTGCTGTGGGCCGCAACGACCGCCGCGCCCGCGGCCGCGACCGCCGACGGCCCCGACCATTTCGACGTCG
>CBDUCN010000391.1:0-4443 GCA_965365655.1 uncultured Gammaproteobacteria bacterium | reverse complement strand
GCGTAATCGGGGACATGCTGGATTTCTGTATGCCGAAATCCAGCATGTTCCCAATCTTCCCGAATCCTCGAACGCGGAGGCCTATCGCCTGTCAGCCGCGCCGGCGCCTCCACGCTGCGCCCAGCAGCCCCGTGACGGCGAGCGCCAGCGTGGCCGGAGCGGGAACGCTGGGATCGCCGCCCCCGGGCGCCAGCACCGACAGCACCACGTCGTTGCCGTCCCCGCCGACGTAGGAGATGCCGAACGAGGTGGCGCCGAGGGCGAAGCTCGCTCCCTCGGCCAGGCCGGAGAAGCTTCCGAGCACGGCGTCCGTGGCGTCGTTGTCGATGAGGACGAAGGTGTCCCCGATCACGGGGGTGAAGCCGAGCAGCAGGTCGAGCAGGCTCAGGCCCGTGCCCAGGTCCACCGTGCCGTTCACGACCAGCTGGTCGTAGCCGCTGCCGGGTGCAGCGCCGAGGAGGTCGAAGCTGATCACCGGGCCGCCGAGCAGCGTCAGCCCGCCCGTGAACACCGAGCCGGGACCCGAGCCGCCGACGTTCACGAGATCGGACGAATCGGCGTCGAGGGTCAGGCTGGCGCCGAAGCCGGCGCCCAGGCTCGACAGATTGATGGTGTCCGCGTCCGCGGCGGCGGTGTCGATGGTGAGCGAGGTCGACGGGTGCAGGAAGGTGACGCTCTCGCCGGCGGTGGAGGTCACCTGGGTCATGCCC
Organism: uncultured Gammaproteobacteria bacterium; assembly: GCA_965365655.1. Lineage (GTDB taxonomy): Bacteria > Pseudomonadota > Gammaproteobacteria > HK1 > HK1 > JBFHNV01. The sequence continues at coordinate 3,733 of CBDUCN010000391.1, read as the reverse complement.
GGCCCGGCGCCGGACACGTCGATGGTCTCCGCGGCCGCGGAGTAGACGAGATCCACGCTGGCCGCCGAGATCGTGCTCGAGATGGGCTCGAGGCCGGTGTAGGTGATGGTGTGCCCGTCCACCGTGATCGCGCCGTCGTTCAGGTTCGCGTGCTCGAACAGCACGTTTCCGGCCGTGCCGCCCTCCAGGGCGATGCCGTCGAAGCCTGCGCCCGAGCCGCCTTCGAACTGGATGCCGCCGCCGGGGATCGGGTTGCCCGCGCCGAAGTCGACGACGAGCTGGTCGTCGCCGAAGGAGCCGTTCACGACCAGCGGGTCCGGGCCGGCCACCGGCACGCGCAGGACCTCCGCCCCGTTCTCGCTGAGCACGCTGTCGGACCCGTCGAGCGTGACCCCCCATCCCGTGGACGACAGCGCCCAGCGCGTGTAGCCGAGCTCGGACAGCAGGGCCGCATCCACGGCCTCCACCCAGTCGTCCCGGAGCGTGATCGGATTCTGCCCGGCCAGCAGGTTGGAGACGTTGAACCCCAGATTGTTCCTCTGGCCCGTCACGAACCACTCCCCGGGGGTCGAGGTGCTCTCGCTCAACGTGCGCGGCACCACCAGCAACGACGGCACGTCCGCCGATCCGCGTCCGATCGGCGTCGCGTAGCCGTCGTCGACCAGGGCCTGCATCAGGGCCTGCATCTGGTTGAAGACGGTCCCGTCTCCGAGGAAGGCGGGCTCGTCGAACGGCTGTCCCGGGTTCTTGTAGCCGCTGCCGAAGGTCGTCTCGAAGCTCTGCCCCCAGGTGATGGCGACGTCGTAGGCAGGGCTGGCCGAGTACGTGACGTCCTCGAAGAGGATCGGCCTGTTCTGGGCGTCGTAGGTGATGGTCACCGCGTGCGCCGCACCTGCCGCAACCATGCTGGCCGCGCCTGCCAGCACCGCTCGCCGCCCCAATTCGGACAATCTCATGCTCGTTCCTCCGCTCGCTGTGGGGGTCGGCCCCCGCGGGGCGACGACGCCGCTCGGGCTGTGGCCGGCCACGACTCCCACCCGCGGCCTCGCCCCAGGCGAGCCGCGCCCCTTTCATCAGCATCGAGTTGCACGTGCAGTGCCAACTTCGGCAGGGCGGTGCGCGCGGCCGCAACCGGTGTGCGTTGTCAAGCAGAGACAATTGATCCGGATCAGGCGACTGGATGACTCGGAGCCTTCCAACACGGGACTCGCGGGCGTCATCGAGCGCGCCGCGCCCGGTGGCCGCGGTGCCGCTCATGCATCTGTAAAGATTTCCGACAACGCCGAGACGGGAAGGGCGGGAGCGGATCTGAAACTGCTTCAGCAACTTGCGGCCGACGATTCCCTCTTCGCGCGACCCGCGGCGGCGTCAGCGCCTGCCGCAAACGCCCGGGAATGTCAGGAAATCCGACACGGCACCGCCCCTCGGTCGGCCAGCACCGCCTTCACCCGCTCCGTCGTGAACGGCCTGTGGTGTCAGCGCCTGCCGGTCAACGCGTGGAAGGCGTCCGCCACCGCCCCGGCGATGAACGGGTTGCCAATCTCGCCGACGCCACCCTGATCCCGGCCGCTGCCCGTTCGCGTCGGTGGTGCGGCCAGAGGCACTCCAGGTGCGCCCTGGACGCACCACCGCGTGGGTGCCATGGCGGTGTCCGCGCACGCACCGTCACCGCGCCAGCGCGCGTTCATCGCCTGCGGCCTGTCCCGCCTCCCCGCAGGGGCCGCATGAATTCACGAGCCCCGCTACTCGCGTGGCCTGGCGAAGTGCGCGTCTATCCTCCCTGACCGCCCTGTCGCCGCGGGTGGCGCTCAGGGAGCGGCTGGCAGCAACACGCCGTCGATGGTGATGCGCCCGAACTCCGCCACCGGGACGCCGTCGAGCCGGTTGAACACCACGCACACGTGAGTCCCGGGCTGGGAGAACATGTAGGTTGGGAACTGTCCCTCGTACACCCGTGTACCCGGGAAGTTCGGCAGCTCGCCCGAGGCGAGCAGCGAGAACCGATGGTTCAGCCCGCCGCCCTGCGATGCCGCATTCGTCGAGATCTGCAGACTCACGAAGTCGGAGCGGGTCTGGGAGTTGATGGACGCGGTGACGTAGCGGATCAGCAACAGCTTGTCTGCGGGCACCTGACGGCAGTCCGCGATGTTGTTCGCGACGTCGGGATCGATGACGAGCAGGCGCTGCTCCTGGAACGCATCCGGCGGCGTCGTCAGGGCGTCCAGGATCTCCGCGTGATCGGCGGCCAGGGCGCCGAGGGACACGCGCTGCGCCCCGGCCGGGGCGCACAGGGAGAGCGAGAGCAGGGCCACCACGGCGGTGACGGGAATGGTGCGGGTGGACATCGAATCCTCCAGAGCTTTCGAATGGCTGCGCGGTCGAGCCGGCGCTGCGCCGCCTCCGCATCGGGGCGCCTGGCGGGCCGCGCGGCCGTCCGCACCCGGCGAGTATAGATGGGAGGGACACGGGCCCGGGCTGCGCCGCGCCGCCGCCGGCGCTGTCGCACCGGCAGTGCAGCGGGTACGACGGTGTCGTCACCGACGATGACGTCGAGACCCGGCAGGCCGCTCGCTGCGAACACGTTGAATCATGTGTCGGAAAAGAAGTCGAGCCGACGGGTTTCAAATCGATCGGCGCGCAACGGCCCCCTCCTGAGCTCCGCATCTCACGGATTGCAGGCGACAGCTCAAAGCGCCCCGGGGATTGCGCTTCGACGCCGACCCGGGGTCCGCTCATGGCGCCGATCCATTCTGGTTGCTCCGAACGCGCGCCGTCGTCGGCGGGTGGCGCCGACGTCCGCGCGCGTGAGCGATGCCGGTGAGGACCGCCGGCTCCGGCTCCAGTGTGCACTGCTGAAGCCCGGTCGCCGCCAGGACGTTGCGCGTAGTCTGCGCCCGGTGTGACCAGCCACGCGCCCGTCGCGGCGCGAGCACGACGCCGGCCGCCTTCATCCCCGGCGCGCGAAGGCCTCCGCCATCGTGCACAGGATCTCGTACATCACGGTCGCGGCCACCAGCGCGGTGTTGCCGCTGGGATCGAACGGCGGCGCGACCTCGACCACGTCGGCGCCGACGATGTCGAGGCCGCGCAGCCCGCGCAGCAGGCGCTGCGCCTCGACGGTGGTGAGGCCGCCCACCTCCGGCGTGCCGGTGCCGGGGGCGAACACCGGATCCAGGCCGTCGACGTCGAAGGACACGTACACCGGCCCGCCGCCCACGACGCGCCGCACCTCGTCGATCACCGCGGCGACGCCCAGGTCCGTGAACTCCTCCATGAAGATCACGCGAAAGCCGCTGTCCAGCGAGTAGCGCCAGCCCTGGTCGGTGTTCTGCGCGCCGCGGATGCCGATCTGCACCGTGCGCCGCGGATCGATCAGGCCCTCCTCGTTCGCGAGGCGGAACGGTGCGCCGTGGTGGAACTTCGACCCCATGAACTCGTCCCAGGTGTCGGTGTGCGCGTCCACGTGCACCAGCCCCACCGGGCGTTGCGCAGCGATGGCCTTCAGGATCGGGTACGTGATGGAGTGATCGCCGCCGGCGCTGAGCGGCACCGCGCCGGCGGCGTGCAGCGCCGCGTAGAACGCGTGGATGTCGTGCATGCAGCGCTCGAGATCGTAGGTGGTCGTGAGGCGCACGTCGCCGACGTCGGCGACGCGTGCGAGCTCGTAGGGGTTCACCTTCGTCACGTGGTGGATGTCGCGCATCAGGCTCGACTGGTTGCGGATCTCGCGCGG
>CBDUCN010000390.1:0-4454 GCA_965365655.1 uncultured Gammaproteobacteria bacterium | reverse complement strand
TTTGTACGTCACGCCACGCGCGGGCCCGCGAATCCGTCTCACTGCCCGGCCCGCAGCGCCCGCCACACCGCCAGCGGCGTCGCGGGCATCTCGAGCCGGTCGTGACCCAGCGCGTGCGCGATCGCGTTCATCACCGCCGGGGCGCCGCCGGCCGTCGCCAGCTCGCCGACGCCCTTGTAGCCGAACGGGTTGTTCGTGCTCGGCACGTCGGCGCGCACGCAGGTGAACGACGGCAGATCGGCGGCGCGCGGCAACGCGTAGTCCATGAAGGACCCGGTGAGGAGCTGCCCCGTGTCGGCGTCGTAGACGACCTGCTCCATCAGCGCCTGGCCGATGGCCTGCACCACGCCGCCGTGCAGCTGGCCGCCGGCGATCTGCTCGTCCAGCACCCGGCCGATGTCGTCGGCCATCGTGAAGCGATCGAGGCGCACGGACCCGGTGTCGGGGTCCACCTCGACCTCGGCGACGTACGCGCCGTTGGGGCAGGTCATCAGCTCGCCCTCGTACGAGGCCTCGCCGACGCAGGCGCCGCCGCCCCCTCCCCCGCCCGCGGCGGCGCCACCGGGCGCATCCGGCACCGCGAGCTCGAACAGCGACAGCGCGAGATCCGTGCCCGCGACCCGGAAGCGCCCCGCCCCGTACTCCAGGTCCGCCGCCGCCGCCTCGAGGCGCGCCGCCGCCTGCTCCCGCGCGAGGTCCAGGAAACGCTGCGCCGCGCGATGGATCGTCGGCAGCGCGATGTTCAGCGACGACGAGCCGCCGGTGCCGCCGCCGGTCGCGAGCGCCGCGGTGTCGCCCTGCACCACCCGCACCCGCTCCACCGGCACCTCGAGGCGCTCCGCGACCGCGCGCGCGTACACCGTCTCGTGGCCCTGGCCGCTGGACTGGGTGCCCGAGCGAACCTCGAGCACGCCGTCCGCGGCGAGCGCGACCTGCGCGGTCTCCGCCGGGCTGCCCCCGCTCGCGTGCAGCAGCATCGCGACGCCGATGCCGCGGCGGCGCCCGCGGGCGCGCGAGCCTTCCGCGCGGGCCGCGAAGCCCGCCCAGTCGCTGGCCTCGGTCGCGCGCTCGAGCACCGCCGGGAAGTCCCCGCTGTCCCACACCTTGCCGATGCCGGTCCGGTACGGCATCGCCGACGCGGGAATCAGATTCCTGCGCCGGATCTCGACGCGGTCGATGCCGCACTCGGTGGCTGCGCGGTCGACGAGGCGCTCGATCAGCGTGTTCAGCTCCGGCTTGCCGGCGCCGCGGTACGCGTCCACCGGCGTGGTGTGGGTCAGCATGCCCTCCACCCGCAGGTCCAGCGCCTGCACGTCGTAGACGCCGCCGAAGATGCGCGCGAGGCCGTCGGTCGGGATCATCACCGCGGCGGTGGACAGGTACGCGCCCAGGTTCGCGCGCACGTGCACCCGGAAGCCGAGGAAGCGCCCGGCCCCGTCCAGGCCCACCTCGGCGCGGCTCCAGTGATCGCGCGCGTGGTTGTCGGTCAGGAACGCGTCGCCGCGCTCGCCCACCCACTTCACCGGGCGCCCCAGCAGGCGCGCCGCGAGCAGCACCAGTCCCTGCTCCGGGTACGCGAAGATCTTCATCCCGAAGCTGCCGCCGACGTCGCCGGTGACCACCCGCAACCGCTCGCGCGGCACCTTCAGCACGTGCTCCGCGAACACGTCGCGCAGCAGGTGCACACCCTGGCTCTGCGTGTAGAGCGTGTAGTGCCCGCCCTCGTCCGCGTCGTACACGCCCACCGCGCCGCGGGTCTCCAGCGGCGACACGCTGACCCGGTTGTTGCCGGCCTCCAGGGTCACGATCCGCGCCGCGCGCGCGAACGCGGCGTCCACCGCGCCGGGGTCGCCCTGCGCCCAGTCGAAGCAGCGCTCGCGGGCCGCGCGCACGTCGGTGCACGCGTCCAGCGGCTCGTAGTCGACGTCCACCGCCTCGGCCGCGTCGCGCGCCGCCGCCGCGCTGTCGGCGACCACCACCGCCACGGTCTCGCCCGCGTAGCGCACCGTGTCCGACGCGAGCAGCGGGCGCGGCGGGTAGCGCATCGGGCTGCCGTCGCGGCAGGTCACGCGCGCCTTCGGCTCCAGCGTTCCGAACCCGGCGGCGTCGGCGTCCGCCGCGGTCAGCACCCGCAGCACGCCCGGCGCCGCGGCGGCGTGCGCGGTGTCCACCGACACGATGCGCGCGTGCGGCACCGGCGCGCGCACCATCGCCGCGTGCAGCGTGCCCGGCAGATCGAGGTTCTCCAGGAACCGCCCGGCACCGGTGAGCAGGCGTCGGTCTTCCAGTCGCGGCATCGGTCAGGGACTCCGTTCCCGGGCGCGGCGCGGCGCGTCACGCGCCGGGCCAGGCCGGGTCCTCGAAACGCTGGATCTCCAGCAGGTAGCCCGCGGGGTCACGGAAGAAGCAATGGTAGATGCGGAAGTCCGGGTTGTACGCGGGGGGCTTCTCGAACGCCACCCCGCGCGCGGCGAGGCGCGCGCAGGCGCCGTCCACGTCGTCGGTGACCAGGGTCAGGATGACGCCGTCCGGGCGCGGCGCGCCGTCGCGCGCGCAGAAGCCGAGGAACGCCCCCTCGCGGACCCGGTAGATGCGGCACGGCCCCTGGTCCAGCGCCAGCGCGAGGCCCAGCACGTCGCCGTAGAAGCGCGCGCTGGCCTCGAGGTCCGGCGTGTAGCAGAAGGTGACCTGGGCGTCGAAGACGGGGTCGGCGTCGGGGGGCATCGGGGCCTGCCGCGTGCGTGCGCTCGGGCGCAGCTTCGGCCGCGCCGGGGCGCCGCGCAAGGCCCCGTCCCCGCCTGCCGCTGTGACACAATGCGCGCCCTCGATCGCGAGCCCGGAGCCCGAACCATGCCCGACCCCCTCGACATGCGCACCGGCGGCCAGGTGCTGGTGGACCAGCTCCTGGCGCACGGCGTGGACACCGTGTTCTGCGTCCCCGGGGAGAGCTACCTCGCCGTGATCGACGCGCTGCACGACGCGAAGAACCGCATCCGCACCATCGTGTGCCGCCAGGAGGGCGGCGCGGCGTTCATGGCCGAGGCCTACGGCAAGGCCACCGGCAAGCCCGGCGTGCTGCTGGTCACCCGCGGGCCCGGCGCGTGCAACGCCGCGGTGGGCGTGCACACGGCCCACCAGGACTCGACACCGATGGTCGTGCTGATCGGCCAGGTGAGCCGCGAGGCCGAGTACCGCGAGGGCTTCCAGGAGCTGGACTACCACGTCTTCTACGCGCCGCTGTGCAAGTGGGTCGCGCAGGCCGACGACCCCGCGCGCCTGCCGGAGCTGATGAGCCAGGCCTTCCACCGCGCGCACGCCGGGCGCGCCGGCCCGGTCGCGCTGGCGCTGCCCGAGGACGCGCTGCGCGAGCCGGTGGAGGTCGCCGACGCGCGGGCGTACCTGCACGTGCAGCCGGCGCCGGGCAGTGCGGACCTCGCCGCGCTGCGCGACCGCCTCGCGCGCGCGCAGCGCCCGCTGGTCGTGGTGGGCGGCAGCGGCTGGACGGCCGAGGCCTGCGACCAGATGCGCCGCTTCGCGGAGAACGCGAACGTGCCCGTCGCGGCGTCGTTCCGCTGCCAGGACCGCTTCGACAACACCCATCGCAACTACGCCGGCGAGCTGGGCACCAGCGTGTCGCCGCGCCTCGCGCAGCGCGTCAAGGACGCCGACCTGATCATCGCGGTCGGCGCGCGCCTCGGCGAGCAGACCACCCGCGAGTACACCCTGCTGAGCGTGCCGTGCCCCGCGCAGTCGCTGGTGCACGTGTACCCCGACCCGGACGAGCTCGGCCGGGTGTACCAGCCCGAGCTCGCGATCTGCGCCGCGCCGGGGCCGTTCGCCGCGGCGGCCGCCGAGCTGCCCGCGGTGGACGACAGCGCGTGGCGCGAGTGGACCGCGGCGGCGCGCGCCGACTACGAGGCGCAGCTCGCCGACGCGCCGCCCGCGGTCGGCGAGCTGGACATGGCGCAGGTGATCGCGCACCTGCGCGAGCGCCTGCCGGCGGACGCGATCCTGACCACCGACGCCGGCAACTTCTCCGGCTGGGCGCAGCGCTTCTACCAGTTCCGCGCGTTCCCGAGCCAGCTCGGGCCGACCAGCGGCGCGATGGGCTACTCGGTGCCGGCCGCGATCGCGGCGCGCCTCGCGTTCCCGGACCGGCCGGTGGTCGGCTTCGTCGGCGACGGCGGCGCGCTGATGACCGGACAGGAGATCGCGACCGCGGTGCACCACGGCATCGACCCGGTGATCATCCTCGTGAACAACAACTCCTACGGCACCATCCGCATGCACCAGGAGCGCGACTACCCCGGGCGCACCCACGCGACGGATCTCACCAATCCCGAGTTCTCGGTGTGGGCCAAGAGCTTCGGCGCGTTCGGCGAGCTGGTGACGAAGACCGAGGAGTTCCCGGACGCGTTCGAGCGCGCGCTGAACGCGCGGCGCGCGGCGGTGCT
>CBDUCN010000389.1:0-4474 GCA_965365655.1 uncultured Gammaproteobacteria bacterium | reverse complement strand
GCCGGATCACCGCGCGGGCGGGGTGCGCGGCCGGCTCACGTCGTAGCGCTTGTGGTCGCGGCGCCGGCGCCCGGCGCGCTGCGTGACGACCCCCTTGATCGCGGCGAGCCCGCGCTCGAGCGCGACCGGCGCGATGCCCTCGCGCAGCGCGCGCAGGCGCCAGCCGTCGCCGTCGCGGACGAGCTGACGGAAGATGAAGCCGTCCGCGACCTCGGCGACCACGAACGCGCCGTCGCCGGCGACGCCGGTGGGGTCGACGGTGATCACGCAGCCCTTCGCGAACTCGGGCTCCATGCTGTCGTCGGTCACCAGCAGCGCGAACGGCTCCGCGTCGACACAGGTCGTGGGCTCCATCACGCGCTCCCCGCGCGCGGGCCGCGGCGTGACCGGCTCAGGCCTCGTGAATGCTTCACTCGGCGCCGCCCGCGCGCACCGGCGCGATGCTCTTGTGATGCACGAACAGGCCGCAGCCGAGGGTGCGCCCCTCGCCGAGGCCCTGCTCCTGCAGGCGCAGCGAGTCGTCCGCCGCGAGGTCGGCCACCATCATGCTGCGCGTGTGCAGCGTTCCGCCCGGCGAGCGCAGCCGGTGCGCCTGGCCGCACAGCAGCTTGCGCACCCGCAGCCCGCGCGCGCCCAGCTCGCCGGCGACGCGCGCGACGAAGTCCGGCTCGGCCTCGTGCGGCGGGTGCGCGACGTAGCGCGCGAACAGCGTCTCGCTGGGGGTCAGGTCGCGCACCCTGGCCTCGCCGACCTCGAGCGGATGGCCGGCGACATCCAGCGCACGTCCCTCGAGCGCGCGCGCGTCGTCGAGCAGGGTGCGCGGCAGCCTGAGCACGAGGCGCGTGCGCCTCGACAGGCTGAGCGGCGCGCCGTGCGGCGAATCGGGGCGCAGCCAGCCGTTGCCGCTGGCGGCGACGTGCACGGCGTGGATCCCCGCCTGCGGGTGCTCCGCGAGCCACGGCAGCACGCTCGCGACCGCGTCGCGCAGCGCGAGCGCGTGCTCCACCGGCAGGGTGCGCCCGCGGAGCCGGAACGCGAGGTCCGCGACCTCGGCCGAGACCACCACGGCCGTCGCTTGCTCGTCCTCCAGCCACATCGTCGTGCCGTTCCTCTGTCCCGCGCAGGCAGCTAGCGCCCGTCGTGCACGCTGCTGAACACGTTCTCGAGCTGCTGCTCCCAGTCGTCCGGCGTGTCCGGGAACGGCGGCTTCAGATCCAGGTGCAGCAGCGTCTCGCCGCGCGCGCGCTCGCGCAGCGCCTCTTTCAGGTCCCTGAACGACGCGAGGTCGTGATGCTCCAGCAGCAGGTTGCTGACGTACAGCATCAGCTTCCCCGCACGCGGTCGAGGGCGCGGATGCGGTACAGCAGCCTGCCGGCGCCGTCGTGCGCCGCGTCGCGGTAGCCCTCCCGCCGGTGCAGCACGTTGTTGCAGATCACCCCCTCGCCGGCGGCGAGCCGGATCCGCAGCCGCCCCCCCGGCGCGCCCTCGATGGTCTCGCGCAGCGCGTCGCGCGCCTCGAGCACCTCCGGCGCGCGGCACCACTCGATGGAGCGGGTGCGCGCGGTATAGCGCATGTGCACGGGGTCGCCGTCACGCCCGACGCTGAACACCGGCCCCGTGACCGCCGCGCGCGCCTCTCCCCGCGCGTCCTCGCGCGCCGGGATCGTGAACGCGTCGTCGCGCGACAGCGCGCGGGTGAAGCGCGGGTCCACGCGCTCGAGCGCGTCGTGGACGGCCTGCGGGTCGAGCAGCTCGGTCTCGCCGCCGTGCGCGGCCGGCACGGCGCAGTGCATCAGCACCGCGCGCACCGGCGCCGCGGAAGAACGGTAGTAGCCGTCGGTGTGCCAGTTCAGCGCTCGCGTGGAGTACGGGATGAAGCCCTCCGACGCGCGTGCCGGGTCCGTGCGGATCGCGGCCACGCCGCGGGCGTCCGCGTCGAGGCTGTGGTCGCGCCGCACGAGGCCCAGCGCCGCCGCGAGCCGCGACAGCGCGCCGGCGTCGGCGGCCTGCGGGTCGGTGCGGTAGAGGCACAGGTTGTGCCGCCGGCAGTTCGCGGCCACCGCCGCGAGCTCCGCGGCGCTCGGGCGCGCGGGATCGGCGATCTCGACGGTCAGCCGGTCCGCGTCCAGTGCCTCGTGCCGCAGTGCGGCATGGCGCGCGCCCGCGGCGTGGACTCCATCGCTGTGAACGCGTACGGCCGGCACCGGCTTCCTCTCGTCCGCGCGCCCCGGGGCGCCGCGTAAAAATAGCACCGCACGGCGCCCCGCAGGCGGTATATCCTCACCAGGATAGACGCCCGCCGCGCCGGCCCCCCCCTAAAGACAGGGTGTGCCGGGCGCGGCGGCGACACTAGACTCGGCGAAAACGGCCGGGGTGCGGCGGCGTGTCGTGGCGCCCGTCGCGACAGCCGCACGCGGCGCCCACTGGCGCGTGCGCGGGAGCCCGTGTCCACAGGAGGGAGGAGAGCGCCTGATGAAAAAGCACGAGACACCCATGCTCGACCAGCTCGAGCAGGGGCCCTGGCCGAGCTTCATCTCGGGGATCAAGCGGCTGCGCGACGAGCACGGCGACCAGCGCATCAACGACGTCGCGAACGACCTGCTGGGCCAGCTCGAGCACTCCTACGAGACCCGCAAGGGCTACTGGAAGGGCGGCACGGTCAGCGTCTACGGCTACGGCGGCGGCATCATCCCGCGCTTCTCGGAGGTCGGCGACGCGTACCCGAAGTCGCGCGAGTTCCACACGCTGCGGGTGCAGCCCCCGGCCGGCAACTACTACACCACCGACATCCTGCGCCAGCTCGCCGACAGCTGGGAGAAGTGGGGGTCGGGGCTGGTCACGTTCCACGGCCAGACCGGCAACATCATGTTCATCGGCGCGAACACCGAGAACACCCAGCACTTCTTCGACGAGATCAACGAGTACGGCTTCGACCTCGGCGGCGCGGGGCCGTGCGTGCGCACGGCGCAGTCGTGCGTCGGCTCGGCGCGCTGCGAGATGTCATGCGCGAACGAGCACAAGATCCACCGCTCGCTGGTGAACAACTTCGTCGACGACGTGCACCGTCCGGCGCTGCCGTACAAGTTCAAGTTCAAGATCTCGGGCTGCCCGAACGACTGCATGAACTCCATCGAGCGCGCCGACTTCGCGGTGATCGGCACGTGGCGCGACGACATGAAGGTGGACCAGGACGAGGTCAAGGCCTACGTGGCCCGCAAGGGCCGCAAGTACGTCATCGACAACGTCGTGACGCGCTGCCCGACGAACGCGCTGTCGCTCGCCGACGACGACACGCTCGAGGTCGACAACCGCAACTGCGTGCGCTGCATGCACTGCCTCAACGTGATGCCGTCGTGCCTGTCCCCGGGCGACGACAAGGGCGTGAGCATCCTCATCGGAGGCAAGCGCACCCTCAAGATCGGCGACCTGTTCGGCACCGTGATCGTGCCGTTCATGCGCCTCGAGACCACCGAGGACTACGAGCGCCTGGTCGAGATCGCGGAGGAGACCATCGACTTCTTCGCCGAGAACGCGCTGGAGCACGAGCGCGTCGGCGAGATGATCGAGCGCATCGGGCTGGTCAATTTCCTGGAAGGCGTCGGTCTCGACGTGGACCCGAACATGGTGGCCCACCCGCGCGAGAGCTCGTACGTGCGCACCGACACATGGGACGAGGAAGCCGCGAAGTGGTTCGAGCGCAAGGCGCAGGCCGCGCAGGGCTGAACCGCGCCACCGCAACCGGAGAAAGGAATGGCACAAGAGCGACGCATGCCCATCGAGACCGGATGTCCCGATGGCTTCCAGTACATGCACCCGGTGATGCTGAAGAACTTCGGGCAGTGGGACCACCACACCCACCCGCGCGTGGGCGTGCTGTGCCACGTCGCGAAGAGCGGCGACCGGATCTGGACGGTGCGTGCCGGCACGCAGCGCATTCTCGACGTGTTCACGCTGCGCAAGCTGTGCGAGATCGGCGACGAGTTCGCCGACGGCCACGTGCGCTTCACGATCCGCAGCAACATGGAGTTCATGGTCTCCGACGAGGCCAAGGTGCAGCCGCTGATCGACGCGCTCGAGGCCGCGGGCTTCGTGGTGGGCGGCACGCAGAACTCGGTGGCCTTCATCTCGCACACCCAGGGCTGGCTGCACTGCGACATCCCGGGCACCGACGCGTCCGGCGTGGTCAAGGCGATGATGGACGAGCTGTACGAGGAGTTCACCCGCGCGGAGATGCCGAATCGCGTGCACATCACCACCTCGTGCTGCCAGATCAACTGCGGCGGCCAGGGCGACATCGCGATCAACATCCAGCACACCAAGCCGCCGAAGATCAATCACGACCTGGTCGCGAACATCTGCGAGCGGCCGTCGGTGGTCGCGCGCTGCCCGGTGGCTGCGATCCGCCCGGCAATGGTGAATGGCAAGCCCAGCCTCGAGGTGGACGAGAAGAAGTGCATCTGCTGCGGCGCGTGCT
>CBDUCN010000388.1:0-4482 GCA_965365655.1 uncultured Gammaproteobacteria bacterium | reverse complement strand
CCGAACTGCAGCGCCGCGAGCCGCGCGTACAGCGGGTTGCCCGCGCGCAGCTCCGCGTCGCTGCCCACCGCGATCACGCGACCCTGGTCCATCACCACGATGCGGTCCGCGCTCTTCACCGTCGCGAGGCGGTGCGCGATCACCAGCGTCGTGCGTCCGCGCTCGAGCACCGCGAGCGCGCGCTGCACCAGGCGCTCGCTCTCGGCGTCCAGCGACGAGGTCGCCTCGTCGAGCAGCAGCACCGGGGCGTCCTTGAGCAGCGCGCGTGCGATCGCGATGCGCTGGCGCTGCCCGCCCGACAGGCGCGTGCCGCGCTCGCCGATGAAGGTCGCATAGCCGTCCGGCAGCAGGCGCACGAACTCGTCGACACCGGCCGCCTCGGCGGCGGCGATCACCGCCGCGTCGTCCGCGTCCGGGCGCCCGAGGCGGATGTTCTCGAGCACCGAGTCGGCGAACACGACCGTCTCCTGGGGCACGAGGCCGATGCGCTGGCGCACCGCGCGCGGGTCGGCGCCGGTGAGGTCCACGCCGTCGAGGGTGATGCGCCCGCCGTCGGGGTCGCGAAAGCGCAGCAGGAGCTGGAACACGGTGCTCTTGCCGGCGCCGGACGGACCGACCAGCGCCACCGTCTCGCCCGGCGACACCGCGAGGCTCACGCCGTCCAGCGCCGACACGCCGGCGCGTGTCGGGTAGCTGAAGCGCACGTCCTCGAACACGACGGCGCCGCGCGCGGGCTGCGGCAGCGCGACCGGGTCGGCCGGCGCCCGGATGTCGGGCTTCGCGTCCAGCAGCTCGACGATGCGCTCCAGCGCGCCGCCGGCGCGCTGGATCTCGCTCCACATCTCGGACAGCGAGGCCGCCGAGCCGGCCACGAACACCGCGTAGAGCAGGAACTGCCCGAGCTCGCCGGCGCTCATGGTGCCATCGAGCACCGACTGCGCGCCCAGCCACAGCACGAACACCACCGCGCCGAAGATCACGAGGATCGCGAACACCGTGAGCCACGCCCGCGCGCGGATGCGGCGCACCGCCGCGTCCAGCGCGCGCATCACCGCGTCGTCGAATCGCGCCGCCTGGTGGGACTCCAGATTGAAGGCCTGCACCGCCTGGATCGCGGACAGCGTCTCGCCGGCGATGCCGCTCGCGTCCGCGACGCGGTCCTGGGTCTCGCGGGTGAGCTTGCGCACGCGGCGCCCGAACACCAGCACGGGCACCAGCACCAGCGGAATCACGAGCAGGATGACCCCGGTCAGCGACGCGCTGGTGACCGCGAGCATCGCGAGCCCGCCGACCACCACCAGCAGGCTGCGCAGCGTGATCGACAGGTTCACCCCGGCCACCGCCTGCACCAGCGTGGTGTCGGTGGTCAGGCGCGACAGCACCTCGCCCGAGCGCGTCACCTCGAAGAACGCAGGGCCCAGCGTCAGCACGTGGCGGTACACCGCATTGCGCACGTCCGCGACCACGCGCTCGCCCAGCGTCGTCACCAGGTAATAGCGCGCCGCGGAGAACACCGCGAGCACCGACGCGATGGCGAACAGCGTGACGAAGTGGCGGTCGACGTTGCCCTGTGCGCCCGCCAGGAAGCCGTCGTCGATCACGAAGCGCACGCCCACCGGCATCGCGAGGCTGGCCGCCGCGGCCAGCAGCAGCGCGACGACGGCCGCCGCCAGCGTGCCGCGGTAGGGCCGCATGAACGGCCACAGCTCCGCGAGCGCGCGCACGCCGGTGCGCCCGCGGGGCCGATCCTCGGTGCGATCGCCGCTCATGCCGGGAGGTGCGGCGCCCGGCACCCGCGAGGGGCCGCGCCGCGCCTCGGGTCTCCAGTCGCCCGTGCTGCGGGCACGGTACCGCCGGCCCGGGTCCGCTGCCAGCGCGTCGCGACAGGCCGCGCCGGCGCGCGCGGGCGCGGCGCTCAGCCCGCCGCCGGCGCCCCGTCGGCGTAGGGCATCAGCGCGCCCAGCGCGAACTCGTGCACCGGCGTCGCGACGCCCAGCTCGCGGCCGAGGCGCACCACCGCACCGGACAGGAAACGCAGCTCGAGAGGCTTGCCGCGCTCGAGATCCACCAGCATCGAGGCCTTGATGCCGTCGCCGAGCCCGAGCACCACCTTCATCGCGTCCCCGGCCGGGTCCTCGCCCAGCGCAACGCCCTTCGCCTGGCCGACGGCGGCGACCTCGCCCACCGCGCGCTCGAGCAGGGAGAAGGTCTCCGGGTGGCGGCGGATGGGCCCGTACGCGAGGCGCGTGACGGACGTGATCGCAGCGAAGCTCGCGAGGAAGATGAACTTGTGCCAGATCGCCGCGACGATCGCGTCGCTCACCCGCGCCTTGATGCCGGCGTCGGCGCACGCCGCACGGAAGCGATCGAGGCGCGGGCTCGCGCGCCCGTCCAGCTCGCCGAACTCCAGCGTCGCGAAGCTGCCGTGGTGCGCGATCACGCCGGGCTCGGCGATCGACGCGCTGATGCGCGCGACCCCGCCCGCGACCGCCTCGCGTCCCAGGGCCTCGCACAGGATGTCCTCGCTGTCGATGCCGTTGAGGAAGGAGATCACCAGCGTGTCCGGCCCGACCAGCGCGCGGCAGGCCTCGGCCGCGCTCGCGACGTCGTAGAGCTTCACCGCGACCATCACGACGTCCACCGGGCCGATCGCGGACGGGTCGTCCGTCGCCTGCACGCCCTCGACATGGGCATCGCCGAGCGGACTGCGGATCTCGAGTCCGCGCGCGCGCAGCGCGTCGAGGTGCGGTCCGCGCGCGATGAAGCTCACCGCGTGCCCGGCCGCGGCGAGGCGCCCGCCGAAATAGCCTCCTACGCCGCCGCTGCCCATCACCGCGATGCGTAGCGTCTGCGTTGCGTCGTCCGTCATGTCGTCTCGCTCCTCTTCGACCCTCTGCGACGATCGTGGCCCGGATGCGCGCGTCGTGCCAGGCCCGCGCCGACGAGCCGCGTTCCGGCGGCTCAGCCGCCTCCGCCACCGCGGTGGGGCGTACCTGCACGCTCGGGCTCCCATGCGTCCCGGATGGCGATGTGGCGCGCGAGCAGCGTCGTCTTGCGCGATTCCGTCGCGAGCTTCACGTGCAGGTTGAAGCCGATCGCGATGCTGATGACGACCCACAGATAGAGGACCAGGTCGGCGCCGCGGCCGACGCCCAGCAGCTGCGCGACCACCGTCGTATGCTCGGGAAACCACACGAAGTACGTGCCCGCGAGCGCTGCCGTGTAGATGACGACGTGCAGGAACGCCGAGACCTTCACCTGCAGGAACGCATAGGCCGCGCAGAGCAGCAGCCCCAGCGTCAGGAGAACCTGGATCGTCATTGCTGCATCCTCCCACCGAACATCTCACCGAGTATCTTGAGCAGGTTCGAGAACCGCTGGCCCTTCGCGAGCGAGTACGCCGTGTAGACCACGGTGACGGGCACCTCGACGTAGCGCAGCCTGCTGCGCGCGATGCAGTGGACGATCTCGCTGGCGTGAGCCATCCGGTCCTGGCGGATCTCGATCGCCTCGGCCGCGTTCCGGGTCAGCACCCGAAGGCCGTTGTGGGCGTCGCTCAGGCGGAGACCGGTCGTCAGCGCGGTGAAGCGGATGGCCAGCTTCAGAAGCAGCCTGCGGCTGGCCGGCAGGCCCACGGCGGACCCGAGGAAACGGCTGCCCAGCGCGACGTCCGAGCCGCTGCGCTCGAGCGCGTCGATCATCACCGCGATGTCGCCGACGCGGTGCTGGCCGTCGGCATCGAAGGTGACGATCAGATCGGCACCGCGGCGCAGCGCGTACTCGATGCCCGTCTGCAGCGCGGCGCCCTGCCCGAGGTTGATCGGATGGCGCACGACCACCGCGCCGGCCTCGTGCGCGACGCGCGCGGTGTCGTCCACGGATCCGTCGTCGACGACCACCACGTGGGGATGGTGCGCGAGCACGTCGCGGGCGGTGTCGCCGATCACGGAGGCCTCGTTGAACGCCGGCATGACCACCCACACCGCGCGCCCGGCCGGCCGCGCGGATCGCCCGGCGTGCGGCGTCGCATCGCGTGCCGCACCGCGCGTCATCGCGGCGCCGGCGACGGGCGGACGCCGCCGACGATCGGGGCCGCGCCGACGTCGCCACGACGCGGCGGCGACTCGCCGGACGCGAACGCCGTCGCGCGCGGATGCCTTGCTGCGGCGCTCATGCGGGCTTGCGCCACGCGCCGGTCAGGTAGCGGTTGCTGAAGCCGTAGCGCAGCGTGGCCCAGATCCGCTTGCCGAGGCCGCCGGGGTGCCTGAGGTAGTAGCCGGCCAGGTCCTGGCGAAGATCCCGCGTGCGCCGCTCCTTGCGCCCGAGCACCGGCAGCGGGTTGAAGCGGTGCACCTGGCGGTGGACGCCGAGCGCGATCAGCCCGTGGCGCTCGACGAGCCGGCGGAACGACGACTCCGTGAAATCGTGCAGATGGTGCGGATTCACGTCCACCGACGGCGTGGTCGGCACCGATCCGACCAG
>CBDUCN010000387.1:0-4511 GCA_965365655.1 uncultured Gammaproteobacteria bacterium | reverse complement strand
ACGAGATCAACCGCGCGACCCCGCGCACCCAGTCCGCGCTGCTCGAGGCGATGGCGGAGGGGCAGGTCAGCATCGACCGCGAGCGCCGCCCGCTGGACGGCTTCTTCTTCGTCGTCGCGACGCAGAACCCGATCGAGTTCGAGGGCACCTACCCGCTGCCGGAGGCGCAGATGGACCGCTTCGCGCTGCGCTTCAGCCTCGGCTACGTCGCGCCGGACCTCGAGGTGGAGATCCTCGACGCGCACGGCGCAGACGAGCCGTTGCAGACGCTGCGCCCGGTGGCCGGCCGGGGTGATCTGGAGCGGCTCACCGCGAGCGCGCAGGGCGTCGCCGTGAGCGACGAGCTCAAGCGCTACATCGTCGACCTGGTGGGTGCCACGCGCAGCGCCACCGGGGTGCGCGTGGGCGCGAGCCCCCGCGCCTCCCTCGCGCTGATGAAGTGCGCGCAGGCGCTGGCGCTGTTCGACGGCACCGATTTCGTGACTCCGGACCACGTCCAGGAGCTGGCCGGCCCGACGCTGGCGCACCGCCTGATCCTCGACAGCGAGGCACGCTTCTCGGGCCTGGATGCCGGGACGGTCGTGCACAGGCTGCTGGAGCAGGTCCCGGTCCCGGCCTGAGCGGCGCGGTCGTGAGCTACGGGGTGTTCCACTCGGTGGTGCGCCTGGATCGCTGGACGCACCTGCGCTTCACGCCGCTCGGGCGGTTGCTGCTGTCGGCGCTGATCGCGGTCGGCCTGTTCGCGCTGAATCCGCGCGCGACGCTCGCGTACCAGCTCGCCCTGGTGGTGCTCGCGATCCTGGTCGCGGCGATGCTGTGGGCACCGCTGTTTCGCGTGCACCTGCGTGCGCGGCGCGAGCTGCCGCGCTTCGCGACCGCGGGCGTGCCGCTCGCGTACGCGGTGGAGGTGGTCAACGCCGGTTCACGAACGCTCGCCGGACTCGAGATCTGCGACGAGCCGCGGCGTGCGCGCGTCGACGCGGAGCGCCTGAAGGCCTGTGACCTGCGCGCGCGGGGCGACGGCTGGCTGGACCGGCGCATGGGCTACATGCGCTTCCTGAACGCGTTGCGCCGGCTCGAGGGCGTGCGCTGCGCGCCGGCGGCGCTGCCGCCGCTCGCACCCGGCGCGCGGGTCCGCGTGAGCATGGAGCTCGAGCCGCTGCGCCGCGGCTACGTCACCCTCGACCGCCTGCGCGTGACGCGCACCGATCCCGGCGGCGTGTTCCGCGCGGTGCAGCGCGTCGCGCTGCCCGACCGGCTGCTCGTGCTGCCGCGGCGCTACCCCGTGTCCTGGGACGGCGGCGGTGCCTCGCAGCAGCGCCGCAGCCAGGGCGCGACCCGCTCGCGGTCGAGCGGCGGCGGCGCGGACTTCGCGCGGCTGCGCGAGTACCGGCCGCGCGATTCCCCGCGCCACATCCACTGGCGCGCGTGGGCGCGCCTGGGTGAGCCGGTCGTGAAGGAGTTCCACGACGAGAGCCCGTCACGCAACGCGCTGGTGCTCGATACCTCGGCCGGCCCCGGCGTGACGCCCGCGGCCTTCGAGGAGGCGGTGTCGGTCGCGGCGTCCTTCGTCGCGGACGCCGGCTGGCGCAGCGGGCGGCTGGACCTGCTGGTCGCGGGCCAGGCCACGGTGCACCTGGGACAGGGCAACGAGGGCGAGGGCGTCGGACGCATGCTGGAGGCGCTCGCGTGCGTGGAGCGCGCCGGCGCGCCGGCGCTGGCGGCGCTGGAGGAGAGCGTGCGCCACGGGCTGCAGGGCTTCGGCGCCTGCGTGCTCGTGCTGCTGGACTGGGACCCGCCGCGCCGGGCGCTCGCGGGCGCGGTGTGCGCCGCCGGGGTGCGCACCCTCGTGCTGGTGGTGGGCGAGGGCGCGGCCGGGCGGATCGGCGGCGTGATGCCGCCGGGGCTGGATCCCGCGAGCGTGCACGCGGTGTCCCCGGGCGACGCGCCGCGGGTGCTGGCCTCGCTGTCGCGGACCGCGGCGAGTCCGCCGCTGATGGCCGCCGCCGGTGCGTGAGCGCAACGAGAAGCCGGTGGTGGTGCCCGCGGGCATGCTCGCGGCCGCGACCGTGCTGTGGGGCTGGCACCAGGACGCCCTGATCCCGGCGCTGCTGACCGCGCTCGCGATCGAGGCCGCGCGCGTCGTGCCGTTCCGGTGGGACTTCGACGACCCGGACTTCCACCGCCTGGGGGACGTGTCCGGCATCGGGCTGGTGCTGCTGATCATCGTGCAGTTCACGGACCGCGGCCTCACCGGCATCTACGGCGTGCTGCGCTGGACTCCGATGGTGATCGTCGCGCTGCTGCTGGCGCAGCTCTACAGCACGCGGCACGCGGTGAAGCTGAGCGCGATGTTCCTGTCGGTGCGCTTCGCGCTGCGCCGCGGGCGCATCACCGATCCCGGCGAGCTGGACATGCGCCTGCCCTACCTCGTGGCCTGCCTGCTCTCCGCAAGCGCCGGCAGCGGGCGCGAGCACTGGGTGGTGCCGGCCGCCGGGGCGATGCTGGCGTGGCTGCTGTGGGCGAACCGCCCGTCGCACGTGACCCGCGCCATGCTGCTCGCCGCACTGCTGGTCTGCGTCACCGTGGCGGCCGCGGGGCAGGCCGGTGTCAGCGCCGCGCGCCGCGCCATAGGGCCCGTGATCATGGACATCATGCGCGAGCGCATGGCGCACTGGCGCGATCCGTTCCGCAACTACACGGCGCTCGGCGAGATCGGGCGCATCAAGGCCTCCGACCGCATCGTGCTGCGCGTGGAATCGCCGCCCGGCACGCCGGTTCCGACCCTGCTCACCGAGGCCACGTACACCCACTTCAGCAACAACGTATGGCTTGCGGGCCGTGCGGACTTCGAGGCGCTCACGCCCGGCGCCGACGGCACGCGCTGGGACCTCGCCGACGACCGGCGCCCGTTCCGCCTCGTCACCATCGCGAAGGGGCTGATCCGCAACAAGGGCATGCTCGCGGTGCCGGGCGGCGCGTTCCGCATCGACGACCTGCCGGTCGAGGAGCTGCACGCGAGCCCGCTGGGCGCGCTGAAGGTGTTGCAGGGGCCGTCGCTGGTGCGCTACCGGGTGCGCTTCGCGGACGAGGGCGGCTTCAGCGGCACGCCGCTGGAGCGCGACCTCGTGGTGCCGCAGCGCCTGGCGCCGGTCATGCGGCGCACCCTGGAGCGCCTCGGCATCGATGGCGGCCGTCCCGGCGCCGAGGTTGCGCTGCGCCTGCAGGCGTTCTTCGACGCCGACTTCCGCTACAGCCTCACGCTCGAGCGCCCCACGCTGGAGCAGCACCCGCTGGAGGACTTCCTGGAGCGGCGCCGGGCCGGACACTGCGAGTTCTTCGCGACCGCCACGGTGCTGCTGCTGCGCGCGGCCGGCGTGCCGGCGCGCTACGCGACCGGCTACTCGGTGCAGGAGTGGAGCCCGCTGGAGGACGCGTGGGTGGTGCGCCGGCGCCACTCCCACGCGTGGGCCTCCGCGTGGATCGGCGGGCGCTGGGTGGACATCGACACGACGCCCGCGACCTGGGCGGTCGAGGAGGCCGAGGGGGCGGCGTGGTGGGAGCCCGTCTACGACCTGGCCTCCTACCTGCTGCACCAGGTGTCGCGCTGGCGGCTGGAGCGCGCCGGCGACGGCGACGAGGACTCGCTGCTGATCTGGCTGCTGGTGCCGCTGTCGCTGTTCCTCCTCTGGAGGGTGTATCACAGCCGTCGCGTTGCCCGCTCGCGCGGGGCGCGCGGCGTCGCCGCGCGCCCCGCCGCGGCGCGCCCAGGCCTCGAATCGGATTTCTACCGCCTGGAGGCCTCGCTCGCGGAACGTGGCCTGATGCGCCCGCCGCAGGCGACGCCGCGCGGCTGGCTGCAGGGCCTCGCGCGTGACGGGTTGCTGCCGCCGGGTGGCGAGGGCTGGGAGGAGATCGTCGATCTGCACTACCGGCTGCGCTTCGGTCCACGGGGGCTGGCGCCGGCGGATCGTGAGCGCCTGGCGCACGCGGTCGAGCGATGGTTGCGCGCGCTGGCGGCGGCGCCGGCGGCGGATGCGGCGCGAACGTGAACCCGTTCACTCCTTAGGTTCCCGAAAGTGTGACCGGATGCGCAGCAAGCGGTGTCCCGGGTCCCTAGTCTGGAACCGTTCGCTGGCGGTCCACGAGGGACGCAGCGGCACTCCGGTCAAGAGCTTTCAGTCTCCTCCCTTCGCATGACCGCCCCACCGGGGCGGTTTTTTTTTGCCGCCGCCAGCGCGTACGCTGCCACCGCGGGTCCCGCCGGGACCCGTGCGACCCACCGAGGACACGACCCTGGCGAACCCGCGCTCGCTCCACCGCCGGCGCACGGACGCCGGCCCCCCGCGCGCTGGCACGCGGCTGCTGCGGGCCGGCGCCGCGGCGCTCGCGCTGCATGCCGCCGGCGCGTGCGCCGGCGACGCGGCGCTGGAAGCGGGGCGCTTCCTGGTGGCCTCCCGCGGCATGGCCGACCCGCGCTTCGCGCACACCGTCGTCCTGGTCGTGGAGCA
>CBDUCN010000386.1:0-4559 GCA_965365655.1 uncultured Gammaproteobacteria bacterium | reverse complement strand
GCGACCAGGGCGGTCTCAGGCCGCTGCTGCGCCGCTACTACGAGCAGCGGCAGCGAAGGTGCACGACGAGCGACGACTTCGAGGCCCTGCTCGCGAGCGTGCTGCCTGCGGACCAGGTGAAGGCGCTGTTCGACCGGTGCGTTCGCGGCATCCCGTGAAGCGGGTCACGCCGCGTCGGCGCACGGCGCGTCGGCCGCGGCATCGAGCGGGTGCGCGCGGAAGAAGCGCCAGATGATTCGCGAAACGTCCGGCGCGTCCGGGTAGCTGTATTCCCCCGCGCTGCCGCCGTACCAGCCGTGGCCGCGCCCGGCGAGCAGCAGCGTCTCGATCACGGTGCGCCCGCGGTCGTCGCGATGACGCGTGTGGCGCCAGCGGGTGCCGCGGGTCGTGCCGCTCTTCGCGCTGACGCGCCGCTCGAGATCGATGCCGAAGCACTGCGCCCAGCTGTCGCGCAGGTTATGGGCTGCCTGCACGTCCACCGTGGCGTCGCCGTCGGAGTGCACGATCAGGATCGGAACCGGCCGCCGGTCGGGACCCAGCCGTGCCGCCATCGAGGCGCCGATCCGCGTCGGCGCCTTGAAGCGTCCGCGGTGCACCCTGCCGAAGCTGACCGCGCGCGCGGACTCGTTCCAGGGCACCCCGGCGACCGGCGCACCGGAAGCGATCCGCCCGGCGTGCGCGACCATCATCGCGACGGCCATGCCGGCGCCGGACGAAAGCCCCGTGACGTGGATGCGCCGCTCGTCCACCGGGTGGCTCGCCTTCACCTCCTCGATGATCTGCCACAGGTCCTCCACCTCACCCGCGCCGGCGTGGATCTCCTTCTCTGACCACCACGCCCAGCAGTTGCGTGAGCGAAAGCCGCTGTAGCTGGTGACGAAGGGATAGACGGCGATGAAGCCCTCGCGATCGGCGACGGCATCGAAGCCGGTGATGTGGCGGATGTCGTCGTTGCGCTGCCGGCACCCGTGCAGGACCATCACCAGCGGCAACGGAGTGGTTCCGTCGTAGCGCGGCGGCAGGTGCACGACGTACAGCCGGTCGCGCGATCCGCGATACGCGCGCGCCGCGAAGCGGCACGCGATGTCGCGCTGCCCGGCATGCAGCAGGCGCGGGATGCGCCCGCGCCACCAGGCGAGCACCCGCGCCAGCCGGGCGGGCACGCGCATGCGCGGCGCGACGCCCGCCAGCGATCGGCATGCGGCGGCGGCGCGCTGGACCGGACGGCGGCAGCCTGCGGCGATCGCGCGGGCCGCTCGCCGCGCGCGTGCGGCGAGCGTGCCCGCGATCCGCGCGCCGCCGTCGTGAAGTCGCGGCCACGCGGACGCGACGCGCGCGAGGCCTCGTGCGACGCGGGTTCCGGCTGCGCCACGCAGCCGCGCAGCCGCGGTGCGGGCGCGACCGGCTTGTCGCGCGCGCGTCGCGCGGCGGGTGAATGGCAGGCGCCGCATGGACCGGTGCGTGAGCGTCCCGTGTGCGAGGCGTGGGTGTCGCGAGCGTCCGCGCCGGGCCTCGTGACCGGCGCGCCGCGTGCATCGTGCACACGGCGGATCCTCACGCACCCGCACCGTCTCGAACCTGAAGCGCTTCACAGTTGCGACCGGCACCGGCGGGGAAGCCCGCACCGTCGTGGTGCAACAACGCAGGCAATGACGCGCGCGCCCGCACGGGCCGGCGTGCGGGCGCGCGCTTCACCCGTGCGGGGTGCGAAATATCACCAAGGACTCGCACGGGCCTGGCAGACCATGGGGTCGACCCGGGGGGGCCGTCAGGCACGAGCCTTCCCGCCGTCCGCGGACAGCACCGCGTGACTCCCGTACGGTCCGGCCGCCGCGGGAGGCGGCGGGGTCCTGCCGGGACGGGTCGCCCGCAACCGAGGACGCATCCATGCCCGACGCCCAGAGCCTTTCCTTCATCCACCCGGTGCGCCTGCGCGCCGCGGCCCCGCGAGTCGACGACGCCGCGCCCGAGCCGGGCGCCGACCCGGCATTCGCGTTGCTGCAGCTGGTCGACGATCTCTATCGCGCCGCGGAGTCGGACGCGCACTGGCCGCTCGCGATGGCGCACACGGCCCGCGCGCTGTCCGCGTGTGCGGCCGGGTTCGTGTCGAGCGGAGCCGACGGGCGGTGGAACGCCGGTGTGTGGCATGCGGGGGCGGACCGCGACGTGGACGTCCCGTCGACCGACAACGTGATCCCGCCCGACCTCGTGCCGCTGCTGGCACGTCTGGGCGGTGCGCGCTCCGCCCGTGTCGTGAGCGCCGGTGACCGCAGCGGCGGCGCCGGGCGGGCAATCGCGATCCCGGTCGCATTGCGAGGCGGCGGCGTCGCGGCCCTGGTCGCGTTGCGCGGCGCCGGGCGCGGCGCGTTCGGCAGCGCCGAGCGCAACGCGGCGGCGGCCATCGCGCCGCACCTGTGCCGCGCGCTGGCGCTGGCGTCGCGGGAACGATGCGCGAGTGCGCGCGAGCACGTCAGCCAGAGCCTGCTCGGCGCACCGGCCCGCGGCGCGCTGCTGGTGGACGCGACCGGGCGCGTGCTGGAGAGCATCGGGATCGCGGCGCGGCTGTGCGCGGCCCAGGACGGCATCGCGCTCGAGGACGGCCGCCTGGTCGCGTGCGCCGCGTCGTCGACCGCGGCGCTGCGCCGCGCGATCCAGGACGTGGCCGGGAGCGGGTGCGCTCGCGAGCCGCGGGTGCCCGCGCTGCGTCTGCCGCGGCGCGACGCGGCCGAGCCGCTGGAGGTCAGGGTGGTGCCGCTGCCGGCACAGGCCGCCGCGGCACCCCTGCACACGGCAGAGCCGGCTGCGGCGGCCGCGGTGATCGTCTCCGACGTCGCCCGCCGTCCGCCCGCGGATGCCGGCGTGCTGGCCCGGCTGTACGGCTTCACGCCGGCCGAGGCCGCGCTCGCCGAGATGCTCGCAGGCGGGTGCACGCTGGAAGGCGCTGCGGTCGCCGCCGGGCTGACGCGGGAGACCATGCGCAGCCGGCTGAAGGGGCTGTTCCGCAAGACGGGCACGCGGCGCCAGGCCGACCTGGTCGCGAAGCTGCTGTCCGGCGTCGCGGTGTACGACGCGCGAGCGGTGTGACGGGCGCGCGGCGCCGCGCGCCGTCGGAGCCGTGCGTGCCGGAGTGGCGCGCGCGTCGGGCGGGTCAGAGCAGCGCGAGCACCGTGACGACGATGCCGGCCGCGGCGGCCCAGGAGAACAGCACCTCGGTCCACGTGCCCATCGAGAACGGCTCCAGCGTGGGATGCTGGTACTCGGCGCGCTGGAACATTGGAACCTCCCCGGTGATCGTGCTCGTCGCAAGACGCGGGAACGAAGTTAGTCGCCCACGCCCCGCATTCCCGTGTCGCGCTTCACGTTCCAGGAACCAAGCGCGTGACGTGATTCTCACAATCGTTACAAAGTGACCGCGGTCGGCGCGCCGCGGGCGGTCACCGCGGCGTCGGCCGCCGCCCGACTCGGGGCGCGGAAGCGGCTACCATCGCCGGGGTTCCCCCCTCGCGGCCGGCGGCCAGGCATGTCCCACGAGCGCGTCATCCGTGCGGCCGACCCCGGCCCGCGCCCCGCCCGCGAGCGCGCGCGTGCCCGTTGACCTGCAGCCCTTCCCGGGGCTGGGCGTGCCCGCCGTCGCGCTGGTGCTGGCAGCGGCCTTCCTGGGCTTCTTCATTCGCGGCGCGTTCGGCTTCGGCTCCAACCTCCCGTTCATCCTGATCACCACGTGGCTGCTGGGTCCGCACCACGCCGTGGTGCTGTCCGTCGTGAGCGCCGCGTTCGCGCAGATCCACCTCGCGCCGCAGGGGGTGCGCAGCGCGGACTGGGGCGTCGCGCGCCCGGTGATCGTGGGTCTGCTGCTGGGGACGGTGGCGGGCGTCGCGGTGTTCGCGGCGCTCGCGCCGGAGTGGCTCACCGTCGTGATGGCGAGCCTGATCATCGCGGTGCTGGCAATGGACCGGTACGGCGTCTTCGTCCGCCTCGGCGAGGTCGTGGATCTGCGCTCGCGGTGGGTCGCGCTGCCGCTCGCCGCGGTCTCGGGCACGGTGGGCAGCGTGAGCGGCGGCGGCGGCCTGTACTTCCTGGTCGCGTACCTCAGGATCGCGTGCTCCGGCGCGCTGGCGGTGCGCGGCACGAACCTGATGCTGTCGGTGTTCTATCAGATCGGCCGGCTCGCGGCGCTCGCGGTCGCCGGCTTCGTCGACGCCACGATCCTGGTCGAGTCGGTCGTGCTCCTGCCCGCGGTGTTCGCGGGCACCTTCAGCGGGACCCGATTCTTCGAGCGCGGCAGCGAGCAGCGCTTCTTCCACGGCATCCAGCTCGTGCTGCTCGCGGCCGCGGCGGCGCTGCTGGTGCGCGGGGTCGCCCGGGTCGTCGGCTGAACGCCCGCGCGCGCGGCGCCGGGGGTCCGGGCCATCGTGCGGCGCGCCCGGATTGGCGTACGATTCGCGCGCCGCTGCCGCGGCGGCGATCGGTTCCAGGCGACCCAGGAGGTATCCGCATGACGACGGCTGAGCGCATCGACTGGCACCAGGACATCTTCGACGTCCTGCGTGCGCAGGAGA
>CBDUCN010000385.1:0-4561 GCA_965365655.1 uncultured Gammaproteobacteria bacterium | reverse complement strand
GTTCGGCATTCCCTTCGTCGGCGCGGCGATCGCCGCGGTCTACGTCGCGTTCATCACCTTCGACCGCATGAGCGCGTTGCCGGTCGCGCTGAGCGCGGCCGGCCTGCTGCCCAGCGTGCTGGTCGCCGCGGTCGCGGCGCTGGTGTTCGGGGGCTGAGCCCCGGCGGCGCCACCGGCGCCGCGGGATGGGGGCTGCTGCGGTCTTGCAGACACTGCGATGGATGGCGCTCGAGGGATTGCCGGGAGCCTCGCCATGGGTCTCGACTGGAACCCGGGGAACAAGCCGAAGCCCGGATGCGAGGCAGAGTTCGTGCGGCTCTTCCACGCGCTCCAGGATTCCTCGACGTGGTGGCGAAAGCGCAAGAAGGGCGCCTCGGCCGGCCTCGCCGGTCGGTCGCAGCGTGACGCGCTATGCGCGACAGATCACATCCGCTGAGCGTCATGGACAGAGTTGAGAAGGAATTCATCCTGTTGGTTGGAGAACCCTGGGATTTCGAAGGTCCGGATGGCCCGAACAGGATCCACGTAATCCTGAATGCTGAAGTGGCTGGTCCAGCCGTCGAGAACTGGTCTGCGTCGTACCTTCTGTTCGAAGTGCGCGCTCCATTCACGTTCGAGGGGCGCCTCTACACGCATCTCCTCGCCGCGCCTCGCTACGCGAGCGACACCCTCGAAGCGATAAGAGAAGACGGCGGAGTCGTAGGGGTGGCAGGGCTGCATGTGGACCCCTCCGTGCTCGAGCAGCGACCGCTGTCAACAGATGACGCGACGTACATTGTCGTCGCATCGTTGGAGCCCGTGGGCGAAGGCGCGTGACGTCCAACAAGTGCAGCGTACGGTCGCGTCTGGATTGAGGCGCGCGGCGTCAAGGGAACATCTGGCGCTGCTCCTGCGGGGCATGATGTGTGAAGAACCAGAACTCCGAGGAACATATGCAGCCTGAACGCGCAGAATCTTCCGATCCGCCGGATGAGAGCGGACCCCAACACCAGAAGCTGCAGCTCATCATGAGCTGGGTGGTCGTTGCTATCCTGATCATCTTCGGAACCTTCTCGCTGTACAAGCTGGCAAACGTGCACACGACCAAAGGAGATTTCTGGCTGACCCTGATACGCGAGCAGTTTCCGGTCCTGGTGGGCGTGCCGATGGCAGGTCTTGGTGCGCTCTTCGTGACCCTCGTGCTGAGAATTTCCACGGGCACGTTGGAATTCGAGTTTTCGGGGTTAAAGTTCAAGGGCGGCGCGGCACCCATCGTATTCTGGGTGATTTGCTTTCTGAGCATCGTGTTGTCAATTCATCTTCTCTGGGTAAGACAATGAACCTTGGCTCTGCCGCGGCCAGTCCCGTTGCTGCTTCGATGCGCCGGTGAATCGCTCCGGACGTAGTCGAGACTCCAGTCCTCGACAGGATGCAACCGTGAGTGCGCGTGCGACTCGCTCACCGGCCGCCCGTGGGCGCGAGACGAGCGACGGGAGCGGGCGGCCGGCCTGCGCGCCCGGCGTCGACGAGCGGCACACCGACGGCGCGATCGCGGAGCGTGATGCCCGGGGGCGCGCCATCCGCGACAGCGGCGTTGCGGTGCGGTTCGCCGCCCGGCGCGACCCCATCGGCTTCGTGCCGTCGTCAGGGTGCAAGCCGCCCGGCCGGGACGTGGGGCTCGACACTGCGCGGGATCCCGCGCCCGAGCAGCGTTCTGGCGGGTGGCGCCCGCCGGTGCATCGACCGCGGGCGGTGCCGCGCCAGCGCATGGCGCCGGTATGACCCTCGGCGCGGGCGCCAGACACGCGCACCGCATGCCGTTCGGCGCCGAGGTGCTGGACGGCGGCGGCGTGCGCTTCCGCCTGTGGGCGCCGGGCCTCGCCGGGGTCGGGCTGTGCGTGGACGGCGACGACGCCGCGCCGCGACCGATGACCCGCGACGCCTCCGGCTGGCACGAGCGCGTGGAGCCTGCGGCCGGCGCCGGGACGCGCTACCGCTTCCGGGTGCGCGACGACCTCCTGGTGCCGGACCCGGCGTCGCGCTTCCAGCCCGACGGCGTGCACGCCGCGAGCGAGGTCGTCGACCCGCGCGCGTTCGCGTGGCCGGACGGCGACTGGCGCGGCCGGCCGTGGCACGAGACCGTGCTCTACGAGCTGCACGTGGGCACCTTCGGCGACGGCGGTGACTTCGCCGGCGTCGAGGCGCGGTTGGACCACCTGGCCGCGCTGGGCGTGACCGCGATCGAGCTGATGCCGCTGTCGGCGTTCCCCGGCGCGCGCGGCTGGGGCTACGACGGGGTGGCGCCGTTCGCGCCGTTCGCCGGCTACGGTCGTCCGGAGGCGCTCAAGCGCCTCGTCGCGGCGGCGCACGCGCGCGGGCTGATGGTGTTCCTCGACGTGGTCTACAACCACTTCGGCCCCGAGGGCTGCTACCTGCACGCGTTCGCACCGGAGTTCTTCACCGAGCGCCACCACACGCCGTGGGGCGCGGCGCTGGACTTCGACGGCCCCGCGAGCGCCGAGGTGCGCGCGTTCTTCGTGCACAACGCGCTGTACTGGATCGAGGAGTACCGCCTCGACGGCCTGCGCCTGGACGCGGTGCACGCGATCCGCGACGACTCCCCGGTGCATCTGCTGACGGAGCTCGCGCAGGCGGTGGCGGCGGGTCCCGGGCGCGAGCGTCACGTGCACCTGGTAGTGGAGAACGACGACAACCGGTGCTGGCTGCTCGAGGGCGCACGCGCGGACGCTGATGGCGTCGCTGACGACGCGCGCGGACGCGACCGGGATCGCGCGGGCGCGGCCGCCGCAACGCCCGGCGCCGGCACCGGCGGGCGCTACCGCGCGCAGTGGAACGACGACCTGCACCACTGCCTGCACGTGCTGCTGACCGGCGAGGACGACGGCTACTACGAGGACTACGCCGACGACCCGCTCGCGCGCCTCGGGCGCTGCCTGGCCGAGGGCTTCGCGTACCAGGGCGAGCCGTCGCGCCACCGCGGCGGCGAGCCGCGCGGCGACCCGAGCGCTGATCTCCCGAGCACCGCGTTCGTCGGCTTCGTGCAGAACCACGACCAGGTGGGCAACCGCGCGTTCGGCGAGCGCATCACCGCGCTCGCGCCGCCGGACGCGGTGCGCGCGGCCGCCGCGGTGCTGCTGCTCAATCCCCAGGTCCCGATGCTGTTCATGGGCGAGGAGTTCGGCGCGTCCACGCCGTTCCCGTTCTTCTGCGACTTCGGCCCCGACCTCGCGCGCGCGGTGACCGAGGGCCGGCGCCGCGAGTTCGCGCGCTTCGCGCGCTTCGCCGACGAGGCGGCGCGCGAGCGCATCCCCGATCCCAACGCGGCGCAGACCTTCGCGTCGGCGCGCCTGGACTGGTCGTGCCTCGACGGCGGGCCGGGAGACGCGCATCGCCGCTGGCTGGAGCACTACCGCGCGCTGATCGCGGCCCGGCGCCGCTGGCTGGCGCCGCGCCTCGCGGCCGGACCGGCGCGCGGGGAGGGCTTCGAGGTGAACGAGGCCGGCGTGCTCGAGGTGCGCTGGCGCCTCGGCGACGGGGCGCGGCTGGTGCTGGCCGCGAACCTCGCGCCGGCGCCGGCGCCGGGCGCGCAGCCGCCGCCCGGCGAGGTGCTGTTCACGACGCCGCCGGACGCCGCGCTGCGTTGCGCCGCGGGTGCGATGCCAGCATGGTCGGTCGTCGTCGCGCTGCGCGATGTCGCCGATGCGCGGTGACGAGCGCCCCACGATGAGTGTCCCCGCATGACTGCAATCCAGCGCCTGTGCGCGCGGCTCGGCGTCGCGGACGGCTACCACGACATCTGGGGCAAGCAGCACGAAGCGCCCGAGTCGACCCGGCTCGCGCTGCTCGCGGCGCTCGGCCACCCGGTGCGCGACGAGGCGTCCGCGGCCGCGGAGCTCGAAGCGATCGAGTCGAAGGCGTGGCGCCGCGGGCTGCCGCCCGTGTGCGTGGTGCACGTGGACACGGACGGCGACGGCGCGCAAGCGCGCCCGGGCGCGGGCGGCGCCACCGCGCCTGGCGAGGAGCCGGACGGCGTGACCGTGCGCGCGAGCCTCCCGGCCGCGGCGGCCGGCGCCGCGCTTCGCTGGCGCGTCGACGCCGAGGACGGCGCGGTGCACGAGGGCGAGCTGCCGCCCGGCGCACTCGCGGCCGAGGCGCGGCGCACGCTGGACGGCGTCGAGTGGGTCGCCGGGCCGCTGCATGTGCCGGTGGCTCTCGAGCCCGGCTACCACCGGCTGACCGTCGCTTCGTCGGCCCACACCTTCCACACGAGTCTGATCGTCGCGCCGCGCCGTTGCTTCCGTCCGGCGGCGCTGCGCGACGACGGCCGCGTGTGGGGGCTGTCCGCGCAGCTCTACGCGCTGCGATCGGCGCGCAACTGGGGGATCGGCGACTTCACCGATCTGCTGCGCCTCGTCGAGTTCGCTGCCGACGCCGGCGCCGGTGTCGTCGGGGTGAGCCCGCTGCACGCGCTGTTCCCGCACGAGCCCGCGCACGCGAGCCCGTACAGCCCGTCGAGCCGGCTGTTCCTGAACACGCTGCACGTGGACGTCGAGGCGGTCGC
>CBDUCN010000384.1:0-4564 GCA_965365655.1 uncultured Gammaproteobacteria bacterium | reverse complement strand
AGGAAGGCCGCAAGGCGGCGCATCCCCGACACGCCTGCCCGCGCCTCGGCGGCGGCGTTGTAGTTGGTGTTGGTGTTGACGTCGTAGGTGTAGTCGCGGCCGTCGGCGTCGACGATGAACTCGAACGCGGCCACCTCGACGCCGTGCGCAGCGAGGAAGCGCTCGTAGCGCGGCACCAGCGGGTGGTCGAAGGCGTCCAGGATGCGGAAGGTCTCCGGCGCCGCGGCGCCGGCGGGGCACGCGCCGTCGCCCGCCGCGCACGCGTCCGCGGGGCACAGCTCGAAGCCGCCGCTGGTGTCCACGCGCACCGCGTACAGCAGCCGGCCGCCGATGAACTCCACCCGCGTGATGAACGGCTCGGGGGCCTGCACGTACTCCTGGATCAGCAGGATCCCGTCCACCGACGGCTCGAAGGCCGGACCGTCGAGGTGCGCGACCAGCGCGTCCACGTCGTGGAACAGCTTCACGCCGAGACCCTTGCCGGCGCGGTTGTGCTTGGTGATGAACGGCCCCTGCATGCTGCACGCGGCGTCGATCGCGGCCTCGCGCCCGAGCGCGGCGCGCGTGCGCGGCGTGCGGATGCCGTGCGCCGCGAGGGCCTGGTGCTGTGCGACCTTGCTGAGCTCCAGGCGCAGCGCCTCGCCGGGATTCACGACGCGCGCCCCGTGGCGCTCCAGCCACGCGAGCAGCGCCGCGGTGTGCTCCGGCGCGTAGCGATGGCCGCGGGTGTGGGACGACGCGCTCATGCGGTTGTAGAAGACCCCGGGCGGCGGCGCGGCGTCCAGATCCACCCCGCCCGAGGCCATGTGCAGGTCCACCCAGGGCACACCCTCCTCGTCGAGGGCCCGGAACAGCGGCGCGGACCACTGCTCGTTCTCGTGGATGACGTGCACGGCGCTCATCGGCGGGGATCTCCGGCCAGGGTCGAGAAGGCAGGAAACTGTATCCAGTGCGCCGCCGGCGCATTAGACCGATGGCGAATAGCCATAGGCGGGCCCGGAATCAGCGCGCGGGTAGACTTCCGGCGCGGGCGATGACCGGACGGTAAGCGCCCGCCCGCCGGGCAGGTGGTAGTTCTCGTCCCTTGAAACCGATGTTCCGGAGCCGCTCGATGCCTCCTCGTCCGACGTTCCCGCGCGCCGCCGCCCGACGCGTACCCGCGCCGGCCTCCGTGCTGGCGCCCCTGCTGCTGGCGCTGTTCGCCCTGCTGCTGCAACCGGGCGCCGCCGGCGCCGCCGAGGTCCGCAAGAGCGAGAACGACACCCGCGCGTACCGCGCGCTGGTGCTCGACAACGGGCTGAAGGTGATCCTCGTCTCGGACCCGCAGACCGACATGGGCGCCGCGTCGCTGTCGGTGGCCGCCGGCAGCGGCGCCGACCCGAAGGACCGCGCGGGGCTCGCGCACTTCCTCGAGCACATGCTGTTCCTGGGCACCCGGAAGTACCCCGAGCCCGGCGAGTACAAGGACTTCATCTCCCGCCACGGCGGCAGCGACAACGCGTACACCGCGTACGACGAGACCAACTACTTCTTCGAGATCGAGGCCTCGCATCTCGAGCCGGCGCTGGACCGTTTCGCGCAGTTCTTCG
Source organism: uncultured Gammaproteobacteria bacterium (assembly GCA_965365655.1). Taxonomy (GTDB): domain Bacteria; phylum Pseudomonadota; class Gammaproteobacteria; order HK1; family HK1; genus JBFHNV01. The sequence continues at coordinate 2,975 of CBDUCN010000384.1, read as the reverse complement.
TCGCGCCGCTGTTCAACCCGGAGTACGTCTCACGCGAACGCCAGGTCGTGAACTCGGAGTTCCTGGGCCGGCGCGACGACGACCGGCGCCGGGTGTATTCCGCGGTGCAGCAGGCGATGAATCCGGATCACCCGTACGCGACCTTCGCGGTGGGCAACGAGCACACGCTCGCGGACCGCGAGGGCAGCGACGTCCGCGACGAGCTGCTCGCGTTCTACCGGCGCTGGTACTCAGCGAACCTGATGGCGCTGTCCGTGGTCGGGCGCGAGCCGCTGGACACGCTCGAGCAGTGGGTGCGCGCACGCTTCGCGGCCATCGAGAATCGCGGCGTCGAGCGCTTCGCGGCGACGCAGCCGCTGTTCCGCCCGGACAGCCTGCCGGCGCGCCTGGACGTGGTGCCGGAGCGCGAGCACTACTCGCTGTCGTTCACGTTCCCGATCCCGGCCCAGCGCCCGCACTGGCGCGCGAAGCCGGCCGCGCACGTCGCGAACCTGCTGGGACACGAGGGCGAGACCAGCCTGCTCGCGGATCTCAAGCGCCGCGGCTGGGCGCAGGGCCTGTCCGCGGGCACCGGCTACGACCAGGACGGCGGCGCGACGCTGGAGATCCGCGTGCAGCTCACCGCCGAGGGCGCGGCGCACGACGACGAGATCGCGGCGCTGCTGTTCCAGGCCGTGCGGCTCGTCGCGGAGAAGGGCGTCGAGCGCTGGCTGTTCGACGAGAACGCGCGCCTCGCCGCGATCGACTTCCGCTTCGCCGAGAAGCCGTCGCCGGTGAGCCTCGCGCGCCGCCTCGCGAGCTGGCAGCACGAGGTGCCGCAGGCCGACGTGCTGTACGCGCCGTACGCATACGAGGAGTGGCGCCCGGACCTGGTCGACGCGCTCGTCGCGCACCTGCGCCCGGACAACGTGCTCGTCACGCGGGTCGCGCCGGGCCTCGAGACGGACCGCACCAGCCCGTGGTACGAGGCGCCGTACCGCATCGTGCCGATCGGCGAGGACGTGCGCGCGCGCTGGCTGGACGCGGCGCCCGACCCGGCGCTCGCGATCCCCGAGCCGAACCCGTTCGTGCCCGAGCACCTCGCGATGCTGCCCCCGACGGCGGCGGAGCGCCCGGTGGAGCGCGTCACGCGGCCCGGCTTCCGGCTGTGGCACCTGCGCGACGTGAGCTTCGGGCTGCCGAAGGCCAGCTTCTACGTCTCGGTGCGCTCGCCGATCGCGAACGCGTCGCCGCGCAACGGCCTGCTCGCGCAGCTCTACGCCGACGTCGTCAACGACCAGCTGGACGCCTTCAGCTACCCGGCGCAGCTCGCCGGGCTGTCGTTCCGCCTCTACGATCACAGCCGCGGCGTCACGCTGCGCATCGGCGGCTACGACGAGCGCCAGCCCGAGCTCCTCGCGCGCGTCCTCGACGCGATGGCGGCGCCGCGCATCGACGAGCGGCGCTTCGCGATCCTGCGCGACGAGCTGAAGCGGCGCCTCGAGAACAGCCGCCGCGACCAGCCGTTCCGGCGCGCGATGACGCGGCTGCACGACATGCTCGTGGAGCCGAACTGGACCGTCGCGGAGCGCCTCGCGATCATCGACACGCTGAGCGCGCCGGAGCTCGAGCGCTTCGTGCGCGCGATGCTCGCGCGGGTCGAGGTCGTCGCGCTGGCCCACGGCAACATGGACGCGGACGCGGCGAGCGCGATGGGCGACGCGGTGTACCGCAGGCTGGTCGCGAACGCCGAGCCGGTGGAGGTTCCGCGCGCACAGGTGATGCGGCTGCGGCGCGGCGACCGCCTCGCGGCGGTGCTGCCCACCGAGCACCCGGAGTCGTCGCTGGTGATGTACCTGCAGGGGCCGGACCAGGCGCTCGCGTCGCGCGCCCGCGCCGGGCTGCTGGCGCAGGTGTTGAGCTCGCCGTTCTTCGACGACCTGCGCACGCAGAAGGAGCTCGGCTACGTGGTCTTCGCGAACGCGCTGCCGATCCTGGACACGCCTGGCCTGGTCTTCATCGTGCAGTCGCCGGTCGCGAACGCCGGCACGCTGCAGCAGGAGGTGCGCCGCTTCGTCGCGGACTACGCGTCGGTGGTGGACGCGATGAGCGAGGAGGAGTTCGCGCAGCACCGGCGCGCGCTGGTGGCGCGGGTGCTGGAGGACGAGCGCCAGCTCGGCGAGCGCAGCGACCGCTTCTGGAACGAGATCGATCGCGCCAACTTCGCGTTCGACACGCGGGAGAAGCTGGTGGACGCGATCCGTGCGACCACCCTCGCGCAGTTTCGCGAGTTCTACGCGCAGGTGGCCGCCGGCGACGGCCGCCGCCAGCTGGTGGTGCGCACCCTCGGCGAGGCGACCCCGTCCGTGACGCCGGCCGCCGCGGTGAACGAGCGCGTCGTGTCGCCGGTGTGGATGCGCGAGAACCGCGAGCTGGTGCCGGGCTGACGCCCGCTGCCGGCGGCGGGGCGCGACCCGGCCTCGCGCCGCCCACCCGCATGCCCCGCGCGGCCCGGCCGGGACCACCGAGCGGAGCGCGGCCCGCGCGCGACGCGGCCCGGACCGCACCGCGGGTCCCGGGCGGCCGGGACCGCCTGCTAGACTGCGGCGCCGCCCCGCGCTGCACCCGGCCCCATCTCATGCTCCGCACCCGCTCCCGCCCCGCATCCGCCCGCGCACCCGGATCGTCGCGCCCCGTCGGCGCGGCGTCGCGCGCGGCCGTGCTGACGATGCTGCTGGCCTCGGCCGCCGCCGCACAGGACGGCTACGAGCAGCGCGTGGACGTCGCGCTGGACGAGGTGCTGCCGGAGGCGCTGATCACGTCCGGCCAGCACCGTGTGACGGGGGTGCGCCGCGAGCCGGGTCCGCGCCTGCTGTTCACGATCGAGTCCGAGGTCGCCGGCGTGCAGGACGTCGCGTCCATCCCGCTCGCGCTGACGCGGATCCAGGAGGCGCAGGTGCTGGCGCAGGCGGTGAGCCAGTTCCGCAGCGACGTGC
>CBDUCN010000383.1:0-4595 GCA_965365655.1 uncultured Gammaproteobacteria bacterium | reverse complement strand
TCGCCGCGCAGCTGCTGCTCGGCCTCACGCCGCTCGGAGACTGGTTCTTCGGCGGCCTCTTCGGCGTGCGCCCGGCGGTGGCCGCGGAGGCGAAGCGCTGCATGGTCGTGAGCATCGTCGTGCTGCCCGCGAGTGTGCTGCGCGCGCTGTGCTACGGGATGATGATGCTCGAGCGGCGCACGCTGCTGGTGACGCTGGGCACGGTGGTGCGCATGGTCGGCCTCGCCGCGATCCTCGCGCTGCTCACGCAGCGCTACCAGGGCGCGGTGGTGGGAGTGGTCGCGCTGTCGGGCTGCATCCTGATCGAGACCGTATACGCGCTGATCCTCGGCTCGGGCTTCTACCGCCGGCTGCAGGCGCACGCCGCGCCGCTGCCGTCTTACCGCGAGCTGTGGCGCTTCTCGTGGCCCATCGTGCTGATGCAGACCGCGGAGAGCGGCGTCGTGTTCACCGCGAACTTCTTCCTCGGTCGCTTCCCGCGCCCGGAGCTCGCGCTGGCGGCCTTCGGCGTGCTGGACAGCCTGATGCGGGTGCTGCTGAGCCCGCTGCGCAACCTCGTGCACACCAGCCAGACCCTGGTCAGGACCCGCGCCGACGCACGCGCGGTGCTCGTGTTCTCGGTGCACATGGGGCTGGCGTTCGCGGGCCTGCTGCTGGCGCTGCAGATCCCCGCGCTGCAGCGCGTGGTGCTGTTCGACGTGATGGGCCTCACCGAGGCCATCGCGCAGTACGTGAGGCCGGGCCTTCGCATCGGCGCCCTGCTCGCGCTCGCGATGGCGGCCGCGGCGGTGTTCCGCGGCCTGCTGATCGCGAGCCACCGCACCGGCTTCATCGCGCTGTCCGCCGGCCTTCGCATCGCGGCGGTCGCGGTGGTGGGCACGGCCGGGCTGCTGTCCGGAATAAGCAACGGCGCGACGCTGGGCATGCTCGCGCTGATCGCGGCCTTCGCCGCGGAGGCCGTGCTGCTGAGCCTGCGCCTGCGGCGCCTCGACCGCGGAACGCCGCGGCTGTTCGAGGCGTGAGCGGTCTACTGGATGCGGTGAGGTGTCTCAGCCCGGCGCGAGCGCCAGGATCGGCTTACGGAACCGTTTTTTATTGGGGTCGGACGGTTTTATTTTTATTGGGGTCGGACCAACTCAAGCGTTTGAAAGAACAAACTTTTTCTGCAAAAAAGCGGCCTCATACGAGTCTTAGACCGACAGCACGAACCGACGGGACGCCGACTCCTAAGGCGTCTCAGGCTGGCGCAAACGCCAGAAATCACCTATGAATCAATCACCTGAGTCGGTCCGACCCCCTAGCCCGCCCCCCCTAGCCCGCACCTCGCCCGTCCCCCTAGCCCTCTAGCCCTACCGCGCCTAGCCCTACCCAGCCCCCTGGACCGGCCTGGAGCGGGCAGTCGCTGCGCTCAGCCCGCCGGCGGTGCGTCTGCTGCCAGCGCGGGCGCGGATCCGGCGGCGCGGCGCTCGGGCAGGGCCAGGGCCGCGAGCGCCGCGAGCGCCGCGAGCGCGCCGAATCCGATGTACAGCAGGTCGAAGCCGCCGGCCGCGTCGTACACCCGGCCGGCAACGTGCACGGTGACGCCGCCGACGCCCAGCGCGAGCACGAACTTCGCGCCGTACGCGAGCGCGCGCCACTGGAACGGGGTGTAGCGCGCGACCAGCATGTTCTCCGACGCCGCGAACGCGGTGTGGAACACCATCGCGAGCAGCGCCGCGGCGAGCAGGGCAACGCCGCCGGTGGTGGTCATCAGCAGCACCGGCGCGACGGTCAGGGACCAGAACACGACGTAGACCGCGCGCGGCGAGTAGCGGTCGGCCAGCCAGCCGCCGAGGATGCTGCTGAACGACGCGAGCCCCATGACCGCGCCCACGTAGAGGCCGATCTCGGTGTAGCTGCCGGCGTACGCGGCGCCCAGGCCGACCTCGAACAGCTTGGGCATGGTGTTGGTGACGCCGGTATAGACGATCCCGCTGCACGCCATGGTCAGGGTCAGGATCAGGAACACCCGGCGCACGTCGCCGCGCGCGGCCGGTGCGTGCGGGGTGCGGTCGCTGCGCGCGTCGGCGACCAGGCCGCGCCGCCACGCGACGGCGAGGGCCGCGCCGAGCGCGATGGACACGACGCCGGGGATCACGAAGGCCGCGCGCCACGACCCGAGGTCGATCATCGCGCCGACGAACACCGGTGCCAGCGCGCCGCCGACGCTGCCGAACACGCCGTTGAAGCCGAGCGCCATGCCGTGCCGGCGCGCGCTCGCGACCAGCCACGCGATGCCCACCGGGTGGTAGATGGACGCGAACAGCCCGATGCACGTGAGCCCCGCGAGCAGCCCGCCGGTGCCGTCGGCGAGCCCGGTGATCACCGCGCCCGCGCCGATGCCGGCGAAGAACACGACCATCATCCCGACCTGGCTCCAGCGATCCCCGAGCCAGCCCGCCGGAAGCGCCGCGACGCCGTACAGGATCAGGCCGAGGCTGGACAGCCCGAGCAGCTCGCCGAACGGCAGGCCGAACACCGACGGCAGGTGCAGCACCGCGGTCGCGTACAGGATGGTGAACATGTGCGTGACGACGTGGCCCGCGTTCGAGAACGCCATCACCAGGCCGGGTCGGTCGCCGCCGTCGCGTGCAGGGGCGGAATCGGTCACGTGGGCGCCTCGCGTCGCTGCGTCCCGCCGCGGTCGCGCGGGAGACCGAGCGTAGCACCGCCCTGACCGCGATGCGGGTCGGTGGAACCTGCGCTCGACGGTCACCCCGGAGAGGCAGCCGGCGCGCCGGCGCGTGCTACCGTATCGCCCGCCGCCGCCCGCCCCGAGGAGCCTGCCCGCGATGTCGCTGTATCCCCCGCCGCAGGACGTGCAGGCCGAGGTCTGGACCCGGCTGCCGGACGAGCACCGCCACGCGGGCGCGTTCCCCGACTGGGCGCGCGCCAACCGCCCGGGCCACCCGGCCGACTCGTTCCTGGAAGGCCCGAGCTTCGACCGCGACGGCAACCTCTACGTCACCGACATCCCGTTCGGGCGCGTGTTCCGAATCGCGCCGGACGCGACGTGGACGCTGGTGACCGAGTACGACGGCTGGCCCAACGGGCTCAAGATCCACCGCGACGGGCGCGTGTTCATCACCGACTACCGGCACGGGATCATGCTGCTGGACCCGGCGCGCGGCACGGTCGAGCCGTTCCTCACCCACAGGAAGAGCGAGAGCTTCAAGGGCGTCAACGACCTGTTCTTCGACCGCGACGGGCGGATGTACTTCACCGACCAGGGCCAGAGCGGGATGCACGACCCGAGCGGGCGCGTGTACCGCTACGACCTCGCGAGCGAGCGTCTGGAGCGCCTGATCGACAACGCACCCAGCCCGAACGGGCTGGTGATGACACCGGAGGAGGACGCGCTGCTCGTCGCGATGACCCGCGGCAACGCGGTATGGCGGGTGCCGATCTTCCCCGACGGCGCCACGTCCAAGGTCAGCGTGTTCACGCCGATGGCCGGCGGCGTCAGCGGCGCCGACGGCATGGCGATGGACGTCGACGGCACGCTGCACGTGTGCGACGCGGGCAACGGCTGCGTGTGGTCGTTCTCGCGCTTCGCCGAGCCGCGCCACCGCTACCTGTCTCCGAACGGGCGCGGCTCCACGACCAACTGCGCGTTCGGCGGGCCCGGCGGGCGCGACCTGTTCGTCACCGAATCGAGCACCGGCAGCATCCTGCGCGTGACGACGCCGGCGCCCGGAGTGACGATGTACGGGCTCGCGTGAGACGACGCCCGGGGACCCCGTGACGATGAGGCACCGGGAGCATCGGGCGAGCCCGGATCGGAACCGCCCGGCAACGCCGAGGGTGGATCCGTGAGCGCGCCATCCCCCGCTGCCGGCGGCAAGCGCATGGACCGGGACTTCTTCTTCCCGACGCCGGTGTACTACACCGACTTCCCGGACGCTGCCGCGCTGAACGCGCGCCTCGAGCCGCTGATCCGCGCGTGGCGCGAGCAGGACCCGGACGGCGACTTCCGCACCAACGAGCCCTGGCTGGGCGGCTGGCACAGCGCGACCGACATGCACACCCGGCGCGAGTACGACGCGCTGACCGTGGAGATCTTCGAGTTCGTGCACGGCGTGTTCACGACGCTGGGCTACGACCCGGCCTACGAGCCGGTGTGCGACTCGATGTGGGCGAACGTGAACCCGCGCCACGCGGCGAACCGCCAGCACACCCACCCGCACGCGCTGTGGAGCGGCGTCTACTACGTTCAGACGCCGCCGGACTGCGGCCTGCTGTACCTGAGCGACCCGCGCCCGCAGGCGCTGGTGATGCCTCCGTACTACGATCCCGCACGGCGTCACCCCGCGACCTGGAGCGAGGTGCACTTCCAGCCGCAGGAGGGGCGGGTGATCGCGTTTCCCGCGTGGCTGTCCCACGCGGTGCAGCCCAACCTGACCTCGCTGGAAGGCCCGGCGGCCGACCGCATCAGCATCAGCTTCAACTTCCGCCAGCGCCGCATCGGCGCCCCGCCCCGCGACGGCGAGGTGGTGCGCGGCGATCTCGGCGCCGGCTGACCGGCCGGTCGCGTTCGATACGCGCCCCACGCAGAG
>CBDUCN010000382.1:0-4627 GCA_965365655.1 uncultured Gammaproteobacteria bacterium | reverse complement strand
TTCACGCTGAGCGAGCTGCAGCAGGTCTACGAGATCATCCTCGACGAGCGGCTGGACAAGCGGAACTTCCGCAAGAGAATCCTGGCGCTGGGCCAGGTGGACGAGACGCCGGAGGTGCGCCGTAACGGCAGCCACCGCCCGGCACGCCTCTACCGGGCCCGCAACCCGGGAGAGGTGCAGATCATCCGTTGAGGACCACGAGAAGATAATCCGTTGAGGACCACGACATGACGACCGCCCTCGCCGTCAACATCGAGATTCCGAAGGCCGACACCGTCGCACGCATCGCACCGTCGCTGGGCGACGGCGAGCGTCACGCGCTGATGGCGCGCGCCCGGGAGCTGCTCGCACAGCGCGACGCGGTGCTGGTCGCGCACTACTACGTGGATCCGGACCTGCAGATCCTCGCCGACGAGACCGGCGGCCACGTCGCGGACTCGCTGGACATGGCGCGCTTCGGCGCGCGCCAGGACGCGTCCACGCTGGTCGTCGCGGGCGTGCGCTTCATGGGCGAGACCGCGAAGATCCTGAACCCCGAGAAGCGCGTGCTGGTGCCCGAGCTGGAGGCCAACTGCTCGCTGGACCTCGGCTGCCCGCCGGACCAGTTCGCCGCGTTCCGCGCCGCGAACCCCGACCGCACGGTGGTCGTGTACGCGAACACCAGCGCCGCGGTGAAGGCGCAGGCCGACTGGATGGTCACCTCCAGCATCGCGCTGGACATCGTCGGTGAGCTGACGGCACGCGGCGAGAAGATCCTGTGGGCGCCGGATCGCTACCTCGGCGACTACATCCAGCGCGAGACCGGCGCCGACATGGTGATGTGGGACGGCTCCTGCGTCGTGCACGAGGAGTTCAAGGGCGAGCGCCTGGAGCAGCTGCGCCGCCGCCACCCGGGCGCCGCGGTGCTGGTGCACCCGGAGTCGCCGCGCGGCGTCATCGAGCAGGCCGACGTGGTGGGCTCCACGGCCGCGCTGATCAAGGCGGTGCAGGAGCTGGACGCCGACACCTTCATCGTCGCCACCGACAACGGAATCTTCCACAAGATGCGCGAGCTGGCGCCGGGCAAGACGCTGCTCGAGGCACCCACCGCCGGCGAGGGCGCGACCTGCGAGAGCTGCGCCCACTGCCCGTGGATGGCGATGAACGGTCTCGGCAACCTGGTGCACACGCTGGAGCACCTGTGCAACGAGATCACGATCCCGGAGCCGGTGCGCGCGCGCGCCGAGGTGCCCGTGAGGCGCATGCTGGACTTCGCGGCCGAACGCCGCCAGGCCGTGATCGGCAACGCCTGAGGACTCCCGAGCGCCGGCACGCACGCTCGCCGCGCGGGCGGCTTCGTCGGCGGGGGGCACGCACGGCGGCGGCGCTCCGGGGCCACGCCGATCCGGCGCCGAACCGGGCGCGGCCGCGGCCAGGCTGCCACCTGCGCTGCGCCTGTTCCCGAGCCCGACCCGCGCGCAAGGGCCCCCGCACGGCGCATCTGGAACGCCCGCCCCCGCCTGTATAGACTTCGCGCGCGCCTGCGGGCACACACCCGCGACACGGTCTGAAGCTCTCCGGAGGTATCCCATGTCCGTCTGGTCGCAGAAGCTGGTACGGCTCGCACTGGCAGCTCCGCTGCTCGTTCTCGCCCCGCACGTTCACGCGCAGACCCTGAGCATCACGTTCGACGCGAACGTGTTCGGCTGCACCGACCCGACGCTCAACGGCACGCAGTCGTTCAGCTTCACGAGCACCGGCCAGACCAGCGGCGCCGATACGCTGATCCTCGTCGACCTCGGCAGCGCGGGCACCTTCACGGTGCCCGTCCCGACGTCGTCCATCGACGCGCTTGCGGCGAGCGTCGGCCAGTCGATCTCGATTCCGTTCTCCGACTCCGACCCGACGAGCGGATGCGTCACCGAGGGCACGCTGATCATCAGCGTGTCCGGCGCCGGCGGCCCGCTGCTCGATCCGGCGCTGGAGGCGGGCAACGAGGTCACCACGCCGACGGAGCTGGACGCGTTCGTGCGCGGCCCGGCGCTCGCGAACTCCAACCGGGTCCGGTCCGCGCTGCGCGGCGCCGGCACCGGCGTGCAGGCGATGAACGGAGGGTTCACGGTCAACGGCATGGCCGCGGGCAACGGGGCCTCGCCGCGCTACGGCGCCTGGTTCGGATACTCGTACACCGATGCGAAGAGCAACTTCGCGAGCACCGCGTTCAGCGCCGATCGCCACAGCGTGCTCGTCGGCATCGACACCATGCCCGGCGACGACTGGCTGCTCGGCGTGTCCTTCGGCCTGGAGCGCTCCAGCGTCGACACGCGGTTCAACGCCGGCGAGCAGACGATCACCGGCATGACCCTCGCGCCGTACGTGGGCGTGCTGCTCGGCGACTGGCTCACCTTCGACGCCAGCGCCGGCGTGAGCACGCTGAGCATGGACCAGTTCCGGACCCAGGGCGCGGCGCGCGTGACCAGCGACGTGGACTCGACGCGCCTGTTCGCGAACGCGAACCTGGCCGCCAGCCACGCGTTCGACCGCGTGCTGCTGACCGGGCTGGCAGGCATGCTGTACGCGACGCAGCGCGACGACGACTTTCGCGAGAGCAACGGCACCCTGAACGCCGAGTCGCGCGTGAACGTCGGGCGCCTGCTGCTGGGCGGCGAGGCGGCCTACACGGCCGGGGCCTTCGAGCCGTACGTCAGCGGCACGTTCGAATACGACTTCACGAAGACCAGCCAGGCCTTCGCCCCGGGCGTCGCGCGGCCGAAGAACGACGACACCGACGTGCTGTTCGCGGTCGGCGTTCGCTACTTCGGCGATGAAGACATCTCTGGCTCCATCGAGTACAGCCGCGTGATCGGACGCAGCAACCTCGACGAGGACACCTTCAGCGCGAACGTGCGCTGGCCGTTCTGAGCAAGCCTCGGAGCGCGTGAACCTGTCGCGCGCCGTCGCGAGGTGCCGGGCGGGCGCGGCGCGCAAGGTGCGGGGGTCCCGGCAACGCCGACAGCTGCGTCCGGGCGGCGTCGCAGCCGGCGTGGCGGAAGATACGCCGGCTCAGCCCTCGCGAAGCGCGACTGCGGCCGGCGTGCCGGCCATCCGCCACGCCGGGTAGAGCCCGGCCAGCAGGGCCGCGACCAGCGCGACGAGCACGGTGTGGGCGAGCACCTCCGGCGGCAGGTGGAAGTCCATGCCCCAGCCGAACGCGCGGCGGTTGATCACGTGCACCAGCACCAGCGCGAGCGCGCTCCCCAGCGGCAGCGCGAGCAGCCCGGCGAGCAGGCCCATGCAGCCGGTCTGCACCTCGAGCATCAGCAGCAGCTCGCGGCGGGTCAGGCCCTGCGCGCGCAGCACCGCCATCTCCCGCGCGCGCTCGAGCGCGAGCGCCATCAGCGCGCCCAGCACGCCGACGCACGCGACCCCCGTCGCCAGCCACTGCAGCACGCGGGTGATCGCGAAGGTGCGGTCGAAGATGGTCAGCGACGCGTCGCGTATCCACGCCTGGTCGCGCACCCGCAGCGCCTCGCGATCGCCGGCCAGCGCGCGCAGCCGCTCGACCACGGCGCCCGCGTCGGCGCCGTCGGCGAGCGTCAGCCCGAGGCCGTTGACGCCCGGGTCGCGGAAGTGCTGACGGTATGCGGGCAGCCCGATGAGCAGCATCCCGCGATCGGAGCCGTAGTCGCGGAACACCCCGGCGACGGGCAGGCGCCGCGGCCCCGAGTCGGTGGCGATCTCCAGGCTCGCGCCGGGCGCCAGCCGGTGGCGCCACGCGAAGGGCTCGCTCACCAGCAGCGCCCCGCCGGCGAGCGCACGCCACGCGGCGTCGGCCCCGCCGGCGACCACGTCCAGGCCGCGGTAGCGCGGCCCGTCGACGCTCACCGCCTTCAGCCACACCTCGCCGAACGCGGTGGACACGTCCACGTCGCGCGACGCGCTCACGGCGCGCACGCCGGGAAGCCGCGGCGCGCCGCGCACGACCTCCGGCGGCAGCACTGCGGCGCTGTCGCGGCCCGGGACGCCCACGTACACGTCCGCGGCCAGGGTCGTGTCCAGCCAGTCCTGCAGCGACGCGCGGAAGCTCGCCACCATCACGGCGACGCCGACCGTGGTGGCCAGCGCCACCATCAGCGCCGCCACCGCGACCGCGTTGCGGCTCGCGCCGGTGCGCAGACCCCGCACCGCCATGGCCCCCAGGGTGCCGGCCGCGCCGCCGGGTGCGGCGGCGATGCCTTCCAGGGCCCGCGACGCGCCCAGCGTCGCGGCCGGCGTCCACAGCGTCGCGCACACGACCATCAGGAACAGCGCCGCGTAGGCCGCCTCGAGCCCCCGGCCGCCGGACGCGAGGCACAGCAGCGCCGCCACGGCGGCCACGACCCCGAGCCCCGCGAGCAACGGCGCGCGCGCCCGCGCGCGGCCCTCCAGGTGCGACGCGGTGAGCGCGGCGCGCGGCGGGATGTGCGTCGCCTCCAGCGCCGGCCCCAGCGCCGCGATCACCGCGCCGCCGACGCCGAGCAGCGCGGGCAACGCAAGCGCGTCCGGCGCCAGCGCGAAGTCGCGCACCGCGGTCGCGAAGTACAGGTCGTCGACCGTGCGCGTGATCAGACCCAGCAGGTGGCGCGCCAGCGCGATGCCCAGCGGCAGG
>CBDUCN010000381.1:0-4633 GCA_965365655.1 uncultured Gammaproteobacteria bacterium | reverse complement strand
CGCGGCACGGTCTTGCACTCGTTGAAGATGCGCCTGGTGCAGCGCGCGCAGATGTTCTTGTCCAGGCGCTCGAACACGCCGGCAATGGCCTCGCCCTTGTGGTCGAAGAAGTGGTCGGGACCGATCTCGTCGAAGTAGCCGCTGCGCTTGAGAATCTCCTTCGCGTCCTCCTTGAGCTGGTGCAGGTAGACGCCGCCGCCCACGCCCTTCCTGTTGCGGTTCTCTCGCGCCAGCATCTCGGCGCCGGCCACGTCGATGAAGTTGATGGGCCGCGCCAGGATCAGCAGGTGTTTCTGCTCGGGGTTGCGCTTGAAGATGATGCGAAGCCGCTCCGCGACGTAGTTCACCGCGCCGAAGAACAGCGCGCCGTCGATGCGGATCAGCTTCATCTGCGGGCACTCGGGCAGCGACGCGTCGGTGTTGAAGCGGCGCTTGGGCTGGCGCGGGTCCGGCACCCGCACCAGCACCCGCGGGCGCGACGCACGGTGCAGGTAGATCACCAGCGACAGCATCACCCCGAGCATGATCGCGAAGTCCAGCTCCAGCAACAGGGTCGCGGCGAAGGTGCTCACCAGCACCGCGCCGTCGGAGCGGCTGGCGCGCAGGATCACCTTGATGTGGTGCACGTCGATGAGCCCGACCGCGACCAGGTACAGCACCCCGGCCATCGCCGCCTTGGGCATGTAGGACAGCAGCGGCGCGACCGCGAGCAGCACCACGACCAGCATGATCGACGCCGTGATCGACGCGAGCGGCGTGCGCGCGCCCGCCTCGTAGTTCACCGCGCTGCGGTTGAAGGAGCCGGTGGCCACGTAGCCGGAGAAGAACGCGCCCGTGATGTTCGACAGCCCCTGGCCGATGAACTCCTGGTTCCCGTCGATGAGGTCGCCGGTGCGCGCCGCGAGCGAGCGGGCGATGGACACCGCCTCGGTGAGCGCGAACAGCGTCACCGCGAGGGCCGCCGGGGCGAGCTGCTGCCAGGTGGAGAACGTGAACGACGGCACGGACAGCGGCGGCAGCGCGGTGGGGGTCACGCCGACCAGGGCCACGTCGCCACCCAGGAAGCGGTTCGCGGCGAGGCCCGCGAAGGTGCCTGCCACGATCGCGGTGAGCATGTAGGGCACCTGCGGGAACCAGCGCTTGCCGACCAGCCCGGCCACCACCGTCAGGGTGCCGACCATCACCGTCAGCCAGTTCACCTCGTTCACCTGGCGGTACACCCCGGTGAGCACCTCGTGCACGTGCAGCCCCGACGGCAGGTTGATGCCCAGGAAGTGCTTGGTCTGGCTCGCCGCGATGAGCAGCGCCGCACCGGCGGTGAAGCCCACGATCACCGAGTGGGAGATGAAGTTGACGAGGTGGCCCAGGCGCGCGAGCCCCATCAGCAGCTGGATCACTCCCACCATGAAGGTGAGCGTGAGGGCGTAGTACACGTAGGTCGCGCTGCCGGGCGCCGCCATCGCGCTCAGCGTGGAGAACAGCACGATGGACGCGGCGGTGGTCGGGCCCGAGACCAGCAGCCGCGAGGAGCCGAACAGCGCCGCCACCACGGCCGGCACCATCGCCGCGTACAGGCCGTACTCCGGCGGCATGCCGGCGATGGTCGCGAAGGCCACGCCCTGCGGCAGCACGACGATGGCGCCGGTGAGCCCGGCCAGCGCGTCCGCGCGCAGCGTCTCCCGGTCGACGTCGGGCCACCACAGGAGGAAGGGCAGGAAACGGCGCCACACGGCTCAGTCGTGCCTCCGTCCGGCGCCGGGAGGGCTCGTTCGCCCCATGCGGCTCGAGCCCTCGGTCCTCCCCACGCCCGGGTCGCCATCGTCTGCGCGCGGCATCCCGGCGCCGTCGGCCGGCCCGCCGGCCAACGGCCGCGGCGCCGCATCGCGCCCCGCGACGAACCACGGCCCCGCCCGCCACGCGATGCGGTTGGCTGGCGATAACCGTGAGCCCGTGATGTCGATCTCCCTCACCGGCGGCGCGCGCGCTGTTCCGAGCGGGACGTGGCGCGAGACGTTCAACGATACGGTGGGTGGAGCCCCGCGTCCGTGACGGCCCACCCAGTAGAGCGATGCGGCCATCGCGTTCGCCCGCGGGCGAGCGCAGTGCCGTGAGCCGGTCGCAGGCGCTCGCCGGCCGCTTCATCGCCGCCGTCCGGCACGCGCGACCGATACCCTGCGAGCATTGTCGGTTTCGATGAGTTTCGCAAGGTCTACCGGGCGCGGGACGCGACTTCCGATGCACGTCGAGCGCCACGAGCGGTGTGTGCGGCGGCGTCTCGCGCGCGATGCCGCGCCGGGGACCGGCATTCGTGCGCGCCGTGGGCCCGGCCGCACCGCGGAGCCCGCCCCGCTTTCCGGACCGTCATGCCGGCACCGGACCCGGCGAGGGTAGACTCGGCTGCATGTCCGACGTGCCCGCCACCCTCACCGCCGTCGCCCGCTTCACCCCCGGGCAGCTCGTTCGCCACCTCCGCTTCGGGTACCGCGGCGTGGTGGTGGACGTGGATCCGGTGTTCTCGGGAAGCGACGAGTGGTACGAGGCGGTGGCTCGCTCGCGGCCGCCCAGGCACAAGCCCTGGTACCACGTGCTGGTGCACGACGCGACGCACCGCACCTACGTCGCGGAGCGCCACCTGGCGGGCGACGACGAGCCCGACCCGGTCCGCCACCCGGAGGTGGCGCAGTTCTTCATCGCGTTCCGTGACGGGCGCTACCTGCCCCACGCCGCGGCGAACTGACGCACCGCCCGTGCTGTCCGCCCTCAAGCGCATCTTCGACGACGCCGTGAGCGACGCGGCGGCCGGGCGCGACGACGCGGGGCACGCGGTGCAGCGGGCAGCGGCCGCGCTGCTCGTGGAGATGAGCCGCGCCGACAGCGACGAGGCGCCGGTCGAGCGCGAGCACATCGCCCGCGCGCTGGAGCGGGTGTTCGGCCTCGACGCCGACGAGGTGCGCGAGCTGATGGACGCCGGCAGCTCCCGGGCCGACGCGGCGACCTCGCTGTACGAGTTCACCAGCGTGCTGAATCGCGAGCTCAGCCACGAGCGCAAGGTGATGTTCGTCGAGCAGCTCTGGCGGGTGGCCTACGCCGACGGCGAGCTCGAGAAGCACGAGGCGCACCTGGTGCGGCAGGTCGCGGACCTGCTGCACCTGCGCCACCACGAGTACATCGGCGGCAAGCTGCAGGCCGGCGGCGGCTGAGCGGCCGCGCTCCGCCGGCCCGCGGCATCCGCGCGCCTAGCCGCCCGTCGGCGCCTCGAAGCGCAGCCCCCGGTACGCGCCGCGGGCCACGCCCCCGGTCTGGTCCCCGTCGGTCATCACGGCCACCGCGTCGATGGTCGCCGGCGCGTCGCCGAACAGGCGCCGGAAGTCGGCGGCCACGTCGCGGCGCTCGTCGCGCCATTCGCCGGGCGCGTCGCCGGGGCCGCGCAGCGCCAGCATGCGCACGTTGTCGGTGAACGGGCTGCGCCAGCTCCCACCGCGGCGCGCGCCCGCGGACCACACGTAGCACACCGCCCGGGTGCGCCAGAAGAACACCGGGTCGCTCGCGACCACGTACACGCGCAGCGCGAAGTCGTCGCCGCTGCGCGCCCGCTCGTCGCCGGCGCCGGGCAGCGTGTCCGCGCGCCAGGACCAGCGCAGCACCGGCCACGCGTCCAGCGCCACCGGCCGCTCCCGGTACAGCCCCGAGGCCGTCCCGCGCGCCTCGGCGCGCAGCACCGGCTCGCCGCCGACGGACTGCAGCGTGTACGCGGTGTGGCCGTCGAAGCTGCGCTCCTCCCAGCCGGCCAGGCCGTTGGCGAGAAGGTGCAGCCCGGGCGTCTGCGCCGCGGCGCCGGCCAGCGCGATGGTCAGCACGATGACCACGGCCAGCGCCGCGGCGAACGCTCTCGCGACGTGCGGGGCGGTCACGGGGCCGTGCGCCGGAAGTAGCGCGCCAGCAGCCGCGGGTCGTCGAAGTGGCGCCGGCCGACGAACGCGATCGCGTGGCGCCCGGCCTGGCGCATCGCGCCCGGGCTCTCGATGCCCGCCATCCACAGGATGAAGCGCTCGCGCCGCTCGCTGCCCGGCACCAGCCCGTCGGGCCGGAACAGGCTCGCCCGCCCGCCGCCGGGCACCGGCAGCGAGCGCAGCGCGTCGTAGTCCGCGAAGCGGTACGCCACGCCGCCCGCCGTGGCCTGCACCGCGGCGTCGTCGCGCGCGAGCTGGCTGATGAAGTGGGTGCGCTCGGCGACCCGCAGCCGCATCCGGCCCGGCCCGGGTGGCGCAGTCCGCGGCGACAGCACCGGCTCCTCGTAGCGCGCCGGCGGCGGGCGCGGCGTGAGCCCCTCGCCCGGGAACACCAGGTGATAGCAGCCGCAGGGGTGGATGCTGTCGTAGGCCAGCGCGCGGCCCTCCCCGTCGAGGGTCACGCGCCACACCAGGCCGTCCAGCGCGCCGCCCAGGATGTCCAGCGCGCCGGTCAGCGGTCGCGAGCGGAACCAGGCCACGTACACGAGCTGCAGCACGATCTCGCCGTCGAACAGCGCGTGGTCCACGTAGCGGTAGACCACCGGCCGCGCGGGATCCACCCGCGCCCGGCCGCGCGCGTCCAGGCCCGGCTCGCCGATCCGATCGTCCGGGCGCACCACGTC
>CBDUCN010000380.1:0-4667 GCA_965365655.1 uncultured Gammaproteobacteria bacterium | reverse complement strand
GCACCTCCGATCCCGGGCGCACGAGCATCGTCGCGCCGTCGGCGAAGCGCAGCACTGCGCTGCCGTCGCCCGCGGTCACCACGCGCGCGCCGATCGCGAGCGCCTGCCCCTCGCGCGCCGGCGCCAGCGCACCGCCCGCGTCCGCGACCTGCGCGCCGCCGGAGACCGCGACCACGGTCGCCGGCGCGGGCTGCACCCGCAGCCACGCGGCCGGGAAGCGCACGCGCGTGCCGGGCGGCATCGCGCGCGGATTGGGCACGTCGTTCAGCGCGCGGAACGCCGGCCAGTGGCGCATGCTCACGAGGAAGTCCGTCGCGAGCTCCCACAGGTTGTCGCCGCGCTGTGCGGTGTAGGTCCACTCCTGGGCGTGGGCCGGGGGCGCGCCTGTCGCGCCGAACACGAGCAGCAGCGCGAGCAGCGCCGGGAACGGGGCGAATCGACGGGGCGGACGTTTCGGGGTCCCGGGCGTGGGGCGGGCGCGTGTCATCGGGTCTCCGGGGTGCGTGAGGCGTGCGGGCAGACACCGCTGATTCTTCCAGCATCCCGCCGGCGCGGCGACGGCCGATCGCGCGCCACGCGACTGAGATCACGTTTCCCGGCGATCGATCCCGGGCGCCGCGCGCCGCGGCGCACCCCGGCGCGGCGCCGTGCCGCGCGCCCGCCGGCCGCGGCTCAGCCGGCTCCGGCCAGCACCCGCGCGACGATCGCCTTCGCCTCCTCCTGCACCCGGGCGAGGTGCTGCGCGCCGCGAAAGCTCTCCGCGTAGAGCTTGTACACCGCCTCGGTGCCGGACGGCCGGGCCGCGAACCAGCCGTGGTCGGTCACCACCTTGAGGCCGCCGATGGCCGCGTCGTTGCCGGGGGCGCGGGTGAGCATCGCGCGGATCGGATCGCCGGCGAGGGTCTGCGCGTCGACGTCGTCCGGGGACAGGCGCGCGAGGGCCTGCTTCTGCTGCGGCGTCGCCGGCGCGTCGACCCGGGCATACGCGGGGGCGCCGCCGAGGCGATCGGCGAGCGCGCGGTACGCCGCGTCCGGCGCCTGCCCGGTGCGCGCGGTCATCTCCACCGCGAGCAGGTCGAGCAGGATGCCGTCCTTGTCGGTGGTCCACACCGTGCCGTCGCGGCGCAGGAAGGACGCGCCGGCGCTTTCCTCGCCGGCGAAGCCGAGGCGCCCCGCGGCCAGCCCGTCCACGAACCACTTGAAGCCCACCGGCACCTCGACCAGCGCCCGGCCGGCGGCCTTCGCGACGCGGTCGAGGATCGCGCTCGACACCACGGTCTTGCCCAGCGCCGCGTGCGCGCTCCAGTCCGGCCGGTGCGCGAACAGGTACGACGACGCCGCGGCGAGGAAGTGGTTCGGGTCCATCAGCCCGCCGTCGCGGGTCACGATGCCGTGGCGATCCACGTCCGGGTCGTTGCCGAACGCGAGGTCGAAGCGATCGCGCATGCCCACCAGGCGCGCCATCGCGTGCGGCGACGAGCAGTCCATGCGGATGCGCCCGTCCCAGTCCAGCGGCATGAACGCGAAGCGCGGGTCCACGTCCGGGTTCACGACGTCCACGTCGAGGCCGAGGCGCTCGGCGATGGGCTGCCAGTACGCGACCGCCGCGCCGCCCAGCGGGTCCACGCCCAGGCGCAGGCCGCAGCCGCGCATCGCGTCGGCGTCGAGCGCCGCAGCCAGATCGTCGACGTAGCCGTGCACGTAGTCGAAGCGCTCGATGCCGTCGGGCAGGCGGGCGAGGTCGACGCCGGCCCGCGCGACACCCGCGAGCCCCTCCGCGAGCAGCTCGTTCGCGCGCGTCTCGATGGCCTTCGTGACGTCGCTGTCCGCGGGCCCGCCGTGCGGCGGGTCGTACTTGATGCCGCCGTCCTCCGGCGGGTTGTGCGACGGCGTGATCACGATGCCGTCGGCGAGGCCGCGCTCGCGCCCCCGGTTGAAGCCGAGGATCGCGTGCGACACGACCGGCGTCGGCGTGTAGCCG
The DNA here is from genome assembly GCA_965365655.1 of uncultured Gammaproteobacteria bacterium. Lineage (GTDB taxonomy): Bacteria > Pseudomonadota > Gammaproteobacteria > HK1 > HK1 > JBFHNV01. Next base: position 2,686 of record CBDUCN010000380.1, on the reverse strand, counting down.
AGATCGCGGTCCACGCGCGCGTGCACGCCGTTGCCGGCCAGCACCTCCAGCACCGCGACGAAGGCCGGCTCCGACACCGCGTGCGTATCGCGCCCGACGTACAGCGGGCCGTCGATCCCGGCGGCGCGGCGCTGCTCGCACACCGCCTGGACGATGGCCAGCACGTGGGCCTCGTTGAAGCTGCCGCGCAGCGGCGAGCCGCGGTGGCCGCTGGTGCCGAACGCGACGCGCTGCGCGGGCTCTGCGGGGTCGGGACGCTGCCCGCTCCAGGCGCGCTCCATCGCCTCGAGATCGACGAGGTCGCCGGCCTCGGCGGGCTGGCCGGCGCGGGGGTGCAGGGACATGTAGTGGCTCCGGGGTGGCGGGTGACCCGCGGAGTCTAAATGGCCGTTGGCAGGCTGTTGATCTTCGGCGGCCTGCCAGCCGGCACAGGGACGTGCCGGCATGAATCGATCATGCAAGTGATTGATTCATGGGTCGAGCGGGAGACCGCGTCTTCCGCGAAGCGAGGCGAGATTCGACAGGACGTCGAATTTCAACAGCCTGTTGGCAACCGTGAGACGCGGCCACGCCGGCCGCTCCAGACCGCGTCCCCGTCGTGCGCGGGCGCGGGGCGTAGTCAACGGGCACGCGGCCGGAGGCGTCGTCGCCGCACGCTTCGGGAGGCCCGCGCCGGGACGCCGCCGCGGCGCGGTATCGGCGCGCGGCCCCTGCGCGCCGATACCGCCCGATATACTCGGGCTCGACTCCATCGTGCAGGACACGCGCATGACACGCACCGCGGCGAAGGTTCTGGTGGACACCCTCGCCGCGCACGGCGTCGACCGGGCGTTCTGCGTGCCGGGCGAGAGCTACCTCGCGGTCATGGACGCGCTGCACGGCGACCCGGTGCTGCATCTGGTGACCTGCCGCCACGAGGGCGGTGCCGCGTGGATGGCGCTGGCCGACGCGAAGATGACCGGGCGCGCCGGCGTCGCGCTCGCGAGCCGCGGGCCGGGGGCCACCAACGCGAGCATCGCGGCGCACTCCGCGGAGCAGGGATCGTTCCCGCTGGTGCTGCTGCTCGGCCAGGTGAGCCGCGCGAAGATCGGCAAGGGCGCGACCCAGGAGATGAACTTCGCGAAGACCTTCTCCGACATCGCGAAGCACGTCGAGGAGGTCAACGCGCCGGAGCGCGTCGGCGAGGTGCTCGCCCGCGCGATCCGCATCGCGGAGTCCGGCACGCCGGGCACGGTGGTGGTGTCGCTGCCCACCGACGTGCTGGCCGCGCCCTGCGACGCGCCCGCGCAGGCGCGGCGCCGCGTGAGCCGCGCGCGGCCGGCGGACGATGACGTCGCCGAGGCCGCGCGCATCGTGCAGCAGGCGGCGCGCCCGATCATCGTGGCCGGCGGACGCGTCGACTCGCCGCGCGCGAGACGGGCGCTGCTCGCCGCCAGCGAGGCGCACGGCGTGCCGGTGCTGCCGTCGTACGTGCACCAGGACGTGTTCCCCAACGCGCACCCGAACTACGGCGGCGAGCTCGGGATCCGTCCGCCGGACGGCGTCGCGCGCACCGCGCTCGACGCCGACGTGATCGTCGCGGTGGGCACGAAGCTCACGAACATGGCGGGCCTGGGCGGGCGCATCCCGGCGAGCGGCCAGCGCGTGATCCACGTCTACCCGGACGAGACGCAGGTGGGCCGCCACTTCGACGTCGCGCTCGGCATCGTGTCGGAGTCGGCGGAGTTCCTGGAGAGCCTGACCGCGCGCAACGTGCCGGAACCGTCCACTGCACGCCGCGCGTGGATCGCGAGCGCGCACGCGCGCTACGTGGAGTTCGCCGACAGCCCGCTGCGCCCGGCCTCCGACGGCCTCGACTTCGGCCACGTGATCGACGCGATGCAGCGCCACGTGCCGCACGACGCGGTGATCACGGTCGACGCCGGCAGCTTCTCGAGCTGGCTGCACCTGCGCTACCGCTACGTGCCCTCGCAGACCCTGCTCGGCTCCGAGTGCGGCGCGATGGGCATGGCGATCCCGGCGGCCGTCGCGGCCGCGATCCGGTATCCCGCGCGCAAGGCCGTCGCGGTGGTCGGCGACGGCGGCGCGCTGATGTCGGGCTACGAGCTGGCCACGGCGATGGCCGAGGGCGCGCGGAATCTGTGCATCATCGTCTCCAACAACAGCGCGTACGGCACGATCCGCTTCCACCAGGAGAGCCACTACCCCGGCCGGCCGCACGCGACCGGGCTCGTGAACCCGGACTTCACGCTGCTCGCACGCGCGTTCGGCGCGAAGGGGCTGCTCATCGAGCGCGCGGAGGACGCGGACGCGGTGCTGGCCGAGGCGATGGCCAGCGACGTGCCGGTGATCGTCGAGGCGCGCACCAGCCTCGAGAACGTGGACGCGAGGCACACCATCGCGGGACTGCGCGCGTGAGCGCCTTCGTCGGCAGCATCGCTCCCGGTGACGGGTTCGCCGAACGCGAAGCGACCTAATGACGCGGGACCGCCGCCAGACCATGCACCGCGCCCGATGAGCCGCGGCGACGGCCTGCTCCCCCACGGCGAGGACCTGCGCCGCGCGGTGCAGTGGCTCGCCGAGCAGCCCGACCACTCGCCACGCACCGTCGAGGAAGCGGCGCGGCGCTTCGACCTCTCGCCGGCGGACGAGGAGTTCCTGCTGCGCCACTTCGCCGAGCGCCCCG
>CBDUCN010000379.1:0-4667 GCA_965365655.1 uncultured Gammaproteobacteria bacterium | reverse complement strand
CGGGTGAGCGGCCGGCTCGACGCATCGCGCACCAGCCAGCCGGCCACGAAGCCGAGCACGGCTCCCACCACCAGTGCCACGATCACGCCCATCGGCCTCGCTCCCTGAATCGCTGCGCGTCAACCTGCCGAAGGCACGGGCATCGCACCGCAGCGCCCTGCCCGCGGCTCCACCCTGCCCCGTCGTCGCGACGGCACGCGGGCCCGCGTGCACGACACGTGTCGCACGATCGCGCACCGGCGCCGCGTCCCGGCCTCGCCACGGCCCGGATTATAGCGAGCCGCCGTCCGGCGCCGGCGCGCACGGGACGGCCCGCGCGCCGGCATCGCCCAGCCAGTGCGCGAGCGGATGCGCGAGCAATCGCTCGCGCAGCGCGGCGTAGGCCCGCGGCCGGTAGTCCGGAAGCTGGCTCTCGCGCAGATCGAAGCCGAACGCGCGCTTGCTGAGGACGATGATCGGCGGAGCCTGGATGCGCTTGAAGTAGTTCACCCTGAGCTGGCGCGCGAGCCACTCCAGGTCCTCGACCAGGGCCTCCGTGCCGGGGAACCAGGCCAGCAGCGCCGCGCGGTCGTGCCACTCCAGCCGCTCCAGCAGCGTGCCCGCCTCCAGCCAGCGGAGCAGGCTCAGGGGGTGCTGGCGCATCTCGATGAGCTGGCGCAGCACCGCGTCGTGGTAGCCGTACTTGATGGGGTCGCCCAGGCCCCGCGTCACGTCCTGCGCCTCCGACAGCTCGGCGCTGGGCACGGTGGAGCCGTCCAGCAGGTTCCACGGGATCACCTCGCGCCCGTACACCGCTTCGTTCAGGTACCGGGCCAGCGCGAACACCTGCGGCTTGTAGAGATCGCCGATCGGCGCGATGGCGCCGTTCACGTCGCCGTACAGCGTCGCATAGCCGAGCGCGGTCTCGGTCTTGTTGCCGTTGTTCGTGAACACCAGCCCGAACTTCGCCGCGAGCCCGGCGAGGATGTCGGCGCCGCGGATGCGGGCCTGCACGTTCTCGTCCACCAGCCGCGAGTACTCGCCCTGCGCCTGCGGCCAGCCGGCTTCGCGCAGCGTCGCGGCCAGGCGCTCGTACAGGTCCTGGATCGGGCACTCCAGCAGCGGCACGCCCAGCGCCGCGCACAGGCTGCGGGCATTGCCGCGCGTGAGCGAGGAGTTGAAGCGGCTGGGCATGTTCACCGCGAACACCCGCGACTCGCCCACCGCCTGGCACAGCAGCGCGAGCACCAGTGCCGAGTCGACGCCGCCGCTGACCCCGACCAGGTAACGGTTCTCGCCGCCGCGCACATGGTCCAGGTGACGGATGCCGGTGATCAGGCCGCGGCGCAGCACTTCCTGAGGGTCGCCGCTGCCCGGCGCCACGTTCGGCTCGTGCATCAGCACGAGGTCCTCGCGCCACGGCCGCGCGCGCGCCACCACGCTGCCGTCGGCCGCATACGCAGTGGTGTCGCCGTCGAACACCAGCACGTTCTTGCCGTTGTTCTGCGCGCCGACGTGGTTGACGTAGAAGAACGGCAGCGGCGAGCGGGTCAGCGCCTCGCGCACCACGCGGTTGCGCTTCTCGTTCTTCTGCGCGGTCCACGGCGACGACGAGAGGTTGAATACCGCCTCGGCCCCGCGCTGGCGGAAGATGCGCAGCGTGTCCAGCACGCCCTCGTCGTAGTGGTAGTCCTGGAACCAGATGTCCTCGCACAGCTGCACGCCGAAGCGGAAGGTCCCGCCGTCGCGGCGCGGCACCTCGTAGGGCACCAGGTACTCGTCGAGGGAACGCCCGCGAGCCTGGGCCAGCTTGCGCAGCGAGTAGAAGTGGCGATCGTCGTCGAAGAAGCGGTAGTTCGGATGCAGCGTCTTCGGCTGCGCGCCGCCCGGCAGGCCCGGCGGCAGCGCGTCGCGCAGCAGGTAGCGGCCGTCGTGGCACACGTGCACGACGTTGAACTTGCGCGCGCGCCCGTCCTCGCCGATCGCGGGCGGATCCAGCGCGACGTTGCCGAACAGCACGGTGAGCCCCTGCGAGGCTTCGCACACCAGGTCGCTGTAGCCCGCGAAATCCTCCACCAGCGCCTGCTGCTCCCAGAGGTCGCCGATCAGGTAGCCGGGCAGGCACATCTCGGGAAACGCGATCAGCTCGACGTCGTGCTCGCGCGCGCGGGCCATCGTCTCGAGCATGGTCGCGAGGTTCAGGTCCGGGCGTCCGGGACGCACCTCCATCTGGGCGAGTGCAATGCGCGGCAGGGGGGTCATCGGCAGGAGCGGATGCAGGAACGGAGGTGGGCGGTGGGGGCTCGGTGCTGGCGTAGAATCGGGCGCGATCGTAGCCGCCGGACGGCGGCGGTTCCGGCATTGGTCGCCGCACGTACAGCTCCCCGGATATTGGATCGCATGATCGCACGGAACCCGGCCAGCGGCCACACGCCTCCCCCGGCGGCCCTCCCGTGCAGCGCCGGGAAGCGCCTTCGTCGCGCCGTCGCCGCCCCTCGCCCCGTCCTCACCGAGGAGACCATCGCATGACGCCCGCCCCGCCCGAATCCGCTGCCGAGGTGCTCGCCCGCGTGCGCCAGCGCGGCCTCAGCCACGTCAAGGTCGGCGCCTTCGACGTCGACGGCATCCTGCGCGGCAAGTACATGCACGTCGACAAGCTGGCCTCGGCGCTGGAGAAGGGCTTCGGCTTCTGCGACGTGGTGCTGGGCTGGGATTCGATGGACCAGCTCTACGACAACGTGCGCTTCACCGGCTGGCACACCGGCTACCCCGACGCGACCGTGCGCCTGCTGCCGGAGACCTGCCGGGATCTGCCGCTCGAGGACGGCGGCCTGCTGGTGCTCGGCGAGTTCGCGGGCGGCGCGGAACCGGTCTGCCCCCGGGGCTGCCTGCGCCGGGTGCTCGCGCGCGCTGCGGACATGGGCTATCGCCCCCGGGTCGGCTTCGAGTACGAGTTCTTCGTGTTCGAGGAGACGCCGCACTCGGTGCGCGAGAAGCGCTACCGGGACATGCGGCCGCTGGATCCCGGCTTCTTCGGGTACTCCGTGATCCGCAACTCGGTGCGCTCGGAGCTGTACCGGGACCTGCTGGGCCTGTGCGAGGCGATGGATTTCGGCATCGAGGGGCTGCACGAGGAGACCGGCCCCGGCGTGCTGGAGGCCGCGTTGCGGGTGGACGACGCGCTGGCCGCCGCCGACAAGGCCGCGCTGTTCAAGACCTTCGTCAAGGTGTTCTGCCAGAGCCGCGGTCTGATGGCGACGTTCATGGCGCGCTGGTCCACCGACTGGCCCGGCTCCAGCGGCCACATCCACATCTCCCTGGTGCGCGCCGGCGACGGCACCCCGGTCTTCCACGACCCGGACGCGAAGCACGGCGTGAGTACGCTGCAGCGCCATTTCGTCGGCGGCCAGCAGCGCTTCATGCCCGAGATGGCGGCGATGATCGCGCCCACCGTGAACAGCTACCGGCGGCTGGTCCCCGGGTTCTGGGCGCCGACCGACGCGAGCTACGGCATCGACAATCGCACCTGCGCGCTGCGGGTGGTGCCGGGCGGACCGGGCGCGCAGCGGGTCGAGTACCGGGTGTCCGCCGCGGATGCCAACCCCTACCTGGCGCTGGCCGCGGCGCTCGCGTCCGGCCTGAAGGGCATCGAGGAGGGCATCGAGCCCGAGGGTCCGGTGGAAGGCAGCGCCTACGACAGGCGTTTCCCGAAGCGCCTCGCCCTGCCCCGCTCCCTGGACGAGGCCGCGCGCCGCCTCGCCGGCTCGCGCGTCGCGGCGCAGGCCTTCGGCGAGGACTTCGTCGAGCACTTCGCGGCCACCCGCGACTGGGAGGCGCGCGAGTTCGCCCGCGCGGTCACCGACTGGGAGCTGGCGCGCTACTTCGAGATCATCTGAGAGCCTGTTCACAGCTCGAAGCGCGAGCATTCCGTGGAGTGATCCGATGACCGATCAGCTCGAATGCGTGTCCCCGGTGGACGGGCGCGTGTACGTGCGCAGGCCGCTCGCGACGGGCAGCGACGTGGTGAGCGCCGTGCGCGCGGCGCAGGCGGCCCAGGCGCAGTGGCGAGAGGTGCCGCTCGCCGATCGGCAACGCCTGCTGTCGGACGCGGTGGACGCCTTCGTCGCGGACGGAGCCGCCATCGCGGAGGAGATCACCTGGCAGATGGGGCGGCCCATCGCGCAGGCCCCGGGGGAGATCCGGGGCTTCGAGGAGCGCGCCCGCCACATGATCGCGATCGCGCCCGATGCGCTGGCCGACGTCGAGCCGGAGCCGAACGCAGGCTTCACCCGCTTCGTGTCCCGCGAGCCGCTGGGGCTGGTGTTCGTGATCGCGCCCTGGAACTACCCGTTCCTCACCGCGGTGAACGCGGTCGTCCCGGCACTGATGGCCGGCAACGCGGTGCTGCTCAAGCACTCGGCGCAGACCCCGCTCGCGAGCGAGCGCTTCGCCCGCATCTTCACCGCCGCCGGCCTTCCCGACGGCCTGTTCCACGCGCTGCACCTGGACCACGACGCGGCGCTGCGCCTGGTGGCGGACCGGCGTGTGGACTTCGTGGCCTTCACCGGCTCGGTGGACGGCGGCCACGCGGTGCAGCGCGCGCTCGCGGAGCGCTTCGCGGGCGCCGGCCTGGAGCTCGGCGGCAAGGATCCGGCCTACGTGCGCGCGGACGCGGACCTGGATCACGC
>CBDUCN010000378.1:0-4684 GCA_965365655.1 uncultured Gammaproteobacteria bacterium | reverse complement strand
ACTGGCTGTTCGGCCGCTGCTTCACGCGTCCGCCCGCGTTCCTGACGCCGGCCCGTGCGAGGGCCGCGGAGCCTGTCCTGGACGTCACGGGCGCGGCCGCGGCGGTCGAGTACTCGGACGCCTACCTGCACGACAACGACGCCCGCTTCGTCTTCAACTTCGTGCGCTCGGCGCAGGAGGCCGGAGCCGCCGCGGCGAACTACGTACGCTCGATCGCGCCGCGCCGCGGCGGCGACGGCGGCTGGACGGTCGGCGTGCGCGACGAGATCGGCGGCGAGGAGTTCGCGATCCGCGCGCGGGTGCTCGTGAACGCGACCGGCCCGTACGTCGACGCGCACAACCGGCTGGCCGGCGTGGAGACGCGATGCCGTCACGTCCTGTCCAAGGGCATCCACCTCATCGTGGACCGCCTGTCCGAGCATCGCCGGGTGCTCGCGTTCTTCGCCGAGGACGGCCGGCCGTTCTTCGCGATCCCGATGTACCAGCGCACCTGCATCGGCACCACCGACACGCCGACCGACGACCCCCACGCGCCGGTCACGGACGCGGACCGGCGCTTCGTGCTCGACAACATCAACCGCAACCTCGACCTCGAGCAGCCGCTGACCGAGGACGACGTCATCGCCGAGCGATGCGGCGTGCGCCCGCTCGCGATGGAGGCCGGCGGGGACTCCGGGCGCGACTTCCTGCAGCTGTCGCGCAAGCACGTGGTCGAGGTCAGCGACGCGAAGGGCCACGTCAGCATCTTCGGCGGCAAGCTCACCGACTGTCTCAACGTCGGGGACGAGATCTGTGACGCGGCGCTCCGGCTCGGGATCCGACTCGCGCGATCGGGCGCGGGCCGCTGGTACGGCGAGCCGGGCGAGCGCGACCGCGCCGCCTTCTTCGCGCGGGCGGCCGCGCTCGGCCTGGACGCGCGGCCGTTCACGGGCGCCCAGGAGACGACGGCGACGCGGCTGTGGCGGCGCTACGGCGCACACGCCGGCGGGCTGCTCGACGCGATCGCGGCGGACCCGGCGCAGGGCGAGATCCTGATCCGGGGCACCGAGTACCTGCGTTGCGAGCTGCACTACATCGCGGAGAACGAGATGGTGGTCCGGCTCGACGACTTCCTGCGCCGGCGCTCGAAGATCGCGCAGGTCACGCCGAAGGCCGTCCTGCGCGACGCGCCGGGGCTGCGCGAGGCGTGCGAGATCCTGTTCGGCAGCGAGGGCCGGGTCCGCTACGAGGAGTACCTCGCGTCGCAGTGAGGCGCGCCGTGGCGGCGGGCGGGGCCACGCGCGCGGCGCGCGCCGGGCCGCATGCGCGAAGCCGTCCCCCCGGCCGCGCAGCGAACGACGAGGTTGCGCAGCGAACGACGCGGTTGCCGGGCGCGGTCCCGCGCGCCGGCGGCACGCTCCCTTTGCGCCGGCCCGCTCCGGTCGACGAAGATGCCGCGACGACCCGGCCACCCGGAAGCCCGCGATGACCCTGCAGCCCAGCGCCGCGCGTTTCGAGGACCCCGGCCTGCGGGCGCTGTTCACCGACGGCGCACGCTGGCAGGCGTGGCTGGACGTCGAGGCCGCGCTGGCCGAGGCGCAGGCGGCGCTCGGCATCGTCCCTGTGGCGGCCGCCCGGCGCATCGCCGAGTGCGCGCGGCTCGAGCGGCTGGACGACGCGCGCATCCGCGAGGGGCTGGCGCGCACCGGCCACCCGCTGGTGCCGATCGTCTGGGAGCTGGCGCGCGTGTGCGGCGACGACGCGGGCGGCTGGGTGCACTGGGGCGCGACGACGCAGAACGTCATGGACACCGCCGACGCGCTGCTGCTGCGCCGCGCCCACGCGATCCTGCTGCGCCAGCTCGGCGAGCTGCTCGCGCACCTCGCGGACCTCGCCGAGAAGGGGGCCGGGATGCCGATGGCCGGGCGCACCCACGGCCAGCACGCGGTGCCGATCACGTTCGGCTACAAGGCCGCCGTGTGGATCGACGAGCTGCTGCGTCACGTCGAGCGGCTGCGCGCGCTGGAGGGCCGCGTGTTCGTCGCGATGCTGGGCGGCGCGGCCGGCACCTTCGCGTCGCTGGGCGAGCAGGGCCCCGCGGTGCAGGACGGGCTCGCGCGCGTGCTGGGGCTCGCCGGCGCGCCGGTGCCGTCGCGCACGCACCGCGATCGCGAGGCGGAGTACGTGACCACCCTCGCGCTGATCGCCGCCACCTGCGCGAAGGTCGCGAACGAGGTCTACACGCTGATGAAGCAGGAGTTCGACGAGGCGCGCGAGCCGGTGCCGCCGGGCACGGTCGGCTCCTCGACGATGCCCCAGAAGCGCAACCCCATCCTCGCGCAGGACGTGATCGCGGGCGCCGCCCAGGTCCGCGCGCTGGTGCCGCTCGCGCTCGACGCGATGCTGACCGAGCACGAGGCCAACCGCGCGAACAGCGTGATGATGCGCGCCGCGGTGGGCCCCGCCTGCATCCACACCGGCGACTGCCTCGGGCGGCTGATCGCGATCGCCGCGGGCCTCGAGCTCTCTCCCGCGCGCATGCGCCGCAACCTCGAGCTGACGGACGGCATGATCCTGTCCGAGGCGATCATGATGGAGCTCGGGCGCTCGCTCGGGCGGCAGGAGGCGCACGACGTGGTCTACGACGCGGTGGAGGCGGTGCTCGCCGGCGGCGCCACCTTCGCGCGGGCGCTGCACGACGCGCCGGCGATCCGCGCGGCGCTGTCCCCGGGCGCGATCGACGCGCTGCTGGACCCGGCCGCGTACACCGGGCTGTGCGCGCGCATGGCGACGGAGCAGGCCGCGCTCGCGCGCGACGCGGCGAGAGCGCTGCGCCCGCGCGCGGGGTCGTGACGCGTGGAGACCTTCGACTACGTGATCGTCGGTGCGGGCACCGCGGGCTGCGTGCTCGCGAGCCGCCTGAGCGAGGACCCCGGCGTCTCGGTGTGCCTGCTGGAGGCGGGGCCGCGCGACTGGAACCCGATGATCCACGTCCCGGCCGGCTTCATGAAGACCTTCTACGACCGGTCGATCAACTGGTGCTTCGAGCAGGAGCCCGGCCCGTTCACCGCGGGCCGGCGCATCTACTCGCCGCGCGGCAAGACGCTGGGCGGATCGAGCTCGATCAACGGCCACATCATCAACCGCGGCCAGGCCGCGGACTTCGACCACTGGGCGCAGCTCGGGAACCTCGGCTGGTCGTACGCCGACGTGCTGCCGTACTTCAAGCGCATGGAGCGGCGCATCGGGCCGGCGGACGAGCACTACCGCGGCCGGGACGGCTACCTGCCGGTCACCGACACCGACTGGCGGCACCCGCTGTCGGAGGCGTTCATCCAGGGCGCGGTGGAGCACGGCATTCCGATCAACCCCGACTACAACGGCGCGCGCCAGGAGGGCATCGCGTACGCGCAGCGCGCGATCCTCGGCGGGCGCCGCGTCAGCGCCGCGCGCGCGTTCCTCGCGCCGGCGAGGAAGCGCCGCAACCTCGTCGTGCGCACCGGCGTCCACGTCACCGGCATCGAGCTCGACGGGCGGCGCGCGGTCGGCGTCGCGTACCGCCGCGGCGGGCGCGGCGGCAGCCCCGGGTCGGTGAAGGCCGCGCGCGAGGTGATCCTGTCCGCCGGCGCGTACGGCTCGCCGCAGCTGCTGCTGCTGTCCGGCATCGGACCGGGATCCGAGCTCGACGCGCACGGCATCGTCCGGCGCCACGTGCTTCCCGGCGTCGGCGAGGGGCTGCAGGACCACTACACCTCGCGCACCGTCGCGCGGGTGAAGAACGTGAAGACCGTCAACGAGCAGGTGCGCGGTCTCGCGCTGGCCGGCGAGATCGCGAAGTACGCGCTGCTGCGCCGCGGGATGCTGTCGCTGGCGCCGACCCAGGTGTACTGCTTCTGGCATTCCGGCGTGACGCCGGAGCGATCCGACCTGCAGCTCACGTTCACGCCGGCGAGCTACCTGGACGGCGTGAAGGGCAAGCTCGAGCGCGAGCCGGGCATGACCGTGCCGTCGTGGCAGCAGCGGCCCGAGAGCCGCGGATGGGTGCGGCTGCGCTCCGGCGATCCGTTCGACGCGCCGCGCATCCAGACCAACTACCTCGCCGACGAGATCGACCGGCGCGTGTTCGTCGCGGGCATGCGGCTCGCGCGCACGCTGCTGAGGTCGCGCCCGCTAGCGCCGTACTACGACCACGAGTGCTACCCGGGCGACGACGCGCGCAGCGACGACGAGCTGCTCGACGCGGGCACGCGGCGCGGCCAGACCACGTTCCACCCCGGCTGCTCGTGCCGCATGGGGCCGGCCGGCGATCCGCTGGCCGTCGTCGATCCCGCGTTGCGCGTGCACGGGCTCGACGGGCTTCGCGTCGTCGACGCGTCGGTCATGCCGCGCATGATCTCGGCGAACCTGAACGCGTCGACGCTGATGATCGCGGAGAAGGCGTCGGACCTGATTCGCGGGCGGACGGCGCCCGGCTGACGCGCGTCCCGGGCGCCGCGCGCGGCGAGGCCCGGATGCACGCGCCCACCTGCAGGCCGCAGGTGGGCGCGAATTACGACCCTGGTCCGTCGTCCGGCTCAGGCGCTCTCGTAGAGCCGCGTCAGCACGAACTCGCGGTGGCCCAGCGCCTCGGCCGCGGTCAGCCGGCCGTTCGCGGTGCGGAACATCATGTCCAGCAGCGCGTCGCCCGCGTCGTCCGGGCTCATCT
>CBDUCN010000377.1:0-4688 GCA_965365655.1 uncultured Gammaproteobacteria bacterium | reverse complement strand
CGGCGTGCAGCACCTGCGACGGCGCCGGCCAGGTGCGCATGCAGCAGGGCTTCTTCTCGATCCAGCAGACCTGTCCGCGCTGTCACGGCCGAGGCGAGGTGATCTCGGACCCGTGCGGCGCCTGCAGCGGCTCCGGATGGACCCGCGAGCACAAGACCCTTCAGGTCAAGATCCCGGCCGGCGTGGATACCGGGGACCGGGTGCGCCTCGCCGGCGAGGGCGAGCCCGGCGAGCGGGGCGGGCCGCCGGGAGACCTGTACGTCGAGGTCGGTGTTCGCGAGCACCCGATCTTCACCCGCGACGGCACTCACCTGTACTGCGAGGTGCCGATCAGCTTCGCGACCGCGGCGCTGGGCGGTGACCTGGAGGTGCCGACGCTGGACGGCCGCGTCAGCCTCAAGGTGCCGTCCGAGACGCAGTCCGGGAAGCTGTTCCGGCTGCGCGGCAAGGGCGTGCGCTCGGTGCGCGGCGGAGGCACCGGCGACCTCATCTGCCGCGTCGTGGTCGAGACGCCGGTCAACCTGAGCCGCAAGCAGAAGGAGCTCCTGGAGGCGTTCGACGACAGCCTGAAGGGGAGCAAGAAGACCCACGATCCGAAGGCCAGCTCGTGGCTGGACAGCGTCAAGCGCTTCTTCGAGGACATCAAGCCGTGAGCGGCGCACTGCGGGTCGCGGTCGCGGGCGCGGCGGGACGCATGGGACGGGCTCTGGTCGAGGCGGTGCACGAGGAGCCGTGGCTGGAGCTGGGCGCGGCCCTTGAGGCGCCGGGCAACGCGCTGCTCGGCGCCGACGCCGGCGCGGTCGCCGGGGTCGGCGACGCGGGCGTCGCGATCATCGACGACCGCGACGCGGCGGTCGCGGCCTGCGACGTGCTGATCGACTTCACGCGCGCCGACGCGTGCATGGGCAACCTCGAGGCCTGCGCGTCGGCGGGGCGGCGCGCGGTGGTGGGCACCACCGGCTTCTCTGCCGATCAGCGCACGCGAATCGACGTGCTCGCGCACGACATCGCGATGGTGCTCGCGCCGAACATGAGCGTCGGCGTGAACCTGTGCTTCAGGCTGCTCGCGATTGCCGCCGCGACGCTGGGCGACGAGGTGGACGTGGAGATCATCGAGGCGCACCACCGGCACAAGGTGGACGCGCCGTCGGGCACCGCGGTGCGCATGGGCGAGGTGGTCGCCGAGGCGCTGGGCCGCGATCTCGCGGCGTGCGCGGTGTACGGGCGCGAGGGCCATACCGGCGAGCGCCGGCGCGAGACCATCGGCTTCGAGACCATCCGCGCCGGGGACATCGTCGGCGAGCACACGGTGCTGTTCGCCGGCGCCGGCGAACGGGTGGAGATCACCCACCGCGCGTCTAGCCGCACGAACTTCGCGCGCGGCGCGCTGCGCGCCGTGCGCTGGATCGCCGAGCGCCCGGCCGGGCGCTACGACATGCAGGACGTACTGGGGCTGCGCTAGACAGCCGTCGGGAGCCGGCGGCCCGGCGGCGCGAGGCCCTGCACCGGCGTTTACTCGCCGCGCTTTAGGATTCAAGATTGACGGCTGGCGCCGATCACTGGCGGGAGCCTCCGGGAGGACGCTCCCGCTTTGCATGTAGAGACCCATGACTCATCCGTCCCCCGCACTGCTCGCCCTCGAGGATGGAACCGTGTTCCACGGCGATGCCGTCGGGGCGCACGGCGAGGCCGTCGGCGAGGTGGTGTTCAACACCGCGATGACGGGCTACCAGGAGATCCTGACCGACCCGTCGTACTGCCGGCAGATCGTGACCCTCACTTATCCCCACATCGGCAACGTGGGCGCCAACGAGGAGGACGAGGAGGCGGCCGCGGTGCATGCCAGCGGCCTGGTGGTGCGCGACGTGCCGCCGCGGATGAGCAACTTCCGCGCGCGCGTCGACCTGCCGTCGTACCTGCGCGAGCGCGGCGTGGTGGCCATCGCCGGCATCGACACCCGCCGGCTCACCCGCATGCTGCGCGAGCGCGGCGCCCAGCGCGGCTGCATCGCCGCCGGCGAGCGCCTCGACGCCGCGCGCGCCGTGGAGGCCGCGCGCGCGTTCCCCGGGCTCGAGGGCATGGACCTCGCGAAGGAGGTCAGCACCGCGGAGCCCTACGAGTGGCGGGGCGGGGTGTGGCGCATCGGCCCGGTAGGCGAGGGCTACCCGGACGCCGCCGACGCGTCGCTGCCCTTCCGGGTGCTCGCGTGGGACTTCGGGGTCAAGCGGAACATCCTGCGCCTGCTCACCGACCGCGGCTGCCGGGTGCGCGTGGTGCCGGCGCAGACCCCCGCGGCCGAGGTGCTGGCCGAGTCCCCGGACGGCGTGTTTCTCGCCAACGGGCCCGGCGATCCGGAGCCCTGTACCTATGCCGTCGCCGCCATCCGCGAGGTGCTCGCGAGCGGCGTGCCGGTCTTCGGCATCTGCCTGGGGCACCAGCTGCTGGGGCTCGCCGCGGGCGGACGCACCCGCAAGATGAAGTTCGGCCACCACGGCGCGAACCACCCGGTGCAGGAGCTGGACACCGGCCGGGTGCTGATCACCAGCCAGAACCACGGCTTCGCGGTGGACGAGGACAGCCTGCCGGACAACGTGCGCGCGACACACCGCTCGCTGTTCGACGGCAGCCTGCAGGGCATCGAGTGGACGGACCGTCCGGCCTTCGGCTTCCAGGGCCACCCGGAGGCGAGCCCGGGCCCGCACGACGTGTCGCACCTGTTCGACCGCTTCGTGTCGCTGATGGAGCAGCGCCGTGGCTGACGCCCCCGTGGCGGCTGCGCGCTGATCACGCGATGCCGAAGCGCACCGACATCCACTCGATCCTGATCATCGGCGCGGGGCCGATCGTGATCGGCCAGGCCTGCGAGTTCGACTACTCCGGCGCGCAGGCCTGCAAGGCGCTGAAGGAGGAGGGCTACCGGGTGATCCTGGTGAACTCCAACCCGGCCACCATCATGACCGACCCCGGGCTGGCCGACGCGACGTACATCGAGCCCATCACCTGGCAGACGGTGGAGGCGATCATCGCCCGCGAGCGTCCCGACGCGCTGCTGCCCACCATGGGCGGGCAGACCGCGCTCAACTGTGCGCTGGACCTCGCCCGCCACGGCGTGCTCGAGCGCCACGGCGTGCAGATGATCGGCGCGTCGCAGGACGCGATCGACAAGGCGGAGGATCGCGAGCGGTTCAAGCAGGCGATGGCCGGGATCGGGCTCGACTCGCCGCGCTCGGCGCTCGCGCACAGCATCGAGGAGGCGCGCCAGGTCCAGTCCCAGATCGGCTACCCGACCATCATCCGCCCGTCCTTCACCCTCGGCGGCACCGGCGGCGGCATCGCGTACAACCGCGAGGAGTTCGAGGAGATCTGCTCGCGCGGCATCGACGCCTCGCCGACCAGCGAGGTGCTGCTGGAGGAGTCGGTGCTGGGGTGGAAGGAGTTCGAGATGGAGGTGGTCCGCGACAGCCGGGACAACTGCATCATCGTGTGCTCCATCGAGAACCTGGACCCGATGGGGGTGCACACCGGGGATTCGATCACCGTGGCACCGGCGCAGACGCTGACCGACAAGGAGTACCAGATCCTGCGCGACGCCTCGATCGCGGTGCTGCGCGAGATCGGGGTGGACACCGGCGGGTCCAACGTGCAGTTCGCGATCAACCCGGCCGACGGGCGGCTGGTGATCATCGAGATGAACCCGCGCGTGTCGCGCTCCTCGGCGCTCGCGTCGAAGGCCACCGGGTTCCCGATCGCGCGCGTCGCCGCGAAGCTCGCGGTCGGCTACACGCTGGACGAGCTGGAGAACGAAATCACGGGCGGCGCGACACCGGCCTCCTTCGAGCCCACGATCGACTACGTGGTCACCAAGATCCCGCGCTTCAACTTCGAGAAGTTCCCGCAGGCGGTCGCGCGCCTCACCACGCAGATGAAGTCCGTCGGTGAGGCGATGGCCATCGGGCGCACCTTCCAGGAATCCTTGCAGAAGGCGCTGCGCAGCCTCGAGACCGGTCTTTCGGGGCTGGACCCCATCGTGCCGCCGGACCACGCCGACCCGCGCACGCTGCTGCTGCGCGAGCTCGTCGACGCGGGTCCGGACCGCCTGCGCTACCTCGCGGACGCCATTCGCCTCGGGATGTCGCCCGAGGAGGTGCACGAGCGCTCGGCCGTGGACCCGTGGTTCGTCGCCCAGATCCACGAGCTGCTGCAGATGGAGGGCGAGGTCGCGGCGGGCACGCTGGCCGCGCTCGACGCGCGCCGGATGCGGCGCCTGAAGCGCGCGGGCTTCTCCGACGCGCGCCTCGCGGCGCTGCTCGGCTGCGCCGAGGCCGAGGTGCGCGCGCACCGCCATGCGATCGGCGTGCGCCCGGTGTTCAAGCGCGTGGACTCGTGCGCCGCGGAGTTCGCGTCGGCCACCGCGTACATGTACTCCAGCTACGAGGAGGAGTGCGAATCGGCGCCCGGCGAGCGCGAGAAGATCATGGTGCTTGGCGGCGGGCCGAACCGCATCGGGCAGGGGATCGAGTTCGACTACTGCTGCGTGCACGCGGCGCTGGCGGCGCACGATCTCGGCTTCGAGAGCATCATGGTGAACTGCAATCCGGAGACGGTGTCGACGGACTTCGACACCTCGGACCGCCTGTACTTCGAGCCGCTGACGCTCGAGGACGTGCTCGAGATCATCCACGTCGAGC
>CBDUCN010000376.1:0-4704 GCA_965365655.1 uncultured Gammaproteobacteria bacterium | reverse complement strand
TCAGCGCAGCAGCAGCAGCGACATCGGCAGCGCGTCCAGCCCCCGCGCCGGCGCCGCGCCCGCCGGCAGCAGCAGCTCCCGGGGCGCGATCAGCAGGCCCGGGGCGAGGGCGCCGATCTCCGCGAGGACCGCCTGCGGATCGGCCACCGCCGCCGCCTGCACGTACACGCGCACGCCGTGCTCCTCGAGCCGCGCGAGCAGCTCGGCGCCCGGGCGCGACTCGCACACCAGCACCACCTCGCGCACGTGACCGTTGCCGGCCAGCGCGTGCACGAACGCGAGCGCGCGCGCGGTGCGCGCCGGGTCGCCGTGCACGACCGCGACCCGCGCCGCGCCGGAGACGCCGCCGGTGACGCGGCGCGCCGGGCGCCCGGGCACGAACAGGTCGGACTGCACGGCCTCCGCGGCCGCCAGCAGCAGCCGCGTGCCTTGCGCGACGCGCCAGCTCATGCGCACGTTGCGAAGCCGGGCGGCCTCCGCGGTCAGGCGCTGGGCCTGCGCCGAGCGCTCGCGGTTGGTGTCGCGCAGCAGCTCCACGGTCAGCACGCGCTCGCCGCTCGCGCCGACCTCGCTGACGAACGGCAGCTCCGCGGCGCGCAGCAGCTCCGCGTCCTCGACGAACAGCGCCTCCAGCGCGGCGCCGAGGCGCGCCGCGAGGTGCACCGCGGTGTCGATGGTCGCGGCGCTCACGTCGCAGCACGCGTCCAGCGCGAGCAGGATGCGCTCCTCGTCAGGCCGCGCCATCGCCCTTCTCGTCGCGGCCGTCCGCCGCGTGCAGCCGGCGCAGCGCGTTGAGCTCGGCGACCCGGGCCTGCACCCGCCCGTTGACGCTGTCCGGCGGATAGGCGCCGTCGGCGTCCGGCTCGCCAGCCGCGACGCCGGTGAGCAGCGACACCGCCTCGTCCACCGTGGACACCGCGTGCACCGCGAAGCGCCCCTGCGCGACCGCGTCGACCACGTCGGCGCGCAGCATCAGGTGCTGCACGTTGGCTGCCGGCACGATCACGCCCTGCGAGCCGGTCAGGCCGCGCGCGTTGCAGACGTCGAAGAAGCCCTCCACCTTGTCGTTCACGCCGCCGATGGCCTGCACCTGCCCGCGCTGGTTCACGGACCCGGTGATCGCCAGCGACTGGCGGATCGGCAGCCCCGACAGCGCGGAGAGCAGCGCGCACAGCTCGGCGGCGGACGCGCTGTCGCCCTCGACGCCGCCGTAGGACTGCTCGAACACCAGGCTTGCCGACAGCGCCAGCGGCGCGTCCGGCGCGTAGCGCGCGGCGAGGAACGCCGACAGGATCAGCACCCCCTTGGAATGGATGCTGCCGCCCAGCTCCACCTCGCGCTCGATGTCCACCACCTCGCCGCTGCCGAGGCGCGCGGTGGCGGTGATGCGCGTGGGCGTGCCGAAGCTGCTCTCGTCGAGCCGGTACACCGACAGCCCGTTGACCTGGCCGACCGCCTCGCCGTCGGTGTCCACCATGCGTATGCCGCGCGCGATGTGCTCGTGCACCCGCTCGCGCATCTGGTCCAGGCGCCGGATCGCCGCGTCGATCGCGCGCTGCACGTGCTCGGCGCTCACGGTCTGCGCCTTCGCCTCGCCCGCCTGCCAGTCGCTCTCGCGCAGCAGGTCCAGCAGCGAGCCCATGTGCAGCGAGAGCTTGTGCGCGTCCTCCACCCGCCGCGCGCAGTGCTCGATCACCCGCGCCACGGCGCCGCGATCGAAAGGCTTCAGCCCGTCGTCGCGCAGCAGCGTGGCCACCAGGCGCGCGTACAGCAGCGTGTTGCCGTCGTCGCGGTCCAGCTCCTCGTGGAAGTCCGCGGCGACCTTGAAGTGCATCGCGAACTCCTCGTCGTGCTCGCGCAGCAGGTAGTACAGGAGCCGATCGCCGATCAGCACCACCTTGACGTCGCACGCGATCGGCTCCGGCTCCAGCGAGATCGTGCTGAGCAGGCTCATCAGGCGCTCCAGCGACTCGATGCGCAGCTCCCGCGAGCGCAGCGCCCGCTTCAGCGCCTGCCACGCGAAGGGGTTGCTGAGCACCCGCGCCGCGTCCAGCACCAGGTAGCCGCCGTTCGCGCGGTGCAGCGCGCCCGGCTTGATGAGCATGAAGTTCGTCGACAGCGCGCCGAACTGCGCGACGTGCTCCACCCGGCCGACGAGGTTCGTGTACGTCGGGTTGTCCTCGTAGACCACCGGCGCGCCGGTGGTCTCGCCGTTGTCCACGACGACGTTGACGGCATACTGCGGGAACTCGTCCACGCGGCGCCGGGTGTTCTCCGGGACCGTGGACTCGCCCTCGGGGCGGAACGCGTCGACGTTGTCGAGCACGTCCTCGTGCACCGTCTGCAGGTACTCCACCACCTGCGGGAAGGCCGCGTAGCGGGCCTCGAGCGCGTCGAAGAAGCCGCTCACCGCGAGCTGGATCATGTCGCGGTTGAGCCGGCGCAGCTGCTCCTGGCTCTCGCGCTGCCAGCCGGGCAGCTTGGTGACGGTGTCCTTCAGATCCTCCTTGAGCGTCTCCACCACCGCCTCGATGCGCTTCTGCTCCTCGTCGGGCAGCTTCGCGAACTCGCGCGGGCCCAGCACCTTGTCGTCCTTGATCGGCGCGAGGGTGTAGCCGCCCGGGGTGCGCATCATCGCGATGCCCTCGGCCTGCGCCTTGTCGGCCACCGCCTGGAACGCCTTCTCCTCGCGGTCGCTGAAGGTCTTCGCGAGCGCCTGCGCGCGCTCGCGGTACTCGTCGCTCTGGAACGTCGTCGGCACCGCGAGCAGCAGGTCCTCGACGCAGCGCGCCATGTCCTCGCGAAAGCGCTGCGCGGTGCCGGCGGGAAGCTCGAGCACCCGCGGGCGGTGCGGCGTCTTGAAGTTGTGCACGTAGCACCAGTCCGGCGGCACGTCGCGCGCGCGGGCGCACTCCTCGACGAAGCGCTGGACCACCGTGTGGCGGCCGAGGCCGACCGCGCCCAGCGCGTAGACGTTGTAGCCGTC
The DNA here is from genome assembly GCA_965365655.1 of uncultured Gammaproteobacteria bacterium. GTDB lineage: Bacteria > Pseudomonadota > Gammaproteobacteria > HK1 > HK1 > JBFHNV01. The sequence continues at coordinate 1,718 of CBDUCN010000376.1, read as the reverse complement.
GCGCCCGAGGCCGGTCGCGAGGCGCATCGCCTCCCGCGCCCGGTCCTGGCCCGGCGCCTCCTCCAGCGGCTCGAGGTCGCGGGTGGTCTCGAACGGCAGCGCCGCCGGGTCGCAGGCGCGGAACAGCTCCGCCGCCGGCACCTGCCGGGCGGCGCCGTCTCGCGCCCCCGCGGTCACAGCGAGTCGGGGAGCCGCGCGCGGATCGCCTTCGCGCTCTCCTCGGACGCGTCGACGTCGAGCTCGCCGGCCACGAGCGCGCGGGTGGGTGCGTCGAGGTGACGGCGCAGCAGGCCGAGGAAGCGCGGCGCCGCGAGCAGGTACAGCCGCTGGTAGCTGCCCTGCTCCCGGGCCCGGTGCAGCGCGCCGGCCACCTCGCGCGCGAAGCGCTCCCACTCCTCCTGCGACGCGTCGTGCTCGTGCCCCACCGAGTGGCCGACGCGGCCGCGGCCGCTGCCGTCGGAGACCAGGCCCTGCTCCTTCAGCCGCGAGGCCGGGTGCACCAGGTCGTGGACCTCGGCGAGCGGGGCGGTGGGCGTCACGGCTTCGAAGAATCGCGCGCGGGCCGCGGCGGCGGCAAGCACCCAGATGGCCATCGACAGTCCTCCTCTATGGGCCTGCGGACAAGCGTAGCGCCGCGGCCCGCGCCGGCACTGAGGCGGATCAAGAAACCGGCGCATAGAATCTACCCCGGCACCCTCACCGGAGACTTCCCCGTGCGCATCCTCATCACCGACAAGAACTGGGCCGGCGACATCGACGTGGAGCGCGAGACCGCGCCAGGGGCCGAGTTCGACGTCTTCAAGTCGGGCGACGAGGTCACCGCCGACGCGTGGGCTGCCTGCGACGCGATGCTCACCTTCCGCTGCACGCCGCTGGTGACCTCGAAGATGGAGGCGCTCGAGCGGTGCCGCATCATCGTGCGCGGCGGGGTGGGCTTCGACGGCCTGGACCTGGAGGGCTTCGGCGCGCGCGGCGTCGCGGTGTGCAACGTGCCGGACTACGGCACCACGGAGGTCGCGGACCACGCGATCGGCCTGCTGCTGGCGCTCAGGCGCGGCATCGTCAGCTACAACGACGGGCTGCGCGCGGACCCGCGCGGCAACTGGCACTGGTCGCGGCAGCGCTGCCTCGCGCGGCTGCGCGGCTCCACGTTCGGCGTGGTGGGCCTCGGGCGCATCGGCATGGCCACCGCGCGCCGCGCCCGTGCGTTCGATCTCGAGGTGATGTTCTACGACCCCTACCTGCCGCCCGGCGCGGACCTCGCGACGGGATTCCGGCGCGCGGAGACCCTCGAGGAGCTGCTGAAGGCGTGCGACGCGGTGAGCCTGCACACCCCGCTCACCGACGAAACCCGGGCCATCATCAACGCCGCGAGCCTCGCCGAGATGAAGCCGGGCGCGGTGCTGATCAACACCTCGCGCGGTCCCACGGTGGACATCGACGCGGTGCACGGGGCGCTCGAGAGCGGCCGCCTCGCGGCGGCCGCGCTGGACGTGCTGCCCACCGAGCCGCCGCCGGACCACCCCCTGATCCGCGCCTACGCGGCGCGCGAGGAGTGGATCGACGGGCGCCTGATCCTGACCCCGCACTCCGCGTTCTTCAGCCCGCCCGGGCAGCGCGATCTGCGCCGCAAGGCGGTCGAGACCATCGTCGCGGCGCTGGACGGGCCGGGGCTTCGCAACTGCGTGAACGCCGAGCACCTGCGGCGCAATCGCTGA
>CBDUCN010000375.1:0-4729 GCA_965365655.1 uncultured Gammaproteobacteria bacterium | reverse complement strand
CGAGGTGCTGTGGGTGAACAACCGCTGGTGCGCCCACGCGCGCAGCCGCTTCGAGTCCGCCGCGTCGACGTCGCGGCCGCGGCGGCTGGTGCGGGTATGGCACCGCCCGGACCGCGACGGCACCGTGCTGGACGGCTGAGCGGCGCCCCCTGCCGGCTGCCGGCAGGGGGCGTGCGGCGTTCGTGACCGGCTGACGACATGCCGGGGACCGCCGGCCCGGTACGGGGGCCGCGGGGACAAGCCGTGAACGTGCCCGTGTACGCCCCGCGGTGGAATCGGAAGCGGCCGACGGTCGCGCGACCCGCACCGGGCCGGCCGTGAACGAACACTGATGCGGCGTGCGGTGCGGGGATGCGGCGGTATCCGCCGGGTCACGCGGTGCGTGCGAGATCTCCGCTCGGCTCTGCGGCCAGCGGTCGCGGACGGCCGATCAGGTAGCCCTGCACGTAGTCCACGCCGAGGTTCTCCAGGCAGCGGCGCGCGGTGTCGTCCTCCACCTTCTCCGCGACCGTCTCCAGCTTCAGCACCCGCGCGACGCTGATCACGCTGGACACGATCACCCGCGCGACCGGGTCGCGGCCGAGGTCGCGCACGAACTGGCCGTCGATCTTGATGAAGTCCAGCGGCAGCTGCTTCAGGTACCCGAACGAGCTCACGCCCGCGCCGAAGTCGTCGAGCGCGAAGCGGAATCCCTCGCCGCGCAGGCGCTCCATCAGCGCCATCGCATGGGTGAGGTTGGAGATCGCCGCGGTCTCGGTGATCTCGAAGCACACGCCGCAGGGGTCGACTCCGTGGCGCTTCGCGGCGTCGAGCACGAAGGTGCCGAGGCCGGCGTCGCTCAGGCTCTGCCCGGAGAGATTGATCGTGAAGGTGTGGGCGGCGCACGCGCGCGACGCGACCATCGCGAACGCCTTGTCGATCACCACGCGGTCGAGACGCCCCATCATGCCGTAGCGTTCCGCCGCGGGCAGGAAGGACATCGGCGGCACCACGTTGCCGTCGGCATCGAGCAGGCGCAGCAGCAGCTCCTCCATCACCTGCGCGGAGGCACCGGAGCGCAGCGGCTGGATGAGCTGCGCATGGAGGGTGAAGCGCTGCTGCTCGAGGGCGCTGCGCAGCTCCGCGTGCCAGCGCATCTCGCGCTGGTTGCGGCTGATCACGCGGTCCTCGTGACGGTAGAGGTGCACGCGGTTGCGGCCCGTCTCCTTCGCCGCGTAGCACGCGAGGTCGGCTGCGCGCTGCAGCTCGTCCACGGTGCCGGCCTGCGCGGTGACGGCGACCACGCCGATGCTCGCGCCGATGTCGAAGGAGCGCCCGTCCCAGTCGAAGCGGAACGCCGAGACGTGGCGGCAGATGCGCTCGGCGATCTGCATCGCCTGCTCGAGCTCACAGCCGCGCAGCAGGATGCCGAACTCGTCGCCGCCGAGGCGCGCCAGCAGATCCTCGTCGCGCAGCTCCGCGCCCAGCAGCCCTGCCACCTGGCGCAGCAGCCGGTCGCCGGCGAAGTGGCCGCAGGTGTCGTTCACGATCTTGAACTGGTCGAGGTCCACGTAGCACAGGCAGTGCGCGGCGCCGGTGGCGCGGAAGTCGGCCACCGCGCGCTCGAGCCGGCGCTCGAACTCGCGGCGGTTGGGCAGGTCGGTGAGCGGGTCGTGGCTCGCCTGGTAGGCCAGCTCGCGCGACAGCTCGTGCTCGCGCGTGACGTCGCGCATCACGAGCACGCGCCCGCCGGCCTCGCCGTCCTGCGGGTCCACCTGCGAAAGCGTGCACGCGACCGCCCGCGGAGTGCGTCCCGGCGCGTGCAGCAGCATCGGCGTCTGGGAGTCGCCGAGGCGCGCGAGCAGGTCCGCGTCCGCCCGCGACTGACTTTGCAGCGGAAAGATCTGCTCGAGCGCGCGTCCGTGCGCGTCGGCGGCGCTCAGCCCCGACATGCGCTCCGCGCCCGGGTTCATGTAGTGCACCTGGCCGTCGTCGTCGAGGCGCACCACGGCTTCGCCGATGGAGTGAAGCGTCACCTGCGCGAGCCGTGCCCGGGCCTGGGCGACGCGCTCCTCGCGCCGTGCGCGGCGGTGCATCCGCAACGCCTGCAGCAGGCTGGCGGCCAGCGCCGCGGCGATCAGCATGTCGACCAGCAGGCCGCGCATTCCGATGGGTGGGCGCGCGCGCACCTCGAGCGGCACCGTGGTGCCGGCGAACGGCAGCACGCGCCGCGACAGGTGCTTCGGGCGCCAGACGCGCGCGAGCGCCGTTGCCGCGCCCGCGGCCTCCGGGTCCGGCGCGGCGCCGTCGCCGCCGATGCGCACGCGGGCGCTGGGTTCGGACAGGCGCACCTGTGACAGCAGCGTGTCGCGATCCACGAACGCGAGCACCAGTCCCGCGACCTGCTGCCGGCGCTCGGCGGCCGACGGCGGCTCGACGTTGCCGAGATAGGTCGCGCGCAGCAGCAGGAATCCGGAGCGGCCCAGGTGCTCGCCGGAGACCGCGATCGCACGCACCTCGGCGCGCTCGATGGCCGCCTCGACGGCGGCGTGCCAGCCGGGCACCGAGAGCAGGTCGGCGCCGAGCAGCCGTGCCAGCATGGGCGAGAGCGGCTCCACGCTGGACAGCGCGAGGTGAGCGCCGGCCACCGCGCGCGGCGCGCCGGGAAGCGGGTGGATGCGGAATCCGACGAAGCCCTCGCGCTCGAGGCGCGCCTCGAATGCCGCGCGCTGCCCCGGCAGGACGCTGACCGCATGGCCGACCCACGTGACCTGCGGATGGTCGCGCACGATGCGCCGGGCGATCCCGGGCAGGTGGGCGTCGGCACCCACGCTCGCGCCCTGCAGCAGCCCGTGCAGCGCGGTGATCAGGGTCGCGCCCTCGGCGAGCTGGCGCGAGACCTGGATCTCGGCGTGATGGGCTTCCTTCTCGAAGGCCGCGGAGGTCTCCTGCAGCGCCTGGCGGTGTCCGACCAGCCCGGCCGCGAGCACCATCGCGATCGCGAGCAGCGCCAGCACGATGCGTTCCGGCGTTGCGAAGTCGGCCGCGGGTTGTTGTTTCATCGAAAGGGCCGCTGATCGGAGACGGGGGTGGATTGCGTCGCCCGGCGCCGGCGCGTCAGGGCATCTTCTTCGCCTTGCGCCGCAGCTCGTCGGGCAGGTTCAGCGCGCCCGCGCTCACCAGCGCGTCGTTGACCCACATGTCCCACTGGCGATTGGCGACGATCGGGATGTCGGAGGGCGGCGTGCCGTCGAGGATCGCGAGCGCGGCCTGGGCGCTCCACACGCCCTGCTCCTCGGGCACCTTGGTCATCCCCAGCATCGCGAACGGCATCATCCAGCCGTGGTTGGTCACGGTGAGGCGGTGCGATTGCGTGCTCACCGCGGCGAGCACACGCTCGCGGGCCTGATCCCAGTCGGCGATCCCGGAGTGGCTGCCGAGGATCAGGAACCCGTCGCGCTGCTGCGCCTCGACATACGCGGAAATCCAAGCGTCGGCGCCGGCGACGAGGCGGCTCTCCAGCACGAGGCCGAGGTCGCGCGCCGCGTCCTCGAAGCGTTTCAGGTTCTTGCGCTCGGTGAGGGTGTCCGCGCCGAGGTAGAACGCGCGCCCGCCGGCGCCGACGGTGCGCATCGCCGTCTCCAGCATGGGACGGATCGGGGCCACCTCGACCATGCCGGTGACGTTGCGGTACGGGAATCCGTACTCGGACGCCGTCCAGTTCACGCCGGCGAACACGACCGGCACGCTGGCGTCGCGGTAGAAGGGCTGGATCAGGTATTTCGCCGCGTTGTCGTCGGCGGTGATCACCACGTCCGGCTGCCAGGTCTCGATCAGGCGCTTCGCCTCGGCCGCGGCGTGCATCTTGTCGGTCTCGCTCTTGCGGCGCTTGGTGTCCATGTCGAACTGCTTCAGCTCGCAGCGCCCCTCGAGCACCGAGCGCAGGCCGCGTTCGACGCCGTCCGACCACGCGTAGCCGCGGTGGTAGGAGCTCACGAACAGGCAGCGCTTCGCGTGCGCGGCGCCGCTCGCGGACATCAGGGCAGAGGCCATCAGGGCACCGGCAAGAATCTTCTTCGTGCACATGGTCATAGCATTCCGTTGGTATCCGGGGGTCGCGGCGTGCGCCGAACACGGTCTTGCCGCGATGCGCTTCAGTTGTCGGCCCGGGTGGCCGATTCCTTGAGGCATGCCGTATCCACACCTCGCGGGTCCGTCCATGTCTCGTCAACGAACCAACTCCGTGCCCCGGCGCTGGGCGCCGGACCTCGCCGACCTGTGCCTGCTCGCGGCTCTGCTGCTGGTGCTCGTCCTGTCCTGGGAGGGCCCGGAACCCACGCGCAGGCCCGTGCTCGGCGACGCCGCGCGCGCGGCGGTCGAACGTCAGCTCGGCGTGACGCCTGCGCCGCCGGCGGCCGTCGTGCCGGCGACCGCGAACGCCGCGCAGCGCTCGCCGGGCTGAAGGGGCGTCACGACGCGCGTCTCGTGCCGCGTCGCCGCGCGCGCGATGACACACCTGCTCGCGAGATGCGCGTGCCGCGCGTATCACGCCACGACGGGACGAGCCCGCGCGGCGCTGCTGCTGCTGGCGGGCGCGCCCTTGCATCGTGCACGTCGTGACGGGCACGGGCGCTTCGGCCGAGCGCTGGCGCACGGCTTCGCGGCGTCGGCTTGACCGCATCACCGCCGCGGGTATCGTTCGCTGCCGGCCGCACCTCCCGCGCGGCTCGACTCCCTTGCAGGAAGCGCC
>CBDUCN010000374.1:0-4733 GCA_965365655.1 uncultured Gammaproteobacteria bacterium | reverse complement strand
GCAAGATGGTGATCGGCACGGTCAAGGGCGACATCCACGACATCGGCAAGAACCTCGTCGGCATGATGATGGAGGGCGCCGGCTTCGAGGTGATCGACCTCGGCATCAACAACGACGTCGACGCCTATCTCGCCGCGCTGGAGGAGCACAAGCCGGACATCCTCGGCATGTCGGCCCTGCTCACCACGACCATGCCGTACATGAAGGTGGTCATCGACACCCTGGTGGCGAAGGGGCTGCGCGACGACTACGTGGTGCTGGTCGGCGGCGCGCCGCTGAACGAGGAGTTCGCGCGTGCGGTGGGCGCAGACGCCTACTGCCGCGACGCGGCGGTGTCGGTGGAGATCGCGAAGGAGCTGCTGTTCCGCCGCCACAACCAGCGCGGCGCCGCGGTCGGCGCCTGAGCACCCGTCCCGCGTCCAGCGGTTTCGAGCGCCCCGCCGTCGTCGCGGGGCCGGAGATGATCCCATGACCGATACCGTCGTCAGCTCCGCCAGCCGCGAGGTGGTGATCGGCTTCGAGCGCCCCTTCGTCGTCATCGGCGAGCGCATCAACCCCACGGGGCGCAAGGTGCTGGCCGCGGAGATGGCGGCCGGGGACTTCAGCCGCGTCGAGTCGGATGCGCTGGCGCAGGTCGCGGCCGGTGCACAGATGCTGGACGTGAACGCCGGGATCCCGCTGGCCGACGAGCCCGCCATCCTCGCGCGCGCAATCGAGCTGGTGCAGTCGGTCACCGACGTGCCGCTGTCCATCGACTCCTCGATCGTCGCGGCGCTGGAGCGCGGCCTCGAGGTGTACCGGGGCAAGGCGCTGGTGAACTCGGTGACCGGCGAGGAGGAGCGCCTGGAATCGGTGCTGCCGCTGGTGAAGAAGCACGGCGCGGCCGTGGTCGCGATCTCCAACGACGAGACCGGGATCTCCGAGGACCCGGACGTGCGCTTCGCGGTCGCGAAGAAGATCGTGGAGCGCGCCGCCGACCACGGCATCCCGCACAGCGACGTGGTCGTGGATCCGCTGGTCATGCCCATCGGCGCGATCAGCCAGGCCGGGCGGCAGGTCATGCACATCATCCGCCGCCTGCGCGACGAGCTGAAGGTGAACAGCACCTGCGGCGCGTCCAACGTGAGCTTCGGCCTGCCCAACCGGCAGGGCATCAACTGCGCGTTCCTGACGATGGCCATCGGCGCCGGGCTCACCTCCGCGATCACGAACCCGGTCGAGGCGGAGATCATGGCGGCCGTGATGGGCGCGGACGTGATGATGGGCCACGACCCCGACTGCCGGCGCTGGATCCGCAAGTTCCGCGCCCCCGGTGCGCCGGAGGCGGAGCCGCGCGGCCGGCGCCGCGGCCGCCGCCGCGAGGCCTGATCGCAGCCCTCCGGCAGCCTGTCCCGCCGCGCCCATGTCGCGTCCCGCGGAAGCCCTGATCGTCTTCACGCCCTCCGGGCGCCGCGGGCGTTTCCCGCACGGCACGACCGTGCTGCAGGCTGCCCGCTCCCTCGGCGTGGACCTGGACTCCGTATGCGGCGGACGCGGGATCTGCGGGCGCTGCCAGGTCACCGTCAGCGAGGGGGAGTTCGCGAAGCACGGCGTCACGTCGCGCAGCGATCACCTGTCGACGTGGGACGAGAGCGAGCAGCGGCTCGTCGACCAGGACGTGCTGCGGCCCGGCCGGCGCCTCGGCTGCGCCGCGTGCATCGCCGGCGACGCGGTGATCGACGTGCCCGCCGACAGCCAGGTGCACCGCCAGGTCGTGCGCAAGCGCGCCGAGGTGCACGACATCGAGCTGGACCCGGTGGTGCGCCTGTACTACGTGGAGGTGCAGCCGCCGGACATGCACGATCCGGCCGGCGATCTCCGGCGCGTCGAGGAGGCGCTGGAGTTCGAGTGGCGCCTGGAGAACCTGCGCTGCGACCTGCGGGTGGTGCAGGGGCTGCAGCGCAGCCTGCGCGACGGCGAGTGGCGGGTCACCGTCGCGGTGCACAACGACAACGAGATCGTCGCCGTGTGGCCGGGCTTCCGGGACCGGGTGTACGGCGCGGCGGTGGACGTCGGCAGCACCACCATCGCCGTGCACCTGTGCGATCTCGCGAGCGGCGAGGTGGTCGCGGCGGCGGGCGTGATGAACCCGCAGATCCGCTTCGGCGAGGACCTGATGAGCCGCGTGTCCTACGTGCAGATGAATCCCGGCAGCGAGGCGGAGCTGACCCGGGTCGTGCGCGGGGCGGTCAACGACCTGATCGCGGAGGTCGCCGCGGAGGCGGGGATCGCGAGCGAGGAGATCCTCGACATCACGTTCGTCGGCAACCCGATCATGCATCACCTGCTGCTGGGCATCAGCCCGGTGGAGCTCGGCGTCGCGCCCTTCGCGCTGGCCACCGACGGCGCGCTGCGGCTGTGGGCCAGCGAGGTCGGCATCGAGCTGAACAGCGACGCCCGGGCGTACGTGCTGCCGTGCGTGGCCGGTCACGTCGGCGCCGACACCGCGGGCGTGGTGCTGTCCGAGGCGCCCCACCTGCGCGACGCGATCACCCTGGTCGTCGACGTGGGCACCAACGCCGAGATCGTGCTCGGCAACCGCGAGCGCCTGCTCGCGGCGTCCAGCCCCACCGGCCCGGCCTTCGAGGGCGCGCAGATCAGCTCGGGCCAGCGCGCCGCGCCGGGCGCCATCGAGCGGGTGCGCATCGACCCGACGACGCTGGAGCCGCGGATCCGCATCATCGGCAGCGAGCGCTGGTCGGACGAGCCGGGCTTCGCCGAGGACGCGGCGCGCCTGGGCGTCACGGGGATCTGCGGCTCCGGCATCATCGAGGTGGTCGCGGAGATGTACCTCGCCGGGATCCTGCGCGCCGACGGCATCATCGACGGCGCGGCCGCCGCGCGCAGCCCGCGGGTGGTGGCCGACGGGCGCACGTTCAGCTACCTGCTGCACGACGGCGAGCCGCGCATCCGCGTGACGCAGAACGACGTGCGCGCGATCCAGCTCGCGAAGGCCGCGCTGTACGCCGGCGTGCGCCTGCTGATGGACCACCTGCGCGTCGACCAGGTGGACACCATCCGCCTCGCCGGCGCGTTCGGCTCCCACATCGACGTCAAGTACGCGATGATCCTGGGCCTGATCCCCGACTGCCCGCTGGAGCAGGTGAGCTCCGCCGGCAATGCCGCCGGCACCGGCGCGCGCATCGCGCTGCTGGATCGCAAGGCGCGCGGCGAGATCGAGGACGTGGTACGCCGCATCGAGAAGATCGAGACCGCGGTGGAGCCGCGCTTCCAGGCCCACTTCGTCGACGCGATGGCGATCCCGCACCGCACGGCGGCGTACCCGAACCTGTCGCAGGCGGTGGCGTTGCCGGCACGCGGCGACGCGGGTGGCGGCGGCCCGGACCCGGGGCGCCGGCGGCGCCGGCGCGCGTCGACGTAGCCCGCTCGCCGCTCGCTCGCGCGCGGCATCCGCGCCACTGGCCCCGGGAACGCAGGGGCCGCGGAGACGACGACAGCGGGGGCGCCCGGGTCCGCAGCCAGCGCGATCCCGCCCGCCCCGGCCGCGCTCCGCGACGGTGCGAGCGGATGCCCGAGCGGCGCCCGTGCGCTGCGCGCTGTCGCGGAGACGGCCGCCTGCATGCGCGCGGCCCCGGTGTTCTCCCGGCGCCGGGCGGCACGCTGTGGTTCAATCGGCTCCTCCCTCATCCTGACCGACGAGCCTGCCCGATGATGCACGAACGCCCCCGGCTGCTGACCCTGCACAACGGCGCGAAGGTGCCGCCGACCTTCTCCGCGGCCGAGATGACGCGCCGCGTGGACCTGCTGCGCGACCACATGGCGGAGCGGGGCATCGACGCGGTGCTGCTGACGTCGATCCACAACGTGAACTACTTCGCCGACTTCGTGTACTGCAGCTTCGGCCGCCACTACGGGCTGGTGGTCACCGGGGACGCGCACACGACCATCAGCGCGAACATCGACTACGGCCAGCCGTGGCGGCAGAGCTTCGGCGACAACCTGACCTACACCGACTGGCACCGCGACGGCTTCTTCGCGGCGGTCAAGCGGCTGGTCCCGGGCCGCGGGCGCGTGGGCATCGAGTCCGATCACGTGACGCTGCAGGTGCGCGACAAGCTCGCGGCGGCGCTTCCGGGTGTCGAGTTCGTCGACGTCGGCGACGCGACGATGCGCATGCGCCTGTACAAGTCGCTGGAGGAGCAGGAGCTGATCCGCGCCGGCGCCGCGGTCGCGGACGTGGGCGGCGCGGCGGTGAAGGCGGCGGTGGCCGACGGGGTGCCGGAGCACGAGGTCGCGCTGGCCGGCACCGCGGCGATGGTTCGCGAGATCGCGGCGCGTTTCCCGCACACCGAGCTGATGGACACCTGGACCTGGTTCCAGTCGGGGATCAACACCGACGGCGCCCACAACCCGGTCACGACGCGGCGCGTCGCGCGCGGGGACGTCCTCAGCCTGAACTGCTTCGCGATGATCTCCGGCTACTACCAGGCGCTGGAGCGCACGCTGTTCCTCGGCGAGCCGTCGCAGCGCCATCTCGAGCTATGGGAGGTGCTGTGCAGCGTGCACCGCCGCGGGATCGAGCTGATCCGCCCGGGCGCGCGCTGCATGGACATCGCGGCCGAGCTGAACGAGATGTTCGCCGCCCACGGCCTGCTCGAGCACCGCACCTTCGGCTACGGCCACTCCTTCGGCACCCTGTGCCACTACTACGGCCGCGAGGCGGCGCTGGAGCT
>CBDUCN010000373.1:0-4735 GCA_965365655.1 uncultured Gammaproteobacteria bacterium | reverse complement strand
CCGTCGGATCGGCATGCGGACAAGGACAAGCGCAAGAGCAAGAACAAGAACAAGAACAAGAACAGGGACGAGGACGACCGCGACGGCAAGGGGCGCCGCGGCGACGATCCGCCGCCCGTGCGCCTGGACATGAGCCGGGTGCAGATGGCCATCGACATCCTCGAGGGCAACCCGATCCCGGGCCGCACCTACAGCGGCTTCCCACTGCTGCACTACAACGGCCCGAACAAGGTGCAGACCGTGGACCCGGACACGCGCACCGTGACCGTGCACCAGGTCTGGTACGACAACCACATCGAGTCCAACGCCGGCTCCGTGGACCCGTCGGCCGTGATGGACGTGCCGTGGACGATGCGCTACGTCGTCGACGTGCTGAACAAGGGCCACGAGGACTTCGCGCCGATGGCGATGTTCTTCGACAACCCCGACGAGCGGAACGGCGCGCGGCTGCCGCTGGCGGCGATGGACCAGACCTTCTTCCCGATGGAGGAGGGCAGGCGCTACGTGTTCGAGATCGCGATGCCGCCGGGCAAGCACTGGAACCTCACCTATCACTGGGGCTGGCGTGTCCACCCGCCGCGCGTGCAGGTCGCCGAGAACGCGCTCAAGGCGCCGATGGGGATCACGATTCCGGACTGGGAGCGCAACGTCTTCGGCGAGGACCCGTCGGCCAGCGAGTCGGCGAAGCTCGCGGCGATCGACATGATCGGCGACGTCGCCCCCGCGAAGCGCATGTGGCGCGCGTTGCGCGCGATGCGCGATGCGGGCCCCGGCATTCCCCGTCCGCGCCTCGCCGCGCTCACCGCGGCCGCGAAGCGCGCCTTCTCCCAGTGGCAGGATCGCACCCGGCTGCCCGACGGGGTGCGCGAGGGAGAGGACTCGGACGTGACGCTGCTGTTCGTGAACAACACCATCTACGGTCACGTGAAGGGCATGAGCCGCGACGCCCAGGTGATGCTCGACACGTGGCGCACCCGGGGCACCACCGTGAACATCAAGCTGCTCAACGGCGACTATTTTCCGCACGGCTACTTCGCCGTCGACTTCGGCGGCATGCGCGGCTGGGAGAACACCTTCCACAACACGGTGCCCGTGGGCGGCCAGGGGCCATGGTTCACGTTCGGGCGCCATCACTTCTGGATCCTGACGCCGTTCCCGGTGATGGTGCCGCCGGCGGAGCGCCCCGCGCAGCGCCCCGGCCGGCGCATCGGCATGCCCGGGGACGACGACCTTCACGCCGCACGCGGCCATCGCGGCGGCTTCAAGCCGCGCGGCAAGGGTCGGCCGTTCACCCCGTTCGGCCTCGAGCACGAGCGCTCGCGGCGCTCCAGGGACCACGTCGTGGACGGCATCGGCGAGCACGACATAGAGCTGACGCTGAACTTCGAACCGTCGCAGCGCCTGCGGCTCTACCAGTTCGACCCGCTGCACCACGACGTCGCCGTGTGGTCGATGCATTGAGCCGCGCACGGTGAATGCACGCGGCGCGGGGCGCCGGCGGCGTGCGGCGCGCGGCGGGGAACGAACGCGCCGCGCGTCGCCGCGGGTGCGGCGCGCGGCCGCGCTGGCGCTGCTCGGCGCCGTCGCCGCGGGCACGGCCGACGGCCACCCGCAGCATCGCCCCGCCGGCGCCGGCACGGAGGCTGCCGCCGACTACCGGGTCCGCACCGCGCGCTACCAGGCGCCCGCGGTGGAACTCGTCGACGCATCGGGGCGCGCGGTGCGCCTCGAGCGGCTGCTCGGCGGCGAGCGCCCGGTGCTGCTGCAGTTCATCTTCACGACCTGCACCACCATCTGCCCGATCATGAGCGCGACCTTCGCGAGCGCCCAGGCGCAGCTGGTCGCGGCACACCCGGACACGCTGCTGGTGTCGATCAGCATCGACCCGGAGCACGACACGCCGGCGCGCCTGCGCGCGTTCGGCGAGCGTCTGGGCGCCGGGGAGCGCTGGCGTTTCCTCACCGGCCGTGCCGGGGACATCCGGCGCACGATGCGCGCCTTCGACGTGCTCTACGCCGGCGACAACAAGATGTATCACCAGTTCAACACCTTCATGCGCGTGCCCGGGCGCGAGGGCTGGACGCGCATCGACGGCACGCCCGGCACGGCGGACCTGGTGGCCGAGTACCGGGCACTGCTGGCCGCGCCGTGACGCGGGTCCTCGCGCGCATCGCGCTCGCGGTCGCCGTGGCCTCGAGCAGCGCCGCCGGTGCGGCGGGCGACGCGCAGCGCGGGCGCGCGCTGTACCTGCGTGGAGCCACCGCCGACGGTGAGCCGCTCGCGGCGACGGTGCGCGGCGATGTGCCGGTGAGCGGCGCGACGTTCGCGTGCGCCCGCTGCCACCGTCGAAGCGGCATGGGCTCCAGCGAGGGCGGCGTCTACGTGCCGCCGATCACCGCTCGGCACCTGTTCGCCGCGCGCAGCATGGACCGTGCGCTGCGCAACGAGCGCTTCAAGGAGCTGTTCATGGAGGCGCAGCCGCACGGTTTCTGGTCCGACGTGCGCATGCCGCGGGCGCGCCCCGCGTACGACGCGGAGCTGCTGCGGCGTGCGGTCAGCGACGGTGTGGACGCGGCGGGACGAGCGATGGACGCGAACATGCCGCGCTACCGGCTCTCCCGCGAGGACGCGGATGACCTGCTCGCGTACCTGGCCACCCTGTCCGCGGGCGCGGATCCGGGCGTGGACGACACCCACGTGCAGCTCGCGACGGTGGTCGCCGCCGGCGCCGATCCGCGGCGCAAGGCGGCGTTCCTCACGACCGCCCGGGCCTTCGTCGACTGGATCAACCGCGACACCGCGAACGACCTCGCGCGCGGCGACTTCTCGCCGTGGTTCCGCACCGACTTCAAGGACGCCTGGCGGCGGTGGAAGCTGCACGTCTGGGAGCTCGACGGCCCGCAACAGACCTGGCCCGCGCAGCTGCGCGCCCGCTACCGCGAGCAGCCGGTGTTCGCGGTGGTGAGCGGACTGGTGCCCGGTCCCTGGGCGCCGGTCGCGCGCTTCTGCGACGCCGAGCGGGTGCCGTGCCTGTTCCCGAACACGCCGCTGCCGCAGACCGCGCACGATCCGCAGGGCTACACCCTGTACTTCTCCGGTGGCCTGGAGCTCGAGGCGCGCGCCCTCGCGCGCTGGCTCGCGGCGCGCGGCGGCAGCCCGCGCCGGAGCGTGGTGCAGGTGCACGTGACCGGGCCGCTCGGCGCGGTGCCCGCGCGGTCGTTCGCGGCGGCGCTCGCCGAGGTTGCGCCGGACGTCGCGCTCGACAGCGTCGCGGTCGCGCCGGGCGATCTGGACGCGGCGTTGCGCGCCGCCGCCGGCGCGCACGCGACGGACACGCTGGTGGTGTGGCCCGGTGCCGAGGGGGCGCGGGCCGTGGCCGCGCTGAACGACGGGGTCGGCGCCGCGCGCGTGGTGCTGTCATCCACCGCGCTCGACGCGGTGCGCGACGACCTCGCGCCGGCGCTCGCGGGCCGGGTGCGCGTGGTGTCCCCCTACGAGTCGGACCTCGCCGCGCATCCGCGGCGCTTCCGCGTGCGCGCGTGGATGCGCAGCCGGCGCGTCGCGATCGTGGACTGGTTCATGCAGGCGCAGACCTTCTACGCGTTCACCGTGCTGCAGTACGGCCTCGAGCACCTGCTCACGGACTTCCACCGCGACTACCTGCTGGAGATCATCGAGCACGAGGCCGAGAACGACCTCAATCCGGGGATCTACCCGACGCTCGCGCTGGGGCCTGGCCAGCGCTTCGCGTCCAAGGGCGCACACGTGATGCAGCTGCACGCGGACCGTCGCCGCGGCTTCGTGCCCGACGGGGCGTGGATCGTGCCCGAGTGACGCGCTGACGGCGCATCCTTCGCGAGCGCCGGAGCGCCCGCGCGGCGCCGACGCTGCGCCGGGTGCGCGCGGAGCAGGCCGCCAGCGGGCGCTGCGCGGCCGTCGCTCCATCGACGCGCCGCCCCGGGGCGGCGCGCCGCGGCATGATCAGCCGAGCACGTCCTTCACCGCCCCCGCGGCGATCGCGACCACGCGGTCGATCTCGTCGTCCGGCGTGATGATCGGCGGCGCGATGCAGATCACGTCGCCGCGCATGCGGGTGAACATGCCGCGCTTCACCATCGCGGCGCCGACCTTCGCGCCCACGCCTTCCGACGGGTCGTGATCGGTCTTGCTCGCCTTGTCCTTGACCAGCTCCACCGCGCACATCAGCCCGAGCCCGCGCACGTCGCCGACGTTCGGGTGGTCGGCCAGCGCGTCCTTCAGCCCGACCAGCAGGCGCTTGCCCTTCGCGGCGGCCATCGCGGGAAAGTCCTCGCGCTCGATGATGTCCAGCATCGCGAGCCCCACCGCGCAGCCCACCGGGTGGCTCGAGTACGTGTACGCGTGCATCCACGGCTTGCCGCTCGCGTCCATCGTGGCCGCGATCTCGTCGCTGACGCCGATGCCGCCGAGCGGGAAGTAGCCCGACGTGATCGCCTTCGCGAACTGGATCAGATCCGGCTTCACGCCCCAGTGCTCGAGGCCGAACATCTTCCCGGTGCGCCCGAAGCCGGTGATCACCTCGTCGGAGACCAGCAGCACGTCGTAGCGGTCGCAGATCTCGCGGATGCGCGGGAAGTAGTCGTCCTGCGGCACGATCACGCCGCCGGCGCCCTGCACCGGCTCGGCGATGAACATCGCGACCGTGTCCGGCCCCTCGGCCAGGATCGCCTTCTCGAGCTCGTTCGCGGCCGCGACG
>CBDUCN010000372.1:0-4770 GCA_965365655.1 uncultured Gammaproteobacteria bacterium | reverse complement strand
TCGCGCGCATGAACGCGAAGCGCATGACCGTGCTCGCGATGGACATGGTGCCGCGCATCAGCCGCGCGCAGAAGATGGACGCGCTGTCGTCGATGGCCAACATCGCCGGCTACCGCGCGGTGATCGAGGCCGGCAGCAACTTCGGGCGCTTCTTCACCGGGCAGGTGACCGCCGCGGGCAAGGTGCCGCCCGCGAAGGTGCTGGTGGTGGGCGCAGGCGTCGCGGGCCTCGCGGCCATCGGCACCGCGGTCTCCCTAGGCGCGATCACGCTGGCCTTCGACGTGCGTCCCGAGGTCGCCGAGCAGATCGAGTCCATGGGCGCCGAGTTCGTGTTCCTCGACTTCGAGGAGGGGCAGCAGGACGGGGCCGCCACCGGCGGATACGCGGCTCCGTCGAGCCCGGAGTTCCGCGAGAAGCAGCTCGAGAAGTTCCGCGAGCTGGCGCCCGAGGTGGACATCGTGATCACCACGGCGCTGATCCCGAACCGGCCGGCGCCCGAGCTGTGGACCGAGGACATGGTCGCGGCGATGAAGCCGGGCTCGGTGATCGTCGACCTCGCGGCCGAGCGCGGCGGCAACTGCGCGCTCACGGTGAAGGACGAGAAGATCGTCACCGAGCACGGCGTGACCATCGTCGGCTACACCGATTTCCCGAGCCGCATGGCGACCCAGGCCTCCACGCTCTACGCGACCAACATCCGGCACATGATGGACGACCTCACGCCGGAGAAGGACGGCAGCCCGGTCGTCAACATGGACGACGACGTGATCCGCGGCTCGCTGGTGTGCCACGACGGCGAGATCACGTGGCCGCCGCCCCCGCCGAAGGTGCAGGCCATCGCGGCGCAGCCGAAGAAGAAGGAGCCGGAGGAGACCCGCGAGGAGAAGGCCGCGCGCGAGGCGGCGGCGCTCAAGAAGTCGCTGGATCGCACCGGCTGGATGCTGGCCGTCGGCGGCCTGCTGTGCCTCGCGGTCGGCACGGTCGCGCCGGCGAGCTTCATGCAGCACTTCATCGTCTTCGTGCTCGCGGTGTTCGTCGGGTATCACGTGATCTGGGGTGTCGCGCACGCGCTGCACACGCCGCTGATGGCGATCACGAACGCGATCTCCTCGATCATCATCGTCGGCGCGCTGCTGCAGGTGGGCTCCGACTCCACCGTCGTGCTCGTGCTGGCGGCGCTGTCGATCCTGATGGCCTCGGTGAACATCTTCGGCGGCTTCCTGGTCACGCGCCGGATGCTCGCGATGTTCCAGCGCAGCTGAATGGCCGTGCATCATCGTGCTGCACGTGCGCGCCGGACCGGATCTGTCCGCGTCGTGACGACGGGGACGGTCGGCGCGGGCAAGCCGGCAAGGAGCTCGCGAGCGGCGCCTGTGCCGGCGCTCCGGGCAGTCATCTCCAGAGGGTCCCTGGCATGAGCATCGGGCTGGTCACGTCCGCCTACGTGGTGGCGGCAATTCTGTTCATCCTCGCGCTCGGCGGCCTGTCGAACCAGGAGAAGGCCAAGCGCGCCATCTGGTATGGCATCGTCGGCATGGCGCTCGCGGTCGGTGCGACCATCGGCACGCCCGGTGTCGGCGCCTACGGCGTCGTGCTGGTGATGATCCTGGCCGGCGGCGCGGCCGGCTGGGTGGTCGCGACCCGCGTGCAGATGACCCAGATGCCGGAGCTGGTGGCGGGCTTCCACAGCCTGGTCGGCCTCGCGGCGGTGTTCATCGGCATCAACGCCGATCTCGCGATGAACCTGGCCCTGGAGGCGCGCGAGGCGGGCACCGTGAAGGAGCTCGCGGGCTTCGCCGCGACCATCGCGAAGAAGGACGCAGTCGAGCTCAGCATCCTCAAGGTCGAGCTGTTCCTCGGCATCCTGATCGGCGCGATCACGTTCACCGGCTCGGTGGTCGCCTACGGCAAGCTCGCGGGCAAGGTGTCCTCGGCGGCGCTGACGCTGCCGTTCCGCCACCAGATCAACCTGCTCGCGTTCATCGCCTGCTTCGCGCTGGGGTGGCTGTATCTCGACGGTGCCGGCCTGTGGACCATGCTGCTGGTCGCCGTCATCTCCGGCGCGATCGGCTGGCACCTGATCATGGCGATCGGCGGCGCCGACATGCCGGTGGTGGTGTCCATGCTGAACTCGTACTCGGGCTGGGCGGCCGCGGCCATCGGCTTCACGCTGGGCAACGACCTGCTGATCGTGACCGGCGCGCTGGTCGGCTCCTCGGGTGCGATCCTGTCCTACATCATGTGCAAGGGCATGAACCGCTCGTTCGTGTCCGTGATCCTCGGCGGCTGGGGCGGCGAGACGACGTCGGCGGCGGCGGTCGAGGGCGACATGATCGCGGCGGACTCGGACACGGTGGCCTCGGCGCTGAACGACGCCGACAGCGTGGTCATCGTGCCCGGCTACGGCATGGCGGTCGCGCAGGCGCAGGGCGCGGTGTCGGAGCTCACGCGGCGCATGCGCGCGCAGGGCAAGTCGGTGCGCTTCGCGATCCACCCGGTCGCCGGCCGGCTGCCGGGGCACATGAACGTGCTGCTCGCCGAGGCCAAGGTGCCCTACGACATCGTGCTCGAGATGGAGGAGATCAACGAGGATTTCCCCGAGACCGACGTGGTCATCGTGATCGGCGCCAACGACATCGTGAACCCCGCGGCGCAGGACGACCCCGGCAGCCCGATCGCGGGCATGCCGGTGCTCGAGGTGTGGAAGGCGCGCCAGGTGTTCGTCTGCAAGCGCGGCCAGGGCACCGGCTACTCCGGCATCGAGAACCCGCTGTTCTTCAAGGACAACACCCGCATGTTCTACGGTGACGCGAAGGCGTCCATGGACAGCCTGCTGCCGCTCCTCGCGAGCTGACGCCCGCCGGCGGCGCGCGCCGCCGGCGCCGCCGAGCATCGCCGCGCTGTGCGCCGTCCCCGCCGGCGCGAGCAGCCTTTGACGCAGGTCAGGCGCCGCCGCCCCGCGCGGGCGCACACTGCGTGCGGTACCACCCGTGCCGTACCGCGCCTTGAGCCAGCCGCCCCTGCCGCCGCCGGACGCCTTCAGCCGCGCGCTCGGGCGCGCGCTCGCGGGGCCGTTGCCGGCGATGCTGGTGCTGTTCTCGCTGCTGGCCGGCGCCGCCGCGCTGCTGCTCACGCCGCGCGAGGAGGAGCCGCAGATCGTCGTCCCGGTGGCGGACGTGCTGGTGCAGGCGCCTGAGCTGTCGGTCGACGAGGTCGAGCGCCAGGTCGCGACGCCGCTCGAGAAGCTGCTGAACCAGATCGACGGCGTGGAGCACGTCTACTCGGTGTCCCGCGCGGGCTCGGCCGTGGTGTCCGTGCGCTTCTTCGTCGGCGAGGACCGCGAGGACTCGCTGCTGAAGGTCTACAGCAAGGTGTACTCGAGCGTAGACCGCATCCCGCCGGGCGTCACCGGCTGGGTGGTGCGCCCGGTCGAGGTGGACGACGTGCCGGTGCTGGTCGCGGCGCTGTGGAGCGTCGACGCGCGGGCGGTGGACGACCACGCGCTGCGCCGGCTTGCCGAGGAGATGGAGCAGCGCCTGCAGGCGCTGCCCGAGACCAACCGTGTGACGGTCACCGGCGGGCGCATGCGGCGAGTGCGCGTCGAGCTGGATGCGCAGGACCTCGCGGCGCGCGCGACCGCGCCGCTGGACGTGGCGCGGGCGCTTCAGATCGCCAACAGCGGCGCGACCGTGGGCGCGGTGCTCGGCGCCGATCGCGTGCGCCGGCTGGAGGCGGGGCCGCCGCTGCGCGACGCGCGGTCGCTCGGCCGCGTCGTCGTGAACGTGGTCGACGGCGTGCCGGTCTACCTGGACGACGTCGCCACGGTGCACGACGGTCCCGAGGAGCCCGCGCACCACACCTGGATCATGCACGGCCGGGGCGCCGCGGGCGGCGGGCCCGCGGGGACGCTGCCGGCGGTGTTCGTGTCGGTGGCCAAGCGCAAGGGCGCCAACGCGGTGCAGGTGACACGCGAGGCGCGCGAGGAGCTCGCGCGCCTCGCGCACGAGCTGTTTCCCCCGCAGGTGCGCTGGACGGTGATCCGCGATCACGGACGCACCGCCGATGCCAAGGTCGGCGACCTCGTGACCAGCCTCGCGGCGGCGGTGATCACCGTCGTGCTGTTCATCGGCGTGTTCATGGGCTGGCGCGCGGCGCTGGTGGTCGCGCTGGCCGTGCCCGTGTGCTACGGCGTCACGCTCGGGCTGGACTACCTGGCCGGCTACTCGATCAACCGCGTGACGCTGTTCGCGCTGATCCTCGCGCTGGGGCTGTTGGTTGACGACCCGATCACGGGCGTGGACAACATCGCGCGACTGCGCGCCGCGGCCGCCGGCGAGCCGCTCGCGGTGGTGCTGGCCGCGATGGCGGAGGTGCGCATGCCGTTGGTGATGTCCACCGCGGCGGTGATCATCGTGTTCGCGCCGCTGTCGTTCATCACCGGCATGATGGGCCCGTACATGGCGCCGATGGCGTTCAACGTGCCGGTCGCGGTGACGGTGAGCACGCTGGTGGCCTTCCTGGTCACGCCGTGGGCGGCGATGAAGCTGATCGCGCGCGCGCCGGCGGGCGCGGACCGCGAGCCGGACCCGCGCGCCGGCCGCGTGTACCGCGTGTACGCGGCGGCGCTGCGCCCGCTGCTCGCGCGGCGCACCCGCGCGTGGGCCTTCCTCGCGGCGGTGGCGGTGCTGTTCGCGCTCGCGTGCACGCTGCCGGTGCTGCGCGCGGTGCCGATGAAGCTGCTGCCGTACGACAACAAGGACGAGCTGCAGG
>CBDUCN010000371.1:0-4770 GCA_965365655.1 uncultured Gammaproteobacteria bacterium | reverse complement strand
CCCGGCAACAACGACGAGGTAGAACCATGCCGTCATTCAAGGTGCTCGCCACCAACCACACCAGCTTCACGGTCTCGGACCTGGACCGCAGCGTCGCGTTCTTCCGCGACGCGCTGGGCTTCGAGGTCACCTCCAAGGCGCCGCGCAACCCCGACGTCGTGTCGGCGATCACCGGCATCCCGGGCACCGAGATGCTGATCGCATACGTGCGCGGGCCCGGCCACAGCCTGGAGCTGATCCAGTACCTGGGGCCGAAGGAAGGCCGCGGCCGGGTGCGCTCCCTGCCCTGCGACGTCGGCTTCGCCCACGTCGCCTACGACGTGGACGACATCGACGCCGCCATCGAGGCCGCCGCCGACCACCACGTGCACGTCATCGGCGAGGTCGCGGTCATCGACCAGGGCCCCAACGCCGGCGGCAAGGTCGCATATCTGCGCGATCCGGACGGGGTCACGATCGAGTTCATCCAGAAGCCTTGAGCGAAGGTTCGGGCGGCGCGCGCGAAAGCTGCAGGACCCGGAAACGGGCGCGCGCCGACGAAGGCCGCACTGAACGCGGCGGCGGAATCCGAGTCGGCGCCAGTGGTCCGATGGGGAATGCAATCAGCGAAACCGGGGAGGAAGCATGGCAAAGAAGCGAGTGGTGATCACCGGCGCGTGCGGCTACGTGGTGCAGCGCAACTGGGAGGAGCTGAACGAGCGCTACGACGTGGTCGCGCTGGACGTGACGACGGCGCGCTCCGACGGACAGGAGGTGCCGGGCGTGCACGTGTGCGACCTCACCGACGAGAACCGCGATGCATACCGGCACCACTTCGCCGGCGCCGACGCGGTGTATCACTCGGCCTTCGTCAAGGCCCCGGGCCTGGACGCCACGACGTTCCTCGACAACAGCGATCCGAAGTTCCGCTCCGAGCTCGCGAACGTCGCGATGGCCTACAACGTCTACCGCACCGCGCTCGAAGAGGGCGCGCGACGGGTGGTCGTCGCGAGCTCGAACCACGCCGCCGACTTCTACGAGCGCCTCATCTGGGACGACCGCTGGGATGTCGTCACTCCGGACATGGCGCCGCTGTCCGACAACTGGTACGGCTGGGCGAAGGCCGCCTACGAGCACGTCGGCTTCGTGTTCGCGACCGGGCAGGGCCTGCCCGGGCGCCTCGAGGTGGTGCAGCTTCGCATCGGCGGGCCGCGCGACGACGCGGATCTCCCGTCCATCGCGCCCGGCGACATCAAGAAGATGCACCGCGGCCTCGGCGCCTACCTGAGCCGCCGCGACCAGTTCCAGCTCGTGTCGAAGAGCATCGACGCGCCGGACATCCGCAACGAGCACGGCGTTCCGTTCCAGATCTTCTACGGGGTCAGCGGCAACACCCACAACTTCTGGAGCATCGCCAACGCCCGGCGCGTCATCGGCTACGCGCCGCAGGACGACAGCCAGGTCAACTTCGCGGACCAGATCGCGGCCATCGCGAAGGGCTGACGCACGGCGCGGAGACGAACGTGGGGCAGCAGGCGCGAGCGGGGCGCTGAGCGCCGGGGGGCGCCGGAAATCCAGGAGCGCTGCGGGCGCCCGGCGATTCCGGCGCCCCCGGCGCGCCCAGCGTCCGTGCGCGAGGACCGGCCTCTGCTGCGTGGTCCACCGGCGGGTCGCGATGAGACGGTCCGTTCTCTGTGTACTCTGTGTCGGTATGGTTCAATCGACCCGCGTGAGCCCGCCCTGACCACCGGCGGAGGAGACGACCATGAGCACGATCGCGTTCGAGCAGGCCGGACGCCTGCCGGCCGCCGGGGACAACGTGGCCATCGCGGTGCGCCGCCTCGACGCCGGCACCGTGGTGCGCGACGGCGAGCGCGAGTACGCACTGCCGCACACGGTGATGGAAGGCCACCGCTTCGTGCGCGCGCCGATCGCGGCCGGAGAGCTGCTGCTGTCCTGGGGGCTGCCGTTCGGACGGGCGCTGCGCGACATCGCGCCCGGCGAGTACGTGTGCAACGCGAGCATCCTCGAGGTGCTGGCGGAGCGCGACATCGACTTCGCGCTGCCCGATGCGGCGAACTTCGAGGACCGGGTGGAGGCGTGCCGGCTCGACCCGGCGCGCTTCACGCCGGGGCGGCAGGTGCCGACGGCCGACGTGCCCGCGACCTTCGACGGCTACCCGCGGCCCGGCGGGCGCGGGACCGGCACCCGGAATTTCGTCGTGGTGCTCGCGACCACGTCGCGCAGCGTCGCGCTCGCCGAGGCGGTCGCACGGCGCTTCGAGGACGCGCCCGGGCGCTTCCCGAACGTCGACGGCGTGGTGGCCGTCACCCACACCGAGGGCGGCGGGCGCGTGCGACCGAACAACCTGGACTTCGTGCTGCGCACGCTGGCCGGCTTCATGGTGCACCCCAACGTCGGGGCGGCGCTCGCGCTGGACCACGGCACCGGCGCATTCGGCAACGCGGAGCTGGAGGCCTTCGCGCGCGCGCACGGCTACCCGCTGGACCACGTGCCCCACGCGTTCGAGACGGTCACGGGCAGCGTCGACGCGGCGCTGGAGCGCTGCGCGGGGCTGGTCGCCGGCTGGCTGCCCGACGTCGACGACGTCGCGCGCACGGCGATGCCGATGCGCGACCTGAAGGTCGCACTGCAGTGCGGCGGCTCGGACGCGTTCTCCGGGGTGTCGGGCAACGCGCTCGCCGGCCGGGTCGCGAAGGCGATCATCGCGAACGGCGGCGCCGCCAACCTCGCCGAGACCGACGAGCTGATCGGCGCCGAGCCCTACATGCTGGAGAACGTGCGCGACCTCGCGACCGCGGAGCGCTTCCTCGAGAAGATCGCGGTGTTCAAGGAGCGCGCGCGATGGCACGGCGCGTCCGCCGAGGGCAACCCGTCCGGCGGCAACAAGTACCGGGGCCTGTACAACATCGCGCTGAAGTCCATCGGCGCCGCGCGCAAGCGCGACCCCGAGGTACGCCTGGATCACGTCATCGACTACGCGGCGCCGATGCCGGGCCCGGGCTACCACTTCATGGACAGTCCAGGAAACGACCTCGAGAGCATCGCCGGCCAGGTCGCCTCGGGCTGCAACCTGATCTTCTTCATCACCGGCAACGGCTCCATCACGAACTTCCCGTTCGTGCCGACGCTGAAGTTCGTCACCACCAGCGGGCGCTTCCGCATGCTGGCCAACGAGATGGACGTCAACGCAGGGCGCTACAACGACGGCGAGTCCATGGACGCGCTCGGCGACGAGACCTTCGAGCTCGCGCGCCGCGTCGCCGGCGGGATGCGCAGCAAGGGGGAGCTCGCGGGCCACGCGCAGGTGCAGATCTGGCGCGACTGGCGCCAGACCGACGCGGTGAACGTCGAGCGCCTGCTTCGCGCGCCGGCGCCGGACGGCGAGCCGCTCGCCGCGCAGCCGGCGCCGCCGCTGGACATCGCGTTCGACGCGCTGGACACGCCCCGCGGGCGCACCGTCGACCAGGTCGCACTGGTGATGCCCACCAGCCTGTGCTCCGGTCAGGTCGCACGGCTGATCGCGGAGCACCTCGACGCGCAGCGCCCCGGGCACGGGCCCGTGTCGCGCTACGTCGCCCTGGTGCATACCGAGGGTTGCGGCTCCGCGAACTCCGACGCGCTGTACCTGCAGACCCTGGCCGGTCACCTCGCGCACCGCTTCACGCGCTGCGCGCTGCTGCTCGAGCACGGCTGCGAGAAGACCCACAACGACGCGGTGCGCCACTACCTGGAACGCAGCGGCGGCAGCTTCGAGGGCCTCGGCTTCGCGAGCGTGCAGCTCGACGGCGGCATCGAGCAGGTGCGCGACAAGGTCGAGCGCTGGTTCGCGGGCGCGCTGGGCGATGCCGGCCCGGCGCCCGAGGTGCGGGCGGGCGCGGGCGATCTGCGTCTCGCGCTGCTCGCGAGCGCCGTACCGGACGACGCTGCCGCGCGCGCGTTCGCGGCGCTCGCGGCGGGCGTGGTGGCGGCCGGGGGCACCGTGGTCGTGCCCGAGAGCGGCGCCCTCGCGGACAGCGAGGCGTTCCGCGCGAGCCTGGCCGCGGCGCCGCAGGACTGGCATGCCACGCTCGCGTACGGCCAGCCGCCCGCGCGCGGCGGGCTGCACGTGATGCAGTCGCCCACCGACACCCCCGCCGAGGTGGTCACCGGCCTCGGCGGCTGCGGCGCGGAGATCATGCTGGCCTGGGTGGGTGACGCACCGCTGGAATCGCACCCGATGATCCCGCTCATCCAGTGCGCCACCGCAGGCGGCGCGGCCGACGCCGCGGACCTCGACCTGACGCTCGATGCGCGCGAGCCGACGGCGGCCCTCGCCGGCGCGCTCGCGGCGCGGATCGCGGACGTCGCGTCACGGCGCTACCGTCCGAAGCTCTACGCGAGCGGCCTCGTCAACTTCCAGCTCACGCGCGGGCTGCTGGGCCTGTCGATGTGACGGCACGCGGCGGGGGCACGCGCTCCGGGCGCGCCCGGGAACGCGACTGCGGCGCGGCATCGCCGCGCCGGTGAACCGCCCGGCGCAGCGCAACGGGCCCGGGCGCCAGGGCGGCCCGGCAGGACGCTGCTCGCGCGCGCCCGCGCCGGCAGCGTAGCCGCACGGCGGCGCACCGCGCACGGACACCGCGGCGCCAGGGGGCAGACCATGCACACGCTGCTGTTTCTCGACCCGGGACACTTCCACGCCGCACTGCTGCTCGCACGCGCCGAGCCGCGCATCGACCCGGACATCCACGTCTACGCGCCGGCAGGCCCCGATCGCGACGCGTTCCT
>CBDUCN010000370.1:0-4805 GCA_965365655.1 uncultured Gammaproteobacteria bacterium | reverse complement strand
GCGGCACGTCGAACCAGAACGACGCCACCGCGACGATCACGCTGGCCTCGGCGAGGCCGATGAGGAATCCTGGCAGCGCCTTCCCGGCCAGCAGCTCCGCGGGACCGAGCGGCGTCACCAGGAGCTGATCGAAGGTCCCCTGCTCGCGCTCGCGCGCGACGGACAGCGCCGTCACCAGCAGGGTGACCACCAGCGTCAGCAGCCCGACGATTCCGGGCACGATGAACCAGCGGCTCTCGAGGTTCGGGTTGTACCAGGCCCGGCTCTCGAGATACGCGCGCGGCAGCGCCCGGCCGCTGCGCTCGGACCAGCGCCGGTTGAACTCCGCGACGACGGCGCGCGCGTAACCCAGCGCGACCAGCGCGGTGTTGGAGTTGCGTCCGTCCACGAGCAGCTGGACGCCCGCGGTGCCGCCGCGAAGCAGATCGCGGGTGAAAGTCGGGCTCGTGCGCACCACCATCAGCACGCGGCCCGAGTCGACCAGGGGCGCGATCTCGCGCTCCCCGCGAACGATCGCGACCTGCTGGAACACGGGCGAGCCCTCGAACGCGGCCGCGAGCTCGCGGGCCGGCCCGCCGTCGTCCTGGACATGGATCGCGTAGGGGATGCGGTCCAGGTCGAACGTCGCCGCGTAGCCGAAGACCAGCAGCTGCACCAGCGGCGGCACGAAGATCACCGTGCGGCTCTTCGGGTCCTTCAGCAGGACCCGCAGCTCCTTCGCGACCAGCGCGAGCAGCCGTCCCGCGATCACGCGGCGCCGCTCCTTGCCCGTCCGGGAGCGGCCGCGACCTTCATCGCAGCGTGCGCCGGGTGCGGCGCACCGCGAGCCCCAGGAACAGCGCCGCCATCAGCGCCAGCGCCGCCGCGTTCGGCACGATGACGCTCCAGACGTCGCCCGCGAGGAACACGGTCTGCAGGATCGCGACGTAGTACCGGGCCGGGACGACGTGGGTGACGACCTGGACCGCGGCCGGCATGCTGCCGATGTCGAAGATGAACCCGGAGAGCAGGAACGCCGGCAGGAAGGTCACGATGATCGCGACCTGGCCGGCGACGAACTGGCTGCGCGCGACCGTCGAGATCAGCAGGCCCAGCCCGAGCGCGACCAGCAGGAACAGCGCGGACGCGCCGGCCAGCACCCACGCCGAGCCGCGCAGCGGCACCTCGAACAGCGACACCGCGAGCGTCACCGAGATCGCGAGGCCACCCATGCCGAGCGCGAAGGTCGGCAGGATCTTGCCCGCGATCACCTCGCGCATCGACACCGGCGTCACCATCAGCGCCTCCATCGTGCCGCGCTCCCACTCGCGCGCCATGACGAGCGCGGTGAGCAGCGCGCCGATCAGCGTCATGATCACGGCGATCAGGCCCGGCACGAGGAAGTTGCGGCTGCGGACCTCGGCGTTGAACCAGATCCGCGGCTCGAGCCGGACGGGGGTCGGCGGTTCGACTCCGCGCTCCCTGGCCGAGCGCGCGAGCCAGGCTTCCCAGGCGCCCTGCACGTAGCCCGTGGCGAGACGTGCGGAGTTCGCGTCGACCCCGTTCACGAGCAGCTGGATCGGAGCGCCGCCGGCGCGGAACACGCGCTGCCCGAAATCCACGCCGAGCACCGCCACCGCGTCCACGCGCCGGTCGGCGAGCGCAGCGTGTGCGTCGCGCCGGCTGCGCATCACGTACGGCTCGAAGTAGGGAGAGGCGCGAAACGCACCGATGAAGCTCGCGGTCTCCTCGCTCGGCGCCTCGGCGACGAGCGCGATCGGGATGCGGCGCGCGTCGAGCGACACGCCGTAGCCGAAGATGAGCAGCAGCACGAGCGGGAGCACGAACGCGATACCGACGCTGCTCGGATCGCGCGCGATTTGCAGGAGCTCCTTGCGCGCGAGCCCGCGCAGTCGCTGCGCCCGGGCGCGGCGCGCGCTGCCGGTCGCCGGCGTCACGCGGCGCGGGCTCCGCCAGCGGCGTCGAGCAGCGCGACGAACGCGTCCTCCATGGTCGGCTCGGCGCCGTCCGCCGTGCGCGCCCGGGTGCGGATCGCATCCGGCGTGCCCTGCGCGAGCACGGCGCCGGCGTCCATGATCACCAGCCGGTCGCACTGCTCCGCCTCCTCCAGGAAATGCGTGGTCACCAGCACGGTCACGCCCTGCGCGGCGAGCGCGTTGATGCGCCGCCAGAACTCGCGGCGCGCGAGCGGATCGACGCCCGACGTCGCCTCGTCGAGGAACAGGATCTCGGGGCCGTGCATCAGCGCACCGGCGAGCGCCAGGCGCTGGCGGTAGCCGAGCGGCAGGTCGCCGCCGTCCGTATCCGCGTGATCGACGAGCTGGAACGCCTGCATGACGCGCCGCACGGCCTCCGCGCGCCGACGCCCCGCGAGGCCGTAGGCGGCAGCGAAGAAGCGCAGGTTCTGCGCGACGGTCAGACCGGTGTAGAGCGAGAAGCGCTGCGCGACGTAGCCGAGCCGGGCCCGCGCCGCCGCGGGCGCGCGGCGCATGTCCACGCCGGCGACGCGCAGACGCCCGGCACTCACCGGCAGCAGCCCGCAGAGCATGCGAAACAGCGTCGACTTGCCCGCGCCGTTGGCGCCGAGCAGGCCGAAGATCTCGCCACGGCGGACCGTGAACGACACACCCTTCACCGCCGCGAAGTCGCCGAAGCGGCGCCAGACGCCGTCGACCTCGATCACCGCCTGCGCGTCGCCGCCATGCGACCGCGGCTCCTCGCGCGCGGGGGTCTCCGGGGACGCTGCGGGCGGCGTGCGCGGTCCGGCGAGCGCGGCGACGAAGTAGTCCTCGAAGCGGGGTGCGACGGGCTCGAGCGGCCCCGGGAGATCCGTGGAATCCGCGGCCGGCGACCCTGCCGGGCCGCGCGCGACGCGGGTCACGACGCGCACCCGGCCGCGCTGCGGGACCGCGTCGAGCACCGCGCCGCTCGCGCCGGCCCGCGCCGCCTGCGCGCGCAGGCTACCCGGCGCGCGGCCGAGCACGAAGACGCGTTTCGCCATGCGCGCGGTGAGCGCGCCCGGGCGTCCGGCGTCGAGGACGCGCCCCGCGTCGAGGACGTACACGTCGTCGCAGTGCGCCGTCTCGTCGAGGTAGGCCGTGCTCACCAGCACGGCGGTGCGCTGCTCGCGGACCAGCCGGGCGAGGATCGTCCACAGCTCGCGCCGGGAGACCGGGTCGACGCCCACGGTCGGCTCGTCGAGCAACAGCAGGCCCGGAGCGCGCACCAGCGCGCATGCGAGTCCGAGCTTCTGCTTCATCCCGCCGGAGAGCTTGCCCGCGTGGCGGCCCAGGAACGGGGCGAGACCGGTCATGTGCAGCAGCGCCTCGAAGCGCTGCCCGCGGTCGCGCCGCGCGACCCCGTTCAGGTCCCCGTAGAGGTCGAGGTTCTCGGCGACGGTGAGCTCCTCGTAGAGCCCGAAGCGCTGCGGCATGTAGCCGACGTGCGCGGCGATCGCGCCCGGGTTGCGGGCGATGTCTTCACCGAGCACGCACACCGTGCCGCGATCGGGGTCGAGCAGTCCGGCGGCAACCCGCAGCAGCGTCGTCTTGCCTGCGCCGTCGGGCCCGACGATGCCGGTCACGGCGCCTGGCGGCGCGCTCAGGGTGACCTCGGCGAGCGCCGTCACCGGCCTCGCGCGGCCGCCGAGCCGTATTGTGACGCGGTCGAGCAGCAGTGCCGGCCCGGGCGGTGGGCGCGCATCGCTCATTGCCGCGCGCCCGTCGCGCACCGCGTCTCGGGCGTCGATGCGTCCGAGCCGGCCTCCTCGACCGGAATCCGCACCGTGACCGGCATCCCCAGACGCAGCGCGCCGCCGGGATTGCACGCGAAGACGCGCACCTGGTACACGAGGCTGGTGCGAAGCGCCTCGGTCTGCACGCTCTTCGGCGTGAACTCGGCGGTGGGCGACACGAAGCCCACCCAACCCGGGTGGCGCGTGCCCGGATCCGAGTCGGTGAGCACCTCCGCGGGCATGCCGTCGCGCAGCCGGCCGAGCTCCGGCTCGGGCGCGTACGCCCGCACCCACACCGGGTCGGCCAACGCGAGCACCAGCACCGGGCGTTCCGGCGACGCGAGGTCGCCCGGCTCGAGAATCCGCTCGCGCACGATCCCGTCGTGGGGCGCGCGCAGCCGGGTGTCGTCGAGGCGCTCGCGCACGAGCGAGAGCTCCGCCTCGGCGCGCGCGAGCCGCGCGCGCGCCTCGTCGATGTCCTGCTGGCGGGGCCCCGCGACGACCAGGTCGAGGGCCGCACGCAGCGCCGCCAGCCTCGCGCGGGCCGCGTCGGCCGCCGCGCGGGTGTCGTCCGCGCGCTGGCGATCCACCGCACCGCTCGCGACGAGGCGCTCGACGCGCGCGGCGGTCGCGGTCGCGTCGCGCAGCCCCGCCTCGGCGGCCTCGACGTCGGCGCGTGCCTTGCGAACCTCCTCGGATCGGCTGCCGGCAACGAGCCGCGACACCACCGCCCGCTGCGCCTCCACCTCGGCGGCCGCCGCAGCCGCCTGCGCGCGCAGCAACGCGTCGTCCTGTGACGCGAGCAGCTGCCCCGCGACGACCCGTTCCCCCTCCTCGACGAGGATCGACGCGACGTGCTCCACCTCGTGGAATCCGAGATGGACCTCGCGCACGTCGACTGTCCCGTACAACGTGATGCCCGTGTCCGGCTCGGGCAGCTCGCGCGACAGCCACCACGCCGTGCCGGCCAGCACGGCGCCCAGCGCGAGGACCGCCGCGGTGACCACGCCCGGGCGTCCGGTCACGGCCAGATCCCGCGCTGCAGCGTCACCCGGGCGACGTGCTCGACGGC
>CBDUCN010000369.1:0-4813 GCA_965365655.1 uncultured Gammaproteobacteria bacterium | reverse complement strand
CCGGTCCAGCCACCGGCAGATGAGCGCGCTGCCCTCCATCCCGACGCCGTCGTCGCGCACGAGGTAGGGCACCCGGCCGGACGGGTTGATCGCGTAGTACGGGCTGTTCGCCTCGCGGGTGCGCGCCTCGACGATCTCGACGCGCTCCTCGAGTCCTTTCTCGAGCACGACGATGCGCACGATGCGGGCGTACGGGGAGTTGGGCGTGACGTGCAGCCTCACGAGGACGATCGCTACCCGGATGGCGACCCGGACGCTCCGTCATCCACGCGACAGCATCTCCGAGTAGTCGCGGAACATCGCGTTGAAGCTCACGCTCACGCGCTCCGTGCCGCTGCGGTTCTCCGGCACCCGGTGCTGCAGCCAGGCCGGGAACAGCAGCAGGCAGCCCTCGGCGATGGTGACGTTGATGAACGACGCGTTCTCCAGCGTGATCCGGTTCACCAGCGGGGACAGCACGTAGGTGTGGGGGCGCGGATCGTCGAACGTGATGCGGTTGCCTCCCTGCGGCGCGCGCACGTAGTACACGCCGCTCAGGAAGTTGTTCGGGTGCGTGTGCGGCGGGTGCGTCGCGCCCGGCGATCCGACGTTCGCCCAGCAGCCCGTGATCACGAGCTCGCGCGGCGCCACCTTCAGGAATCCGAGCACGCCCTGCAGTGCGCCGTGCACGAGGCTCATGAAGCCGCCGAAGGCCTCGTCCTCGTGCAGATTCTGCTCGCTCTGCCAGTTGTGCCCCGGCGTGAGGGGGCGCCCCGCGCGCAGCGCGTCGATGCGCGCCAGCATGCGCTCGTTCAGCGTGCGCGCGGCCTCGGGCGTGAGCCTCGTCTGCCACACGAAGCTCTGGAACAGCGCCAGCATCTCGCGCTTGTGGACGTGCAGCGTGAGTCCGGTGTCCATCAGTGCACCCGCGGCCGCGTCACACCGCGTCGCCCTGCCACTTCGGGCGCGCGATGGTGTCCGCGAACTCGCCGAACAGCAGCCCCATGCTGAACACCGCCCACGGTCCGCCCCCGGCCCCGGTCACGCGGTGGCGTGTCCAGCCGGGAAACATCAGCAGCGTGCCCGCGCCGCGCTCGACGCGGGCGACGGGTGCGTCGGGCGGGAGGTCCACGCTGCGCGGCGGCGCGACGATGTGCGCCTGCGCGCGCGGATCCTCGAATTCCACGCTGCAGCCTCCCTCGGGTGCGCGCACGACGTACAGCCCGGCGAGGTACGCGTTGCCGATCATGCGGAACGGGCGCTCGGCTTCGCCACTGCCCGAGTGCGCGCTGCACGAGGTCACCTCCAGCGGGCCGTGCGGCACGTGCTGGTGCGCGAGCACGCCGCGGCACTCCTCGACGAACAGCGCCACCAGCGGCGCGAGCTCCGGGCGCCGGTGCAGCGCGGCGCCCGACGCCCGCTGCGAGCCCGCTGCCGCCGCGGCCCCGGACGCGGCGTCCGGGGCCTGCGCCGCGATCGCGTCGAACACCGCGCCCATCGCGTCGCGCGACGCGGCGTCCAGCTCGGCGACCCAGAGCGGCGTCGGGAACAGCGTGAACAGGTCGTTGGCCGCGACCGGGCCCGGCGTCGCGCTCACCGTGCTGCACGCGCCGGCGGGCGCCGTCCGGGTGCGCGGGCGCTCAATGGAAGAACATCCCGCCGTTGACGTTGTACGCCTGGCCCGTGATGTAGCCGGCCCGGTCCGAGACCAGGAAGGCCACCAGATCGGCGACCTCCTCGGGCTTCGCCGCCCGGCCCATCGGGATCGCCTTCGCCTTCTCGTCCCAGCCCTGCTCGCGCACCTCGTCCAGCGGCACCCCGGCCGCGTCGGCGCGCGCCTTCTCCGCGTAGTTGAAGCGGTTGGTGCGCACCGGCCCCGGGCACACCGCGTTCACGGTGATGCCGTGATCCGCGAGGTCCAGCGCCGCCGACTGGGTGAGCCCCAGCAGCGCGAACTTCGACGCGGCGTACGCGGCCGACCTCGGCAGCCCGCGCTTGGACAGGTCGGAGCCGATGCTGACGATGCGTCCGCCCCGGCCGCGCTCGATCATGCGCCGCGCCACCGACTGCATCATCAGGAACGGGGCGGTCGAGTTGATCGCGAGGAAGGTCTGCCAGACGTCGAGATCCAGCTCCGTCACCGGAGCGCTGTCGCGGCCCATCAGTGCACGAGCGTTGTTCACCAGCACGTCCACGTGCCCGAGGCGCGCGACCACGTCCGCGACCAGCGACTCGATCGCGTGCGGGTCGCGCAGGTCGCACCAGAAGGTCTGCGCCGCGACGCCCTGCTCACGGGCCTCGTCCGCGACGCTCTCGATGCCGCGCCAGCCGGACGCGACCTCGTCGGGCGGCAGGGTGTCCGGGTCGCGCCGGACGTCGGTCAGCGCGAGGGTGAATCCGTCGCGGGCCAGCGCCTGCGCGATGGCGCGCCCGATGCCGCCGCGCCCGCCGGCGCCGGTGATCAGCGCCACGCGCGCGGGCGGCGGCGAGTGCTGCTGCGTCATGTGCGATGCCCTGGCTGCGAACGGCGGCGAGGTTAGCACGGGTGCCGGCCCCGTCCGTGTGCGGCGGGGCAGCCGGCTGCCCCGGGGCGGCGGGCGCGGCCGCGCGGCGCTCGGGTCCGGACGCGCCCCGGCGTGGACACCCGGCCGGCGGCGCGCGCCCGTCCGCGCGGGTCGGAGTTGATCGAGATCAATGCCGCGGCGCCGGCGCCGGGAAATAGTGCATCAGTCGGAGCCGCGGGCGCTCCAGGGTGAAGGGGCGCACATGACCGACCGCATCAGCATCATCGTGACCTCGGCGACCCGCGAGCGCCTGCAGATGGCCGCGATGGTCGCGTCGGTGGCGGCCGTGAGCGGGCAGGAGGTCACGGTGCTCCTGTCGATGAACGCGCTCATGCCCTTCTTCAAGGACGCGGCCGCCGCGCCGGGCGTGGAGGGGGAGTTCGGCACCCTGCTCGAGACGAAGAACGCGCCCGGCTTCCGGATGCTGTTCCAGAGCGCGGTGGAGCTCGGCGACGCGCGCATCCATCCGTGCTCGATGGCGGTGGACGTGCTCGGCTGCGGCACGGATCAGCTCGAGGACTGGCTCGCCGAGCCGCTCGGGCTCACGAAGTTTCTGGACGACGCGCGCGGCGGCCAGCTCCTCTCGTTCTGAGGGAGCGCCGCGGGCCGGATCGCCGGTGCAGGAGGTGGACGATGGCTGAACGCCGGGTCGTGGATGCGCGGGGCAGCTTCTGCCCGGGGCCGCTGATGGAGCTGATCGCGGCGATGAAGATGGCTGCGGTCGGTGACGAGGTCGAGGTGCTGTCCACCGACCGGGGCTCGGCCACCGACGTCCCGGAATGGATCCGCAAGGCGAAGCACGAGCACGTCGGGACCGAGGAGAAGGACGGTGTCTGGCACATCGTCGTCAAGAAGATGAAATAGCGCCGGAGCGCGCGCGGAGGAGAACGCATGAAGATCCTGATCGTCGGAAGCGGGATGGGCGGAACCATCCTCGGAAACAACCTCGCGCGCCGCCTCGCGCCCGAGATCAAGGCCGGCAAGGCGCGCATCACCATGCTGTCGGCGTCGGACCGGCACATGTACCAGCCGGGGCTGCTCTACCTCGCCGTCGGGCGCATGATGCCCGACGAGCTGTATCGCGATCAGCGTTCCCTTCTCGAGCCGTGCATCGACTTCCAGGTCGATCCGGTCACCGAGTTCCAGCTCGACCAGAACCGCGTGCTCACCCAGAGCGGGCGGAGCGTGGATTACGACGTGATCGTGATCGCCACCGGCTCGCGCGCGATGGCCGACGAGACCCCGGGCCTCGCCGAGAACGCGCTGCAGTTCTACACCGAGGCGGACGCGATCAAGATGTTCAACGCGCTGCAGAAGTTCGAGGGCGGGCGCGTGGTGATCGCCGTCGGCGTGCCGCACAAGTGCCCGATGGCTCCGCTCGAGATCACGTTCATGCTCCACGACTACTTCAAGGATCGGGGCATGCTGGACAAGGTGAAGCTGCACTACACCTATCCAATCGGGCGCGTGCACAGCCTCGAGAACGTCGCGAAGTGGGCGGCGCCGGAGATGGACCGGCTCGGCATCAGCTACGAGACGCTGTTCAACATGAAGGAGGTCGACGGCGCGCGCAAGGTGGTGCTGTCCGAGGAGGACACCGAGGAGCCGTACGACCTGCTGGTGACCATCCCGGCGCACCGCGGCATGGAGGTGGTGGAGAAGAGCGGCCTCGGGGAGCGCGGCTGGATCCCCACCGATCGCCACCGCCTGAACATGGAGGGCCGCGACAACGTGTTCGTGCTCGGCGACACCACGAACCTCCCGATCTCGAAGGCCGGCTCCACCGCCCACTTCGAGGCCGAGACCCTGGGCGAGAACATCGCCGCGATGGTGAAGCTCGGGTCGCCGGTGCGCGACTACGACGGCAAGGTGTTCTGCTTCATCGAGGCCGGCAAGGACCGCGCCACCTACGCGATGTTCGACTACCAGAACCCGCCGGACCCGAAGCCGCCGACGCGCGCGGTGCACTGGTTCAAGATGGCCTACAACAAGCTGTACTGGACGTCCGCCCGCGGGCTGCTGTGAGGGCCCTGACATGAGCGAGAAATCGAACGGCGCCGCGGCGGACGCCGAGGTCGCGCACCTGGTGCACGCCGCGAAGGACGCGCTCACCGACGACATGGTGGTGCGCATGGCCGAGACCGCCGCCGAGGGCATGGACCTGCTGGACCAGGTCAACCGCGCGGGGCTAGCGCGCGCCATCCCGGCGCTCACCGCGCTGGTGGACAGCGGCGACCTGGATCGCATCGTCGCGCTCGCGAGGGTCTACG
>CBDUCN010000368.1:0-4816 GCA_965365655.1 uncultured Gammaproteobacteria bacterium | reverse complement strand
TCAGGATGTCGGCGCTCTGCAGCAGCGGGTAGCCCAGGAAGCCGTAGGTGGCGAGGTCGCGCTCCTTGAGCTTCTCCTGCTGGTCCTTGTAGCTCGGCACCCGCTCCAGCCAGCCGAGCGGCGTGACCATCGAAAGCAGCAGGTGCAGCTCGGCGTGCTCCGGCACGCGGGACTGCACGAACAGTCGCGCGTCGCCGGGATCGATGCCGGCCGCGAGCCAGTCCACCACCATGTCCCACACGTGCTGACCGATGGTCTCCGGCGTCTCGTAATGGGTCGTGAGCGCGTGCCAGTCGGCGACGAAGAAGAAGCACTCGTACTCGTGCTGCAGCCGCACCCAGTTCTTGAGCACGCCGTGGTAGTGGCCAAGGTGCAGCCGCCCGGTGGGCCGCATGCCCGACAGCACGCGCAGCGCCTGGCCGGGAACCGCGCTCACGGCGCACCCCAGCGCGGCTGGATGAGGCCGAGCACGTCCTGGAACACGTTGGGTGGCATGTGGAAGAGGTCCAGCAGCGAGGCGATGACGAAGACGATGGGCGCGCCGATGACTTTCGCGAGCACGCCCGTGACCAGCAGCACGAGCACGATGGGCAGCCCGAAGCGCTCCGCCCGGTCGAGCCAGGACGACACCCGCGGCGGCACCACGCCGGCCAGCACCCGACCGCCGTCCAGGGGCGGGATCGGCAGCAGGTTGAGCACCATGAGCACCACGTTGAAGAATATCCCGGCGACCCCCGCGCACAGGGCGAAGACCGCCGCCTGCGCCGCCATCCCGCCGGCGTCGGCGCTGGAAAGGGACGAATAGTAGACCAGCCCCAGGCGGGCGACCACCGCCCACCCCACCGCCATCGCCAGGTTCGCCAGCGGGCCGGCGAGCGCCACCAGGGCCATGTCGCGCCGCGGACGCCGCAGGTTGCGGGTCGCCACCGGCACCGGCTTCGCCCACCCGATCAGGAATCCCCCGGCCAGCAGCAGCAGGCCCGGCACCAGCACCGTGCCCACGGGGTCGATGTGCTTGAGCGGGTTCAGCGTCAGGCGGCCCATCATCTCGGCCGTGCGATCGCCCAGCCAGCGCGCCGCCCAGCCGTGCGCCACCTCGTGCAGCGTGATCGCGAACAGCACCGGCAGCACCCACACCGCCAGCTTCGCGGGCCATGCGAGCTCCACCGCCGATCAGCGCCCGTGGACGTCTGGCGACGGTGCACGAGCCGTTCGCCGGGGATCCCCGGCCAGGCGCACGGGCACCCGCCGGCGCGCGCGGCGCGCCGGAGCGTCCGGCGGGCGTCGCAGGAGCGGGTTCGGACGCGTCACGGGCTCAGCCGCGCTCGAACGCGGAGACGTCGCCCAGGCCCCGGCGCAGCACCCGGGGCAGCGCGTCGGTGAGGTCCACCACCGAGGTCGAGTCCACTCCGCAGCCCCCCGACTCCACGATCGCGTCCACCAGCTTTCCGGTGCGCGCCTCGACGTCGTCCGGGTCGCTCAGCGGCAGCGCGTCCCCGGGCAGCTTGCAGGTCGTGCTCATCAGCGGCTCTCCGAGCGCGTCCAGCAGCGCGCGTGCGACCCCGTTGTCCGGCACCCGCAGCCCGATCGTGCGCCGCTTCGGGTCCTGCAGCCGCCGCGGTACGTCCCGCGTCGCGCGCAGGATGAAGGTGTAAGGACCCGGCGTGTGGGCGCGCAGCAGGCGGAACGCGGTGTTGTCCACCTTCGCGAACAGCGCGAGCTCCGAGAGGTCGCGGCACACCAGCGTCAGGTGGTGGTCGTCCTCGAGCGCGCGAATGCGCCGGATGCGCTCCTGGCCCGCCTTGTTGTCCATCGCGCAGCCGAACGCGTACGTCGAATCGGTGGGGTACACCGCGACCGCCCCGCCGCGCAGCAGCGAGACCGCCTGGCCCACGAGCCGGGGCTGCGGGTTCTGGGGGTGGAGGTGGAAGACCTGCGCCATCGGGAGACCGGGAGATGCGGCGGGACGGGCCGCGGGCGCGCGTCCCGCATCACGCAAAGCGCCGAAGTCTATCCGATGCGGGCGGCCGCGGCACGGGCGCGCGGCGCGGCTCTATAATCCGCGGCCACGCCAGACGCGCCCGCGGGATGCACCCTTGAAGCTGCTATTCGACTTCTTCCCCATCATCCTGTTCTTCGTCACGTTCAAGCTCTACGAGGACCAGCACCAGGGGGTTCTCGCGGCCACCGCGGTGGTGATCGTGGCCACGGCCGTGCAGGTGGGAATCACCTGGCTGCGCCGCCGCAAGGTGGAGAACATGCACCTGGTGACGCTGGTGCTGGTGGTCGTGCTGGGCGGCGTGACGCTGGCCCTGAACGACGAGATCTTCATCAAGTGGAAGCCCACGGTGGTCAACTGGGCCTTCGGCGCCGCGTTCCTGGCGAGCCAGTTCATCGGCCGCCGGACGCTGGTGGAGCGCATGCTGGGCTCCAACGTGACCCTGCCCCCGGCGGTGTGGACCCGGCTGAACCTGAGCTGGGTCGTGTTCTTCGCCGCCGTGGGCCTGCTCAACCTCTACGTGGTCTACAACTTCGACACCGAGACGTGGGTGAACTTCAAGCTGTTCGGCATGCTCGGGCTCACCGTGCTGTTCGTGATCGCGCAGGCCTTCTACATGATGCGCCACGCGCCGGACGAGGAGGAGCAGGGAGGCTCGCCGTGACCGGCGGCCCGCCCCGCCGGACGCGCGCGTCACGGCAACGACGCGTGTGAGCGCGTCGGCCACCGTCTCGCTGGCGTCGGCGCTGATCGCGCGGCCCTCGGTCACCCCCGACGACGCCGGATGCCAGGACCTGCTGGTGGAACGGCTGGCCCCGCTCGGCTTCCGCGCCGAGTGGATGGACTCCGGCCCGGTGCGCAACCTGTGGCTGCGCCGCGGCGACGCTGCACCGCTGTTCGTGTTCGCCGGGCACACCGACGTGGTCCCCACCGGCCCGCCGCAGGCGTGGAGCACCCCGCCGTTCGAGCCGGTGCTGCGCGACGGCATGCTGCACGGGCGCGGCAGCGCCGACATGAAGGGCAGCATCGCGGCGTTCGTGACCGCCTGCGAGCGCTTTCTCGCCGACGGCGCCGCGCCGCGGGGCTCCATCGCGCTGCTCGTCACCAGCGACGAGGAGGGACCGTCGGTGGAAGGCACGGTGCACGTGGTGCGCACCCTGCAGGCCCGCGGCGAAGCGATGGACTGGTGCGTGGTGGGCGAGCCGTCCAGCCGCGAGCGCGTCGGCGACGTGGTGCGGGTGGGGCGCCGCGGGTCGCTGAACGCGACCCTGCGCATCGAGGGCGTGCAGGGCCACGTCGCCTATCCCGAGGACGCGCTGAACCCGATCCACGTGTTCGCGCGGGTCGCGGCGGACCTCGCGGACCAGACCTGGGACGACGGCAACGAGTTCTTCCCCGCCACCTCGTTCCAGCTCTCGAACGTGCACGCCGGCACCGGCGCCGACAACGTGATCCCGGGCCACGTGGAGGCGCGCTTCAATTTCCGCTTCTGCACCGAGAGCAGCCGCGAGTCACTGGAGCAGCGGGTGCGCGCGCTGCTCGAGCGGCACGGGGCGCGCTACACGCTGGAGTGGTCGCTGTCGGGCAACCCGTTCCTCACCGGGCGCGGGGAGCTCGTCGACGCGGTGCGCGCGGCGCTGCGCGAGCGCGCGGGCGTGGACCCGGAGCTGAACACCGGCGGCGGCACCTCGGACGGGCGCTTCATCGCGCCCACCGGGACGCAGGTGATCGAGCTGGGGCCGGTCAACGCGACCATCCACAAGGTCGACGAGCACGTGCGCGCCGCGGACCTGGACCTGCTGAGCGAGATCTACGAGTCGGTGCTGGACCGCCTGCTGGGCGGCGCGCCCGTGCCGCCCCGCTGACGCGGCCGGCCCGGGGACGGCGCCCCCGGGCCGGGTCCGCTGCGCCGGCAGCGCGGCGAACCCGCCGCGCTGCCGGCGGCGCGCCAGGGCACGGACGTGCCCTGGCGCGCCGTCTGGCCGTCGCTCAGGCCGCGGCCTGCGCGCCCTTGTCGGCCTCGTCGAACTGCTCCTCCTCGGTGGAGCCCGACATCGCGGTGATCGACGAGGTGCCGCCGGTCACGGCCTGGGTCACGGCGTCGAAGTAGCCCGCCCCCACCTCGCGCTGGTGCTTGGTGGCGGTGTAGCCGCGGTCCTCGGCCGCGAACTCCTTCTCCTGCAGCTCGACGTACGCGGTCATGCCGGAATCCCGGTACTTCGCCGCGAGGTCGAAGATGCTGTAGTTCAGCGCGTGGAAGCCGGCCAGCGTGATGAACTGGTACTTGTATCCCATCGCGCCCAGCTCGCGCTGGAACTTCGCGATGGTGCCGTCGTCCAGGTGGCGCTTCCAGTTGAAGGACGGCGAGCAGTTGTACGACAGCATCTTGCCCGGGAACTTCGCGTGGATGGCCTCGGCGAAGGTCTTCGCCTCCTGCAGGTCCGGCTTGCCGGTCTCCATCCAGATCAGGTCGCAGTGCGGCGCGTAGGCCAGCCCGCGGGAGATGGCCTGATCCATCCCGCAGCGGGTGCGGTAGAAGCCCTCCACCGTGCGCTCGCCGGTCACGAACTGCTGGTCCCGCGGGTCCACGTCGCTGGTCAGCAGCTCCGCGGCCAGCGCGTCGGTGCGCGCGATCACGATGGTCGGCACGCCGAGCACGTCGGCGGCGAAGCGCGCGGCCTCCAGCTTCTGCACCGACTCCTGCGTCGGCAGCAGCACCTTGCCGCCCATGTGGCCGCACTTCTTGGCCGACGAGAGCTGGTCCTCGAAGTGCACGCCGGCGGCGCCGGCCTCGATCATGCCCTTCATCAGCTCGAA
>CBDUCN010000367.1:0-4819 GCA_965365655.1 uncultured Gammaproteobacteria bacterium | reverse complement strand
GCCGCCGCGGTGCCCGCGAACAGCAGGAACGCGTTGATGTAGCCGCCCATCGCCGCCTGGCGGCGGATCTCGGCGCTCAGCGCTGCGAGCTCCGGCGACGTGTCCGCCGACCAGCCCCCGGTCACACTTGGGTGGCGCATCAGCTCGTTCACCGGCGACACGATGCTGGACAGCCCCGCGTAGTTCTCGGCCGTCGTGCGCACCAGCACCAGGATGCTCAGCGAGATGAACAGGCTGCTGCCGAAGTTGCGCATCAGGTTGAACACCGCCGAGCCCTGCACGATCAGGTGCGGCGCGAGGGTGTAGAACGCGAGCGCCGTCATCGGCGTGTACGCGAGGCCGAAGCCGAAGCCCTGCACGAAGTTGGTCCAGAACACGTCCAGCTCGGTCATGTTGATGTCGAGCCGGCTCATCTCCCACCCGGCCCACGCCTGCAGCGCGAGGCCGGCCGCCAGCGCGAGGCGCGCGTTCCAGCGCGTGAACTGCACGACGACCAGGAAGCTCACGAAGTTGCCCAGGCCGCGCGCCGACATCAGGTACCCGATCACCGAGTCGGGATAGCCGCGGAGATCCTGCAGCAGCGGCGGGAACAGCACGATGGGCGTGTAGCTGAGCGCGCCCATCAGGAAGGCCATGCCGATGCCCAGCGCGAAGTTGCGGTCGGTGAACAGGCGCGGGCTCAGGAACGGCAGCCGCGCGAGCGCGGTGTTGACGACGAACACCGCGAGCCCGACCACCGCGAGGATCGCCTCGACGACGATCTCCGGCGACTCGAACCAGTCCAGGCGATGCCCGCGGTCCAGCATCAGCTGCGCCGAGGCCATCGCGATCGCGAGCGCGAGGAAGCCGGTCCAGCCGAGACGCCCCGAGGTGCCGCGCTCCTGGTCGCCCAGCGCGGCGGCGGCGAGCAGCGCGCTCGCGCCGGCCACCGGCGCGAGCGTGAAGAACACCCAGCGCCAGTCCAGCCACTCCGCGACCAGCCCGCCCATCACCGGCCCGAGCACCGGCCCCATGACGCCGCCCACGCCCCACAGCATCAGCACCAGCGGGTGGCGGTCGCGCGGGAAGATCGCGAGCAGGATCCCCTGCCCCAGCGGCATCAGCGGCGCCCCGAACAGTCCCTGCGCGACGCGCGCGGCGATCAGCGACTCCAGCGACCCGGCGAGGCCGCACAGCAGCGACGCGGCGGTGAAGCCCACCAGCGTGCCGACCATGAAGCGGCGCCAGCCGAGGCGGCCCGCGAGCCAGCCGGTGAGCGGTGTCGCGACCGCCGCCGCGACCAGGTACAGGGTCACGATCCAGGCCACCTGGTCCTGGGTCGCGGACAGCGCGCCGCGGATCTGCGGCAGCACCACGTTGGTGGCGGTGATGCTCGCGCCGAAGGTCAGCGTCACCACCTGCACCAGCAGCAGCACCAGCCACTGCCGCCCGGTGAACAGGAAGCGCGGGCGGTCCTCGGCGTCGGCGACGGCACTCATGAAGTCGGTCATCATGGTGCAAGCCGCGGAGGCGCGAAAGCACGGCGCCGCCGCGCGCGGCGTCTACACTCGGGACCGGACGGGGCCTCCTGGAGCACGCACATGGGCAGACTCGACGCACGCGTCGCGATCGTCACCGGCGCCGGCCACGGCATCGGCCGCGCCGTCGCGCTGGCCTTCGCGCGCGAGGGCGCCGCGGTGCAGTGCCTGGACCTGGACGCGCAGGCCGCGGCGACGGTGGCCGGCGAGGTCGCCGGCGCCGGCGGTCGTGCGGTCCACGCCGCGTGCGACGTGCGCGACGGCGCGGCGGTGGCCGGCGGCGTCGCCGCCGCCGTGGACGCGTTCGGCGGCCTGGACATCGTGGTGGCCAACGCCGCGACGATGACGCCGATGGCGACGGTGGAGACGCTGCCCGAGAATGACTGGCGCGACGCGCTGGACGTCAACCTGACCGGGGTGTTCCTGACCTGCAAGCACGCGCTGCCGCACCTGCGCGCGCGCGGCGGCGGCTCGGTGATCCTGATGGCCTCGCAGATGGGCCGCGTCGCGTACACGGGCCAGGCCGCGTACTGCGCGACCAAGGGCGCGCTGCTGCAGCTCGCGAAGGTGATGGCCCTCGATCACGCGGAGCACGGCATCCGCGTCAACACGCTGTCTCCGGGCGGCACCGCGACGCGCCGCCTCGCGAGCCGCTTCGGCAGCCTGGACGGCGCCGAGCGGGAATGGGGCGCGCCGATGCACCCGCTCGGGCGCCTCGGCCGGCCCGAGGAGATCGCCGACGGCGCGGTGTTCCTCGCGAGCGACGAGTCGTCGTTCATGACCGGCGCCGACCTGCTGCTCGACGGCGGCTACTCGGCGCGCTGAGCGATCGTCGGCCGTTCGCCGCGCACCGCGCCCGCGGCGCGCCGTGACGGGCAGCGGCGGCGCACGCCGGATGCGCGATCGGCGCACGCGCGAGCGCCGGCGAGCTCGGGATGCACACCCGCGGCGTCGCCGCCGCGGCGCGTCCCGGCTGGTTCGCGGTCGCGCGATGCGCGCCCGGCACCGGCCCTGCCCGCGAGCAGATCGCCGACTCCCCTACCCTGCCCGCCACCCCGTCACGAGCGGGAGTGAGCCGCACGACCGTGCACGGCCGGTCAGCGCCGCCCCCAGGCCTCCAGCGCGGCACCGAAGCGCGCCTGCAGGGCCGGCGCGTCGGCCGGCGACGCGGGGCCTGCGCAGCACCAGCGGCGCAGCAGCGACTCGCCGTCGTCGGCGCCCGGGCCCTCGCCAGCGGCTCCTCCGGCGGACCTGCCGGCGGACTTCCGGTCGCCGAACGCCGACGCGAGCCGCGCCACCTGCGCCTGCATGCGCGCCTGCGCGAACGCCGGCGGCGAATCCACGCCGGCGACGATCTCCATGCGCAGGCACAGCGCCTCGCGCGCCTCGCGGTTCGCGTCGTGCTCCGCCGCGAGCGCCGCGCGCGCGGCGTCGTCCGCGCCGGCCGCCAGCGCGCGCTCGAAGCGCGCGGTCACCGCGTCCGCGCCGTCCCCGGCCGGCGGCAGCGCGTCCCAGCG
The DNA here is from genome assembly GCA_965365655.1 of uncultured Gammaproteobacteria bacterium. GTDB lineage: Bacteria > Pseudomonadota > Gammaproteobacteria > HK1 > HK1 > JBFHNV01. Next base: position 1,785 of record CBDUCN010000367.1, on the reverse strand, counting down.
CGCGCGCAGGCCGTCCAGCGTCTGCGCGGGCACCGCGCCCGCGGCGGCCAGCGCCTCCACCTCGTCGCACAGCGCCGACCGTGCGCGCAGCGCGTCCAGCGCGGCCCGCGCCGCGGCCCGCTCGCGCTCGCGCAGGCGCGCCATGAAGTTCCGGCGCGCCTCGTCGAAGCGTCGCTCCAGCGCCACCGACTCGCGCTTCGGCGCGCGCGGCGCATCGCGCCACGCCTCGCGCAGCCGGTCGACCTCGCGCCGCGCTGCGGCAAGGCCGCCGTCGTCCACCTCCAGCAGCGCCTCCAGCTCGGCGCACAGCGCCTCGCGGGCGTCGATGGCCGCACGGCCGTGCGCACGGCGCTCGCCCTGTTCCTGCTTGAGCTGCTCGAACAGCACGTCACACGCGCCGCGGAACCGTTCCCACAGCGCCTGCTCGAGCTTGCGCGAGCCCGGCACCGTCACCTGCCACTGCCGCTGCAGCGCCTTGCAACGCTCGGTCGCGTCGCGCAGATCGCCGGTGCCCTTGAGCGCCTCGACCTCCGCGATCAGTCGCTCGCGGACGCGCACGCAGCGCTGCCGCTCGGCGTCCAGGTGCTTGTCGAGGCGGGCCAGCGCCGCGCGAAAGCGCTTCTCCTGCGTGCGCGCCGCCTTGCGGTCCACGGGTCCCGCGTCGCGCCAGCCCCGGTCCAGCTCCCGGCGCTGCCTCGCGAGCCCCTTCCAGTCCGCCGCCGACTCGTCGAAGCCGTCGGCCTCGAACGCGTCCGCCAGCGCGTCGACGGCCGCCGTCATCTCCTCGCGCACCGCGAGGTTGGCCTTGCGCGCCTCCGCCCGCTCGGCGAACCAGGCCCGGCAGGGCTCGTACGCTTTCGTGGCCGCGCCGTTGAAACGGTGCCACAGCTTCTGCGACATCCCCGGATTGCCCGGCTGCAGCGCCTTCCATCGCGCGCGGGCGTCCCGCACCTTCGACGCGATCTCCGGCGGCGGCAGCCCGGCCTCCGCGAGCGCCTCCATCTCCTCGCACAGGCGCTCGCGCGCCTGGTCGGCGCCGAACTGCTCCCACGCGCGCATGGTGCGCACCTTCGGCGCGACGGCCTTGAGCCGGCGCCGCAGCGGCTTCAGCCGATCGGCCGGCGCATCCATCGCCTCCAGCGACTGCAGATCCTTGTCGATGGCCTCGTTGAGCGCCGCCGCGTCGCCGGACTGCCCCTGCTCCACCGCCGCCGCCAGCGCGTCCAGCCGCGCCGGCAGGCCCTCGAGCAGCTCGTGGCGCCGCGTCACCTGCTCGCGCAGGCGGTCGCGCAGGCGCGCGATCTGGCGTTCCACGCGCGGGGCGAGACCGGCCATCGCGCCGCCCTCGGAGACGTCGCCGGCCACGCCGTCGCCCACCACCTCTCGAAACCGCTGCTCCAGTCGCTTCACGCCGCGCTCGTTGAGACGCCGCTTGCCGGATAGCAGCGCCTCGCACTCGGCGCGCAGCCCCTCGAGCCGTGACGCGCCGCGGCGCGCGGCGCGCGCGGCGCGCACCGCGCGGCAGGCCGCGTCGAAGCGCTCCTCCAGCGCCCGCGCCGCATCCGGGTCGGGGTGCGGGGGCGCTTCCGCCCAGTCGGCGCAGTGCTGCTTCAGCGGGTCGGGCCGTCGCGGCTCGCGCCGCGCCGGCGCGTCAGCCGCTGCCGGCTCCGCCGGCTGCGCGCCGGACCCGTCATCCGAGAGCGCCGTGGCTGGCGCGCCGGATCCGTCACGCGCGACCGCCGGGCCGGAGGCGCCGGTCTGCGCCTCTGATTCGTCTCCGGAACC
>CBDUCN010000366.1:0-4821 GCA_965365655.1 uncultured Gammaproteobacteria bacterium | reverse complement strand
TGAAGGTCACCGCGAGGATGCCGTGGGGCGTGGCCTCGCCGGTGGACAGCAGCCACGCGATGCGGTGCACCAGCACCCGGGTCTTGCCGCTGCCGGCGCCGGCCAGCACCAGCATGTGCCCGGGCGGCGCGGCGACCGCGGCGCGCTGCTCGTCGTTCAGGGGGTCGAGGATGTGGGTGACGTCCAACAGGGCTTCCCGGGGAATGCGTGTCGCGCCGTGCGCCGTCGCGAGCGCGCGGACATCCTAGCCTGCCTGAATGCACGATCAGGTCAAGGCCGCCGGCGGCGTCCGGCGCGGGAGCCGGCGGCTGATAGAATCCGGCGCCAGCCCGAGGCCCGCCGCACCATGTCCGACCCCACGCCCTTCACCCCCGATCCCGCGAACCTGGACGCGCTGCGCGACCTCGTGCACGACGCGCTCGCGCGCTGCCGCGACGGCGGCGCCGACGAGGCCGAGGCGGCCGCGACGGTCAGCGCCGGGCTCTCCGTCAACGTGCGCCTCGGCGAGGTGGAGACCATCGAGCACACCCGCGACAAGGGCCTCGGCGTCACCGTGTACCAGGGCCGGCGCAAGGGCTCGGCGAGCACCTCGGACTTCTCGCCGGGCGCCGTCGCGGAGACCGTGCGCGCGGCGCTGAACATCGCCCGCTTCGCGTCGGAGGACCCGTACGCAGGGCTCGCCGACGCGGCGCGCATGGCCGGCGATCCGCCGGATCTGGACCTGTTCCACCCGTGGTCGCTGGGGCCCGAGCAGGCGATCACCCTGGCGCGCACCGCGGAGGACGCGGCGCGCGGCGCGGACGAGCGCATCAGCAACTCGGAGGGCGCCAGCGCGGCGCGCCAGGACGGGCTGTTCGTGTACGGGAACAGCCACGGCTTCACCGGCGGCTACCCGAGCAGCCGGCAGTCGCTGAGCTGCTCGGTGATCGCCGGCAACGGCGCCGGCATGCAGCGCGACTACTGGTACTCCACCGCACGCCGGGCCGAGGACCTGGAGTCCGCGCAGGCGGTCGGCGAGCACGCCGCCCGGCGCGCCGTGGCGCGGCTGGACTCGCGCCAGATCGGCACCCGCGACACGCCGGTGGTGTACGCGGCCGAGGTCGCCCGCGGCCTGTTCCAGCACCTCGTCTCGGCGGTGCGCGGCTCCAGCCAGTACCGCAAGGCCACGTTCCTGCTCGAGCACGCCGGCAAGCGCATCTTTCCGGAGTTCGTGCGCATCCACGAGCAGCCGCACCTGCCGCGCGCGCTGGGCAGCGCGGCCTTCGACAGCGAGGGCGTCGCGACCCGTGCGCGGGACCTGGTCCGCGACGGCGTGCTGCAGGGCTACGTGCTCGACAGCTACTCCGCGCGCCGCCTGGGACTGGAGACCACCGGCAACGCGGGCGGCGTGCACAACCTCACGGTGGAGCCGAACGGCGGCGGCCTGGACGCGCTGCTCGAGGAGATGGGCGAGGGGCTGCTGGTGACCGAGCTGATGGGCTTCGGCATCAACGCGGTGACCGGCGACTACTCGCGTGGAGCGCGCGGATTCTGGGTGCAGGATGGACGCATCGTGCATCCGGTCGAGGAGATCACCGTGGCCGGCAACCTGCGCGACATGTTCGCCGGCATTCGCCGCGTCGGTGACGACGTGGACCTGCGCGGCAACATCCGCTGCGGCTCGGTGCTCATCGAGCGCATGACCGTGGCCGGAAGCTGAGCGCTCGTGACGCCCTCACCGCGGCGGCTGCGACGACGGGCGAAAGGCCCCGCCGGCTCCGCGCGGTCTCACGACCCTGTTGAAATTCGCCGTCCTGTCGAATTGCAACTCGCTACGCGGCCATGTCGGTTTCCTGGGCGGCCTCCCGCTCGCCCCATGAATCAATCACTTGCGCGATTGATTCATGTCGGCACGTCCCAGTGCCGGGCGCAGGCTGTCGACCGTCGACAGCCTGCTGAAGGCGGCGCGCCGTGAACATCCGCCAGCTGCGCTTCATCTCCGCGGTGGCCAAGCACGGCCTCAACGTCTCCGCCACCGCCGACAGCCTCTACACCTCGCAGCCCGGGGTCAGCAAGCAGATCCGCCAGCTCGAGGACGAGCTGGACGTGCAGATCTTCGAGCGCAACGGGCGCCAGCTCACCCGCATCACGCCCGCGGGCGAGGCCATCATCGAGCTCGCCGACCGCGCGCTCATCGAGATCGACACCATCAAGCGCACGGCCCAGGAGTTCAGCGACCCCGGCCGCGGCAACCTCGCCATCGCCGCCAGCCACACGCAGGCCAAGTACGCGCTGCCGCCGGTGCTCGAGGCGCTGCGCGAGCGCTTCCCCCGGGTCACCGTCGAGCTGCACCAGGGCACTCCGCTGCAGATCGCGCAGCTCGTCAACGACGGCGCCGCCGACGTCGCGATCGCCACCGAGGCGATGGAGCACTTCGAGGACCTGGTGATGCTGCCGTGCTACCGCTGGCACCGCGCGCTGCTGGTGCCGCGCGACCACCCGCTGTGCGCGCTCGAGACGGTGACCGTGAAGGCGCTCGCGGAGCACCCCCTGGTCACCTACGTGTTCGCGTTCTCCGGGCGCTCGCCGCTGGACGAGGCGTTCCGCAAGGCCGGGGCGACGCCGCGCGTGAGCGTCACCGCGACCGACGCGGACGTGATCAAGTCCTACGTGCGCGCCGGCTTCGGCGTCGGTGTGCTGGCCCGCATGGCCTACGACCCGCACGCCGACCGGGACCTCGCGCTGCTGGACGCGGGCCACCTGTTCCCCCCCAGCACCGCGCGCATCGGCTTTCGCCGCGGCGCGTCGCTGCGCGGCTTCAGCTACGACTTCATCGAGCTGTTCGCGCCCCACCTCGACCGCGAGCTGGTGGACACCGCGCGCCGCATCCGCACCCGCGCGGGCCTGGACGCGCTGTTCCTGGACGTGGACCTGCCAGAGCGGTAGCAGCGCGCTGATTCTCGACGGCCGGCGGCGTTCAGGTCGCGCGGCGCAGCCGCTGCACCTCGTGGATCACTGCCCGCGAGTGCTGCTTCACCGCGAGGTCGTACAGCGCGAGACGCCCGCCGGTGGTGATGGCCGCCATCGCGAGGCTGCCGATCACGAACATCAGCAGCAGCGCGATGAACCACGCGGCGAAGTACGACAGCCGGAAGCCGCCGCCCGCGCGCGGCGCGGCCGCAGCGTCCGCTTCCGCCGCGCCGTCCTCCGGCGCGGCGAGGCTGCCGAGCACGCCGTCGATGTTGGAGCCCTGCTGGATCGCGCCCGCGAGGCGCTCGATTCGCTGCGGCTGCTCGTACAGCGCCCACGCCTCCAGGATCACCTTGACGCCGGCCCACAGCCCCACCAGCAGCACGGCGACCCCCACGGCGCGTACGCCGGCGGCGAGTGCAATCTGGGCGGCGGACTGCGCGGGAGGCGCCTCCGGCTCGGGATGGTCGCGGTCGTGGTAACCCATGGCGTCGCGGTGGCTGGACCGGCGGCTGATGTTCCGGCAAGCCGGCGCGGGTGGCAAATCGCGCGGCCGCAAAAAAAACGGCCCGGGGGGGAACCGGGCCGGAGGATCGAGGCTCGGGGCCTCGTAGGGGGGGGTAAGACGGTGAGCGCGTCAGTTGCGGGCCAGGCCCTGCTCCTCGATGCGCTGGTCGAGGTCCTTGAGCATCTCGCGCTTGTGGCGTCGCAGCGCGGAGAGGAAGGAGCGCACGCTGCGCGTGCGCAGCCCCGGCCCGGGCTTGCTGCCCGCGAGGCGCGTCTCGAGCGCGGCGATGTCGGCGGCGAGGCGATCGTGCTCCAGGATCAGGTATCGGTTCATGGTCGGGTCTCCTCTGTCAGCGTTCCCTGCCCCGAGAGAAGCAACGGCCGTGCCAGGTTGCGGCAGGACCCGGCGCCGGATCCCGCAAGCCACTGAACCAACGGGGATTTCCGACTCGTCCGGCAGTTCCGCGGACCGCTTCCCGGGCCCCGGCTGCCACCGTGCGACCCCCGCGGCGCCAGGAACCTGTCGGGTCGTCCCGACAGGCGCCGGCGCGCCCGGCCCGCTATGCTTTCGCCGGGCGCGACATCGCGCCGCGGGCACGCAGGCCGCCCATGTCCGACAAGTCCAAGTCCACCGCGTTCCTGCTCTGCTACGCACTCGGCCTGTTCGGCGTGCACCGCTTCTACATCGGGCGCTGGGTGACCGGCGTGCTGATGCTGCTCACGCTGGGCGGGCTCACGTTCTGGTGGCTGATCGACGCGGTGCTGCTGGCCGCCGGCGTGCTCAAGGACCGCAACGGCGACACGCTGCGCACCGGCCCGCCCGACCCGGATCGGCCGTGGGCGGGCTTCTGGGTGCGCGCAGCGGCGTGGAGCGTGGACGCGCTGATCCTGAACATCGGCCTGACCGTGCTCCTGATGGGAGTCGGGCTGGTGGTTCCGCTGCTCACCCTCGGCGGCCTCGCACCGGGCGCCGCGCCGCCCGCCCAGGTGACCGAGGCGACGGCGCTGCTGCTGACCGCGATCACCATCGGCGTCACGCTGCTCGCGATCCCGCTGTACTTCGGCCTGCAGACCGCGTCGCGGCACCAGGCGACGGTGGGCAAGCGCTGCTTCGAGCTCAAGGTGACGACTGCCGACGGCGCGCCGCCGGGCCTGGGCCGCGCGATCGGGCGCAGCCTCGGCTACTTCCTGTCCAGCCTGCTGCTGGGCGCCGGCTACCTGATGGCGGCCTTCACCCGGGAGAAGCGCGCGCTGCACGACATGCTGGCCGGCACCCGGGTGGTGTACGCGGCCGCCGCCCCGGTCCCGGCAGCCGCGCGCCCGCCCGCTTCCGAGGAGCCCGCCCCCGGCGCACCGCCGCGCGAG
>CBDUCN010000365.1:0-4836 GCA_965365655.1 uncultured Gammaproteobacteria bacterium | reverse complement strand
GTCTGCGTACACCTCGACGAACCCTTCCATGCACAGGATCTCGTCGCGCCCCGCGAGCCCCTGCAGCCTCGCGGTGTTGTTCATCCCCGCGCTGAAGCCGGTGTAGTCCTCGTTCGGCCCGAAGCATCCGACCATCAGCGGACACCAGTTGAGCCCGGTCGCGACGCCGACGGGCTCGCCCGCGGCGCGCAGCGCGTCGAGACCCGGCGCCTGCGGCAGCGTGCGGGTGTAGTCGCGGATGCGCCGCGCGGCGTCGGCCGCGCGGCGGCACAATTCGCGCGGCTCGCGGTCGAAGAACGGCGGCCCCCACAGGCCGATCACGCAGTCGCCCACCATCTTGTCGAACACGCCGCCGGTCTCCCAGATGATGCGCACCACCTCGGCGCTCCAGGTGTTGACGAGGTGGCCGATCAGCGCGGGCGTGCCGAGCACCTGCTCGCTGATGCGGGTGAAGCCCGAGATGTCGCAGTAGAGGACCGCGGCCTCGCGCTCCTGCGGCTTCAGGTGGCGCTCGGCATAGTCCTCCTCCGCGAGCAGCCGCTGCACGATGCCGCGCGGGAACGACAGCGAGAGCTGCTTCCATTCGCGGTTGAAGTCCACCACCCGCGCGCGGAGCATGTGCGCGAAGGTCTGCAGCAGGTCGCGGTCAAAGGTGTTGAACTCGCCGTCGCGGCGCGCGACGAGCAGGCGGCCGATCACGCTGCCGTCGCGACGGCCGCCGATCAGCACCTCCTCGCGGTGGCGCTCGATGCCCATCGCGGCGGCGAGGGCCGCGCTGTCGCCGCGCAGCAGCCGCCCGGCGTGCTCGCGCACGAACGCGTCGTCGGCGCGCTCGCCGTCGCTGACGACGGCGCAGTGCACGTTCTCGGGCGCGAGGTCGTCTTCCTGCCAGAACACGAGCACCAGGTCGTCGAGGGGGACCTCCGTGATCAGCGCCTCGACGGCGCGCTGCACGCCGCGGTCGACGATCGGGTGGCGCAGCGCCGCGGCGATGTCCGCGAGCACGCGCTGCTTGCAGCGCGCGCGGGCGATCGCGGCGAGGAAGTTGTCCAGCTCCTCGCACCAGGTGTCGAGCACGCGCTCGATGCGCTCGCGGCCCTGCTCGTCCGCGGGCGCGGGCACGCGCACCGCGGCGGTGCCGAACGGCTCGCCGGCGACGTCGAGGATCTGGGCGACCAGCGCGCGGCCCGCGCCCGCGTCGCGCCACGCGGCGCGGCGCCCGGCCGGCCTCGGCCAGTCGCCGTCGTCCGCGGCAGCGCCGCCGGCGCTCCAGCGGAAGTCGCGCTCGACACCGTCCTCGTCGACGGTGTGCACGTGGCACGCGTCGGCGCCGCAGTGCGCGGCGAGCAGCGGGATCAGCACGTCCAGCGCGTCGGCCAGCGGCCAGCGCCGGCGCATGGCCTCCTCGAGGATCTCGTCCGCCTCGTGCGCGAGCCGCGCGCAGGTGCGCAGCAGGTCCACCTCCGCGTGCAGCGCGCGGGTCGCGTCCGGGGCCTGGCTCGCCATGCGGTGATCTCCCGTCGGCCGGCGCCCGCCGCCGGGGCCGGCCGGCTGCGTGTGCGCTACTCGATCTCCAGCCTGTCCAGCGACCCGGGCTCGGGGCGCTCGGCGATCACGGGCTCCCGGCCGCCGCGCAGGATCGAGTTGCCCTCGTACAGGGTGCGCTGGTCGATCGGCGGGGGCGCGGTCCAGTCGGTCTCGTTCATCTGCCCGCTCTGGCCGTACGCGGCGAGCGCGTTCGCGTAGCAGGCCTTGCGCACGTCGTCCTCGGGGATGCCGCGCTCGAGCGCGAGCGCCGCAGTCTTCGCGACCGCCAGCGGCTCGGAGATCCCCCAGTCGCACGCGGAGTTCACGATCGCGCGCTCGGCGCCGTACGCTTTCAGGATCTCCACCATGCGCGCGTTGCCCATCTTGGTGCTCGGGTAGATCGAGAAGCCGGCCCAGTAGCCGCGGTCGATGGTCTCGCGCACGGTCTCCTCGTTGTTGTGGTCCACGACCACCATGTTCGGATCCATGCCGTGCTCGTCGCACACGTCCATCGAGCGCGACGTGCCGCGCTTCTTGTCGCGGTGCGGGGTGTGGATCATCACCGGCAGCTCGAGCTCCTTCGCGAGCTCGAGCTGAGCGCGGAAGTAGCGGTCCTCGGCCTCGCTCTGCTCGTCGTAGCCGATCTCGCCGATCGCGACCACGCCTTCCTTGGTCGCGAAGCGCGGCAGGATGTCCATGACCTCCTCGGCCAGCGCCTCGTTGTTCGCCTCCTTCGAGTTCAGCCCGATGCAGCAGTAGTGGCGCACGCCGAACTGCCCGGCGCGGAAGCGCTCGAAGCCGAGGATGTGCGACAGGTAGTCGGCGTAGGAGCCGACGTTGGTGCGCGGCTGGCCGATCCAGAACGCGGGCTCGATCACCGCGACCACGCCGGCGGCGGCCATCGCCGAGTAGTCCTCGGTGGTGCGCGAGATCATGTGGGCGTGGGGGTCGATGAGCATCATGACGTCGGTCCGGGTCGGTGGGTGGGTCTCACGCGGGGGTGACGCGCTCCCAGGCGAGCTCGCCCGAGGTCACCCGCGCCTGCAGGTCCGGTGCGCCGGCGAGCACCTTCGCGGCCGCCGGGTCGGGGCTCGCGGCGAGCGCGAGCGCCGCGGCCTCGCGCTCGGGCGTCGCGCCCGCGCCGAGCGCCCTCGCGAGGTCGTCGACCATCGCGCCCTTCGCGAACGGGCCGACGCAGCGCCACAGCTCCGGGCTCACCGCGCGCCCCGCGGCCCAGCGCTCGTGCGCGTAGTCGCACAGGATGCCGGCGAGCTCCGCGTTCGCGCGCGCGTCCAGTCCCTGGATCGGCGACAGCCGGCTGCCGACGAACAGCGCCTTGAGCACCATCTGGTTCCAGCGCGCATCGTCGAACACCTCGCGCGGGTAGGGGCTCGCGTGCGCGACGGCCTCGAACACCGCGCGCATGTTGCTGCGAAGCCCCTCGCCGGCCTGCGCGACCAGCGCCTGCGGCTGTGGGTATAGCGGCAGGCCGCGGTAGAACGCGATCAGCTCGCCGACCTCGGCATTGCGGCACAGGTCCTCGAAGCGCGCCGCGAAATCGCCGGTCGAAGCAGTCTCCAGCAGCACCAGCACGCGCGCGGCGTCGGCGAGGCTCCACGGCCGCGGATCCCAGCCCGGGCGCGCGGCGCTCGCGGCGTCGAGGTCGGCGGGCGCCGGCGCGAGGTCGGCCTTGCCGAGCTTGCGCGGGATCATGCCCAGCGTGACGTGCAGGTCGCGCTCGGCGCCGGAGCGGCCGAGCTTCGCGCGCTGCCCGGCCAGCCAGTCGCGCGCGTCGGGCGCGAGCCGGCGCTCGAGCCAGGCGCGCAGCAGTGCGGTAGGCGTCTCGGACATCGGCGGCGTGCGTGCGGACTCCCGGCTCGCGACAACGCGAGTCTAGCCCGGATCGGGCGCCGACGGGCGGGGACGCGTCGCGTCCCCGCGCGGTTGCCGCTCCCGCCCGCCGCTGACATCATCGCGGCGATGAAGCCGGTCCTCGTGATCCTGGTCGTGGGCCTCGCGCCGCGGCTGCTCGGCGCGCACACGCCGACGCTGAAGCGCCTCGCCGACCAGGGCGCGGCGCGCCCGCTCGATACCGTCTTCCCCGCCGTCACCTGCACCGCGCAGTCCACGCTGCTCACCGGACTGCCGCCGTCCGGCCACGGCGCGGTCGCCAACGGCTGGTACTTCCGCGATCTGTGCGAGGTGCTGCTGTGGCGCCAGCCGAACGGCCTCGTGCACGGGGAGAAGATCTGGGACGCGGCGAGGAAGCGCGACCCGGACTTCACCTGCGCGCAGATGTTCTGGTGGTACAACATGTATGCCGACGTCGAGTGGAGCGCGACGCCGCGGCCGATGTACCCCGCCGACGGGCGCAAGATCCCGGATCACTACGCGAACCCGCCGGAGCTTCGCGACGAGCTGAACGCGAAGCTGGGCACGTTCCCGCTGTTCAAGTTCTGGGGCCCGATGACGGACATCTCGGCGAGCCAGTGGATCGCGGACGCCACCGTGCACGTGATGCGCAAGAACGACCCCACCCTCACCTTCTGCTACCTGCCGCACCTCGACTACAACCTGCAGCGCCTCGGCCCCGACCTCGCGCACCCGCGGCTGCAGCAGGATCTCCAGGAGGTGGACGCGGTGTGCGGCCAGCTCGTCGCCGAGGCCGAGCGCGGCGGGCGCGACGTGATCGTGGTCTCGGAGTACGGCATCACGCCGGTCAGCGACGCGGTGCACGTGAACCGCGCGCTGCGCGAGGCGGGACTCGTGCGCGTGCGCTCGGAGCTCGGGCGCGACGTGTTCGACGCCGGCGCCAGCGATGCGTTCGCGATGGCGGACCACCAGGTCGCCCACGTCTACGTGAAGGACCGCCGCCGCGTTCCCGAGGTGAAGGAACTCGTCGAGGGCCTCGATGGCGTCGAGGCGGTGCTCGACGACGAGGGCAAGCGTGCGATGGGCCTCGATCACCCGCGCTCCGGCGAGCTGGTCGCGATGTCGAAGGCGGACCGCTGGTTCAGCTACTACTACTGGCTGGACGACGCACGCGCGCCCGACTACGCGCGCACCGTGGACATCCACCGCAAGCCGGGCTACGACCCGGTGGAGCTGTTCATCGACCCCGACATCCGCGTGCCGATGCTCGCGGTGGCGTCGCGGCTCGCGCGCCGCAAGCTCGGCTTCCGTGCGCTGCTCGACGTGATCTCGCTGAACCGCACCGACCTCGTGCGCGGCTCCCACGGCCGCCTCACCGACGACGAGGCCGACGGGCCGATGGTGATCACGACGCGCCCGGATCTGCTCGGCGACGGG
>CBDUCN010000364.1:0-4837 GCA_965365655.1 uncultured Gammaproteobacteria bacterium | reverse complement strand
CGTCCACGGCGGTGAGCACCGACGCCTCGGTGGAGCCGTAGTACTCCCGGATCACGGGGCCCCACCAGTCCAGCATGTCGCGCTTCACCGCCGGCGGGCACGGCGCCGCGCCGTGCGCGACGCACTCCAGGGAGCTCAGGTCGTAGCGCCCGCGCACCGCGTCCGGCAGACGCAGCAGGCGCACGAACATCGTCGGCACCAGGTGCATGTGGGTGATGCGGTGGGCCTCGACCATCGCGAGCAGCGTCTCCGGGTCGAAGCGCGCCATCAGCCACTGCTCGGCCTCCAGCCACAGGCCGACGTGGGCGTGGGCGTACGGCGAGCTGTGGTACAGCGGCCCGGTGACCAGCGCCCGCATGGCGCGGCGTAGGCCGAAGCCGTGCGTGATCGAGCGGTAGTAGGCCTCCTGACCGGCCGCCGACAGCGGCGTGCGGCGCACGCCCTTGGGCTGGCCGGTGGTGCCCGAGGTGTACAGCATGTAGCTGCCCGGGGGCTCGGCGGGGCTCTCGAGCGGCGTCTGGCGCGCGATCCAGTCCTCCCACGGCTCGCTGCCCGGGGGCGCCGCCGCGGGCGGCGGCAGCCCGTACGCGTCCACCACCTCCGGCGGCGTGTCCACGACCAGGATGCGGCACCCGGCGGGCACCGCGGGCAGCACCCGGGGCAGCAGATCGGCGTGCACCACCAGCGCCCGCGCGTCGCAGTCGTCGAGCACGTAGGCCAGCTCCGCGGCGGTCAGGTGCCAGTTCACCGGCACCACGCACGACCCGGCCAGCCGGCTGCCGGTGGTGGCCTCGAAGAACGCGAGGTCGTTGCGCAGCACCAGCGCGAGTGCGCCTTCGCGGTGCAAGCCCAGCTCGCGCAGGCCGCCCGCAACGCGCCGGCCGCGCTCGCGCAGCGCGGCGGCGTCGAGCCGGCGCGGGCCGAAATGGATGACGCTGCCCATGAGGGCGCTGAATATAGGTCATGGCGGGCCGATCGGGCATGCTCCGGCGGCAACGGACACGGGAGGGCCGTGATGGCCGGATTCATGGACGACGGCGAGCGCGCGGCGCAGGGCTGGCGGCTCGCGGCGCGCCTCGCGCCGGACGCGCCGACGCCGCTGCGCGTGGAACTCGCGGGGCAGCGGTTGCTGGTGTTCCACGGCGGGACCGGACGCGACTACGGCGCGCCCGGCGACGACGCGGTGGTCTGCGTGGTCGCGGAGGACTGCGGGGCGTGCGGCGCGAGCCGGGCCGCCGCGCATGCGTGGCGGGCGCGGGATCCGGCGCAGGTGCGCTGTCCGGGCTGCGGCGCCGTGGAGACGGTGGACGCGGACACGCCCGCGTGGCCGGTGATGTGCGTGGACGACGAGGTGTACGTGTACGTCGATACGGGGTAGCCGGGCACGCAAAAACAGAATGCGCGCGAAGAAGAAGCTGCAACCTGTTGATCAGGAATGCTTACGGCGATTCAGAAATCGCCTGAACTCGCACGGAGAACGCATGTAGGACTTGACATAATATACATTCTACGAAGTGGCATGGGGCGGCCAGAGAGGGGGGCGGGATACGGGGGATCCGGAACGCAGCGGCGACCGCGCGCGGCAGCCCGCGCGAGTCAGGGCCCGGGCCAGGCCCGTGTCAGGCTTCGAGCAGCGCGATCAGCCGGTCGGCGGCGTCGGGCCTCGCGAGCCAGAAGCCCTGCAGCAGGTCGACGCCGCTGTCCTCGAGGAAGCTGCGCTGCGCCGCCGACTCCACGCCTTCGGAGATCACTTCCAGGCTCAGGTCGTGCGCCATCGAAATGATCGCGCGCGCGATGGACCGGTCGTCCGCGTTGTCCGGGATCCCCTGCACGAAGGAGCCGTCGATCTTGAGCCGCGAGATCGGCAGCCGGCGCAGCCGGCTGAGCGACGAGTAGCCGGTGCCGAAATCGTCGATCGCGATGTGCACGCCGAGCTCGCGCAGGGCCCGGAGCTGCGCGATCACCGCCTCGGCGTCCACGGTGAGCGCGCCCTCGGTGATCTCCAGCTCGAGGCTGGCCGCCGGAAATCCGGTCGCGTCCAGGACCTGCTCGAGCTCGGTCACCAGCGACGGCAGCCCGAGCTGGCGCGTGGACAGGTTCACCGCGACCCGCAGCCGATGCCCGTGGTCGTGCCACAGCCGGCCCTGGCGGCAGGCCTCGCCCAGCACCCAGTGGCCCAGCTCCCGGATCAGCCCGCAGTCCTCCGCGACCGGCACGAACTCGTCCGGCGCGACCAGGCCGCGGTGCGGGTGCTGCCAGCGCACCAGCGCCTCGACGCCGATCAGGCGTCCGCTGCGCCCGCAGTACTGCGGCTGGTAGTGCAGCAGGAACTGGCTCGCGCGCACCGCGCCGCGCAGCTCGCTCTCCACCAGCAGCCGCGAGGACGCCTGCTGCGCGAGGCGCTCGGTGAAGCCCTGCACGCGGTCCCTTCCCTGCTCCTTGGCGGCGAACATCGCGGCGTCGGCGCAGCGCACCAGCGTCTCCGGCGTCTGCGCGTGGCCCGGGAACAGCGCGATGCCGATGCTGCAGCTGACCTCGACGCGGTGCCCGCCCAGCACCACGGGCTCGCGCAGCGCGGAGCGGATCTTCGCGGCCACCTCGTCCGCCTGCTCCGGGCGGTCCACGCGCTCGAGGATCACCGTGAACTCGTCGCCGCCGATGCGCGCGACCGTGTCCACCGCGCGCACCGCGTCGCGGATGCGCCGCGCGAGCTCGCGCAGGAACGCGTCGCCGGCCTGGTGGCCCAGGGAGTCGTTGACGAACTTGAAGCGGTCCACGTCGATGAACATCAGCGCCAGGCCGCGCCGCCGCCGCTGGGCGCGCAGCACCGCCTGCCCGAGCCGGTCACCGAACAGCAGCCGGTTCGGCAGGTCGGTGAGCGGATCGTGATGCGCCAGGTGGTGCAGGTGGTCGCGGGCGCGCTCCAGCTCCGACTGCGCCTGCTGGTGGTCGCTGACGTCCATCAGCGCCATGTGCACGCCCTCGATCGCGCCGTCGACGCCGTGCATCGCCGTGCTGCGCAGGCTGACCGGGACCTGCAGCCCGTCGGAGCGCAGCACCCGTACCTGCAGCGCGTGGTCGCCGGTGCGGTGCACCGCGTCCAGGTGCTCGTCCAGCGCGCCCCGGTCCTCGGCGCGCACCAGCGTGCGCACGTTCGCGTTGCGCAGCAGCACCTGCGGCTGGGCGAACAGCGCCGCCGACGCGAGGTTGGCCTCCCGGATCTGCCCCTCGGCGTCGAGATACAGATAGCCGACCGGCGCCAGCTCGAACAGGCTGCGGTACTTGCGCGTGGACAGCTCCAGCGCCTCGTGCAGGCGCTGCAGCTCGGCGTGCTGGGTGGCCAGCGAGGCCGCGCCCCTGACGCCGGACCCGGCGCTCCGCGCAGCCCGCGAGGTGCGCGGCAGTTGTTCCTGGCTCATCGCACCTCTGTCGGTGGTATCGGCGAGGACGGTGCGCGAAGGGTACTCCGCTGAGCGGCGCCAGTCCTCATGAAATCAGGGTCTTGCGAACGAAAGGTCATGTGCGAGGCACGATCCGCGCCGCGCTGCACACGCCCGAGACGGGCCTCTTGCGGCCACGCGATCAGCCGATCATCCCCCGCGCCGCGTGTCGCGCCGACTCCAGCGCCTCGCGGTCCGCCATCACCACGCAGTTGCGGCCGCTTCGCTTGGCCTCGTAAAGGGCCAGGTCCGCCGCCTTCAGAAGCTCCTCGGGAATGCGCTCGGCGTCCGGCACCAGGGTGGCCACGCCCATGGACACGGTCACGCGCGGCGCGGTGGGCGACGCGGCGTGCGGCAGGTCCCGCTCGGCGAGCGCGCGCTTGATCAGCTCGGCCACCGTCGCCGCCCCCCCGGACCCGGTCTCCGGGAGCAGCAGCACGAACTCCTCGCCGCCCTGTCTCGCGACGAGGTCGCCGGGACGGCGCGACGTGTCCGCGAGCAGCGACGCGACGGCGCGCAGGCAGTCGTCGCCGCCGTCATGGCCGTAGTGGTCGTTGTAGGCCTTGAAGTGATCCACGTCCAGAAGCACGCACGACAGCGGAGAGCGCGACCGCCGGCAGCGGCTCCACTCGTTGCGCAGCGTCTCCTCGAGGTGGCGCCGGTTCGCGAGCGCGGTCAGCGCGTCGGTGCGCGACTCGGTGTGCAGCGCCTGGCGATCGGCGAACAGGGCCTCGTTGGTGAACTCCAGGCGGTCCAGGCGGGCTCGCTGCTCGGCGTCGCTGCGCACCGCGGACGCGAGCACCAGCGACACCAGGCCGTACACCGGCACCAGCACCGCGAACATCACCACGGCGGCCACCGCGACGTCGGGCGCCTGCGGCGCGGCCCGGAACGCGAGCGGCGCGAGCACCAGTGCGGCGACCAGCGCGAAGCGAAGCGGTCGCGCGGCGATGCTGGCAAGGCCGACCAGGCACACCGCGAGCAGCACGGTGAGCAGCCAGCGCGCACTCCCGGGCGCAGCGAGATCGGCGCCCGCGAGGCCCAGGCCGGCCGCGGCGGCGAGCAGCAGGGCCGTCTCCCAGCCGGCGCCCGTGCCGCGCCACGGCGCACTCGCGCCGCCGTCGCGCCCGCGGCGCCACGCGAGCACGGCCGAGGCCAGCGCGGCCGCGGTGACCAGCATCCACCACAGTGCGGGCGGCAGCAGCGACGCGCCCTGCCCGGACCCGAGGATCGCGAGCGCGAGCGCGCCGGCCGACATCGCGACGGCCAGCAGCGGCGCGAGGCGCAGGTTGAGTCCCGCGAGGCGCTGCGCGAACAGGTGCTCGGCGCGCTGCGGGAACGGCCGGGCGGGCGCGTCCGGGCGCGCACGGCGCGGCGCGGCCTCCTCTCGCGGTGGC
>CBDUCN010000363.1:0-4844 GCA_965365655.1 uncultured Gammaproteobacteria bacterium | reverse complement strand
AACCACAGCCTGGACTGCCCGGACGGCGACTGCGACGACGACGCCTGACGGCGCGGGTCCGCCGTCACCCCGTCCGGCGCGGGCCTGCGCGCTGCCACCCGCGCCGTGCGGCGTCCGGACGCTCGGGGGGCACTGCGTTCCCTGATCTGGATCACCCGCCGGCGGCCTCGCTGCTGGCAGCGTCGACGGACAGGCCACGGACTCAGGAGAACGCCGATGAAGTGCCCCGACTGTGCTGCAACCGAGCTCGTGCGCGAGCACCTCGGCGAGCGCGAGGCGATCGACGTGGACCGCTGCCCGCACTGCCACGGCTGCTGGCTGGACGCGAAGGCGCTGGAGCGGATGGAGGCCGGCGTGTGGTCCAGCGTCGACGCGCTCGACCTCTCGGTCGCCGAGCCGCTGTCCGCGCGGACCTGCCCGCGCTGCGCCGCGCGGCTGGCGACGGTGAACCCGGACGACCACCGCGAGCTGGCCGTCGACCGCTGCCCGTCCTGCCACGGGCTGTGGCTGGACCCCGGCGAGCTGGAGCGACTGCACGAGGTGGCCGTGCAGCACGCCGCGGACCACGGAGGGCTGCACCGGCGCCCGGACGGCTGGTCACGCCTGCGCTGGGTCACCTGGCGGGTCGCGGAGCGCTGGCGGCGCAGCCACGAGGAGTAGCCTGCGCGGTGCCGGCGCGCACGAGCCGGTGCCGGGCGCTGATAGCATTCCGGAGCATGACCGCTCCCGCCGAATCCGGCCTCCCCCCGGGCACCGCGCACGATGAGCCCGCGGGCCCCGCGGCCGCCCGGCCGCGGCCCGGCCTCGCGCGCCCGCGCGGCGCTGTTCCGGGGCCGGGCGCATGACCGGCTGGTTCGACGGCTTCGGGCCGCTCCGCCTGCTGCTGGTCGGGAGCGTGGTCGCGCTGATCGCGCTGGGCCCGTTCAGCGGCGGGCCGGTGCGCCTGGAGGGGCTCGCGCTGTTCACCACCCTGCTCGCGCCGGTGGCCTTCGCGGTGTTCGTGTTCGTGCTGCCGCTGGACATGATGATGACCGCCGTCTTCATGAGCGACGCCGCGGACGCGAAGCGTGCGGCGCTCAGGCGCGTGCTGCTCACCGAGGGCGCGCTGCTGGCGGTGATGGTGCTGGCCTGGATGCCGTTCGTGCTGCAGCTGCTGGAGCGCCCCTGATCGCCCGGCCGGGCGCGCACCCTGTGCTATCCTCGCGAACCCGACGCGCGCGAGTTGCAGCCATCCCATGCGCCCGTTCCCCGACTACGTCACCGACGACGTCCCCGGCCTTCGCCGCATCCTGTCCGAGCACCGCTCGGTGGCGGTCGTCGGGCTGTCGGCGAACTGGCACCGGCCGAGCTACTTCGCCGCGAAGTACCTCCAGGACCACGGCTACCGGGTGATCCCGGTGAATCCCCGCTACGAGGAGGTGCTGGGCGAGCGCTGCTTCCCGGACCTCGCGGCGGCCGCGGCCGCCGCCGCGCCGATCGACGTGGTGGACTGCTTCCGCCGCGCCGAGGACATCCCGCCGCTGGTGGACGAGGCGATCGCCGTCGGAGCGAAGGTGCTGTGGCTGCAGCTCGGGGTCGTGAACCTGGACGCCGCGCGCCGCGCCCACGACGCGGGGCTCGAGGTGGTCATGGATCGCTGCATGAAGATCGAGTACGCGCGCATCTTCGGCGGCCTCAACTTCGTCGGCGTGAACACCCGCATCGTGTCGGCTAAGCGGCCCACCTCGGTGCCGACCTGAGGCGCGCGCCGATGTCGGACCGCGATTTCGGCATCGAGACGCTGTGCCTGCACGCGGGCCAGCTCCCGGACCCCGCGACCGGCTCGCGGGCGGTCCCGCTGTACCAGACCACGTCGTACGTGTTCGACAGCGCCGACCACGCCGCGAGCCTGTTCAACCTGCAGACCTTCGGCAACGTCTACACGCGGCTGATGAACCCCACCACCGCGGTGTTCGAGGAACGCATGGCGGCGCTGGAGAACGCGCGCGCGGCGGTCGCGACGGCATCCGGCATGGCGGCCACGATGACCGCCGCGATGACGCTGCTGGAAGCCGGCGACCACATCGTGTCCGCGCACACCCTGTACGGCGGCAGCCATACCCTGTTCGACGTCAACTTCCGCAAGCTGGGGATCGAGACCACCTTCGTCGATTCCGACGACCCGGACGCGATCGCGGCCGCGATCACGGATCGCACGCGCATGGTGTACGCGGAGACCATCGGCAACCCGTCGCTGAACGTGCTCGACGTCGCCGCGGTGGCCGACGTGGCCCACGCCCACGACCTGCCGCTGGTCGTGGACAACACCTTCCCGACGCCGTTCCTGTGCCGGCCCGCGGATCACGGCGCCGACATCGTGATCCACTCGGCGACGAAGTGGATAGGCGGCCACGGCACCTCCATCGGCGGGGTGCTGGTGGAGTCCGGGCGCTTCCCGTGGGACAACGGCAAGTTTCCGGGCATGACCGAGCCGTCGCCGGGCTACCACGGGGTCCGCTTCTACGAGACCTTCGGCGACTTCGGCTTCACGATGCGCGCGCGCTGCGAGGTGTTGCGCACCTTCGGCCCGGCGCTGAGCCCGTTCAACGCGTTCCTGTTCCTGCAGGGCCTGGAGAGCCTGCACGTGCGCATGGAGCGCCACTGCGACAACGCGCTGGCCGTCGCGCGCTTCCTCGACGAGCACCCGAAGGTGTCGTGGGTGAACTACCCGGGCCTCCCGGGCAACCGCTATCACGCGCTCGCGAAGCGCTACATGCCGCGCGGCGCGAGCTCGGTGCTGTGCTTCGGCATCGACGGCGGCGCCGCCGCCGGGGAGCGCTTCATCGAGGCCGCACAGTTCATGAGCCACCTCGCGAACGTCGGCGACGCGAAGACCCTGGTCATCCACCCCGCGTCCACGACCCACCGCCAGCTCGACGAGGCCGGTCAGCGCGCCGCGGGGGTGACGCCCGACATGATCCGCGTCTCGGTCGGGCTGGAGACGCTGGACGACATCCTGTGGGACATCGACCAGGCGCTGCGCCGCGCCACCGGGTGAGCGGATGAGTACCAATCCCTTCGAACAGGATCTCGAGCGCAACGCCGCGAACCACGTCCCGCTGTCCCCGCTCGGCTTCCTGCGCCGCTCGGCGCTGGTGTACCCGGACAAGGTCGCGATCGTGCACGGCGACGGGCGCACGACCTACGCGCAGATGCACGAGCGCTGCCGGCGCCTCGCGAGCGCGCTCGCGAGGCGCGGCATCGGGCGCGGGGACACGGTGTCGGTGATGGCGCCCAACGTGCCGGCGATGCTGGAGGCGCACTTCGGGGTGCCGCTCGCGGGCGCGGTGCTCAACGCGCTGAACTACCGCCTCGACCCGGGCGCCGTGCGCTTCATCCTCGAGCACGCGCGCACGAAGGTGCTGCTCACCGACCGCGAGTTCTCGGCCGTGATCGCCGACGCACTGGACGGCATGGCCGACCCGCCGCTGGTCATAGACATCGACGATCCGCTGGCCGACGGCGGCGATCTGATCGGGGAGACCGACTACGAGACGTTCCTCGCGAGCGGCGATCCGGACGACGACTTCCCGCCGCTGGACGACGAGTGGCAGGCGATCGCGCTCAACTACACCTCCGGCACCACCGGCAATCCGAAAGGCGTCGTGTTCCACCACCGCGGCGCGTACCTGAATGCGCTGGGCCAGCTCCTCGCGTTCGGCGTCAACCAGCGCGCGACCTACCTGTGGACGCTGCCGATGTTCCACTGCAACGGCTGGACCTACACCTGGGGCGTGACCGCGGCCGCCGCAACCCACGTGTGCCTGCGCCGCGTGGACCCGGCGTTCATCTTCCCGCTGATCGGCGAGCACCGCGTGACCCACATGTGCGGCGCGCCGGTGGTGCTGAACATGCTGATCCACGCTCCCGCCGACGTGAAGCGGGTGTTCGACCACCCGGTCGAGGTCGCCACCGGCGGCGCCGCGCCGCCGAGCGCGGTGATCGCGGCGATGGAGAACATGG
The DNA here is from genome assembly GCA_965365655.1 of uncultured Gammaproteobacteria bacterium. GTDB lineage: Bacteria > Pseudomonadota > Gammaproteobacteria > HK1 > HK1 > JBFHNV01. Next base: position 842 of record CBDUCN010000363.1, on the reverse strand, counting down.
GCTTCCGGGTGACGCACCTGTACGGGCTCACCGAGACCTACGGGCCGTCGCTGCTGTGCGCGTGGCAGCCCGACTGGGACGCGATGGATCTCGAGAGCCGCGCCGCGCGCATGGCGCGCCAGGGCGTCGCGTACCACACGCTGGAGGAGCTGATGGTGGCCGACCCCGAGTCCATGGTGCCGGTGCCGTGGGACGGCGAGTCCATCGGCGAGCTGATGATCCGCAGCAACACCGTGATGAAGGGCTACCTGAAGAATCCCGAGGCCACCGGCGAGGCGCTGCGCGGCGGCTGGTTCCACACCGGCGACCTCGGCGTGCGCCACCCGGACGGCTACGTGGAGATCAAGGATCGCTCCAAGGACATCATCATCAGCGGCGGCGAGAACGTGTCGAGCCTGGAGGTGGAGGAGTTCCTGTACAAGCACCCGAAGATCATGGAGGCGGCGGTGGTGGCGCGCCCCGACGACCACTGGGGGGAGACCGTGTGCGCCTTCGTCACGCCGCGAAACGACGCCGCCGACGTCACCGAGCAGGAGATCATCGACTGGTGCCGCGAGCGCATGGCCGGCTTCAAGGTGCCCCGCACCGTCGTGTTCGGCCCGTTGCCGAAGACCTCGACCGGCAAGATCCAGAAATTCGTGCTGCGCGAGGAAGCGGCGAAGCTCTGAACGGCCGTACCCGGTCGCCCGCACGCGCCTCCTGATCGGGTCGTTAGCGGGCTGGTGAAAACGCGCAGGATGCGCTTTTTCACCATTCTGTCAGGGAACCTCTGCGACGTGACCGAAGTCCATCGCGCGCCGGTCGTCGCCGGAATCCGGCTCACCACCGCGAGGCGCTGACCG
>CBDUCN010000362.1:0-4845 GCA_965365655.1 uncultured Gammaproteobacteria bacterium | reverse complement strand
GCCGATGCGCCGCGTCTGCTGCTGGACGTGGGTCGGCTCGAGCTCCCGATACCGCTTCATGCGTTCACCGCCGGCAGCGTGCGCTGCGCGGCGGTGCAGGCCCCGGGTGGCGCGCTGCGCTGCCCCGCGGCGCGCCTGGAGCTGCGCGGCGACGCCGTGGCGCCGGTGCTGCTGGAGGCCGACGTCGAGGTGAATCCGGGCAGCGGGATGCTGCGCGTGCGCGTGCGCGAGCAGGCGCTGCTGGGGGGGCGGGTGCGCCTGGATCTGCGCGGGGGCCCGTCGCAGCGGGTCCTGGAGCTGGTCGCCTCGGGCCTGGACGTCTCGTGGCTGGGCCCGCTGGTGGAGTCGCTGGCCGGCGTCGCGGGCGTCGAGGTCACCGCCGGCCGCGTCGACGTGCAGCTGCGGCTCGAGGAGCAGGCGTCGGGCGGCCGCCTGGACGCGACCCTGGACGCCCGCGAGGTCGCGTTCTCGGACCGCAGCGGGCTGCGCGCCGGCGAGGGGCTGGGGCTGTCGCTGCGCGTGCGCGCCGACGGTGACGGCGCCGGCTGGCGCGGCCGATTCGAGGCCGCGATCCCGGCGGGCGCCGTGTACGTGCATCCGCTGCTGCTGGACGTGGGCGACACGCCGCTGAGCGCGAGCGCGTCGCTGCGCGTGGCCGACGGCGGGCTCGAGATCGGGGACCTCGAGCTCGACGACCCGGGCGTGCTGCACGCGAGCGGGTCCGCGCGGATCGTGCTCGCGGGTGCGCCGCGCCTCGCGGCGCTGGAGCTCGAGCTGCGCGAGGCCGCCGCCGCGTCGCTGTACCGGCGCTACCTGCAGCCCTTCGCCGGCGCCGGCGCGCTGTCGGATCTCGTCGTGGAGGGCCGCGTCGCGGCCCGCGTGTCCTGGCGCGAGGCGGGTGCGGCGCGAGCCACCTTGACCCTGCACGGGCTCGGGGCCGGAGACGCCGGAGGGCGCTTCGCGCTGATCGGTCTGGACGGCGAGCTGGACTGGCGCCGCGGGCAGCCTTCCGGCGACAGCCTCCTGGCATGGCGGGCGCTGCAGCTGGGGCCGCTGGTGCTGGGTCCGGCGCAGGCGCGCCTCGCGCTGCACGGGCGCGAGGGGCGGCTGCTCGAGCCGGTCGAGACGGCGCTGCTGGACGGCGCGCTCCGCCTGGAGCGCCTGGAGGCCTCCGCGCTCGGGCTCGCGGACCAGCGGGTCGAGGCGGACCTGTCGCTGCGCCCGCTGTCTCTGGAACGGCTCAGCGAGCGTCTGGCCTGGCTGCCGCTGGCCGGGCGCATCGCCGGGCAGGTGCCGCGGCTGGTGCTCGAGGACCGCCGCCTGGCGGTGGAAGGCGAGCTGGCGCTGGATCTGTTCGACGGCCGGGTACGGGTGTCCGGCGTGAGCCTGGAGGACCCGTTCGGCGTGGTGCCGCGGCTGCGCGCCGACATCGCGCTGCACGGGATAGACCTCGGGCTCGCGTCGCGCGCGCTGTCCTTCGGCAGTGTCGAGGGACGTCTCGACGGGCGCATCGGATCGCTGGTGCTCGAGCGCTGGCAGCCGGTGTCCTTCGACGCGTGGTTCCGCACCCCCGAGGACGACGACTCGCGCCACCGCATCTCGCAGCGCGCGGTGGACAATCTCGCGAGCCTGGGTGGGGCCAACGCGGTGCTCTCGTCGACGTTCCTGCGCATCTTCAGCGAGTTCTCCTATGCCCGGCTCGGGGTGAGCTGCCGGCTGGAGCGCGGCGTGTGCGAGATGGGCGGCGTCGCGCCGGCGCCGCGCGGCTACTACCTCGTCGAGGGCGGCGGGCTGCCGCCGCGGGTGGACGTCGTCGGCTTCAACCGCCGCGTGGACTGGGAAACCCTGCTCGCGCGGCTGCGCGCGGTCGCGGCGAGCAGCGGACCGGTGGTGCGCTGATCGGCGCGTGAATCCCGGTGCGGCGATGCCCGCCAACGCGTGCCGCGGGTGGCCGCGGGCGCCCGGAATCGCAGCGCCCGGCGAAGCCGTCCAGCAGCGCGGCTCGAAGCGATCTACCATCCGCTGCGAAGCCGCCTTGACCTCGGGGAGTCCGACCGTGAATCGCGCAAACTGGATGCTGGCCGCCGTCGGCGCCATGGGGCTCGCCGCCTGCGTCACGATCAACGTGTACTTTCCGGCCGCCGCGGCCGAGAAGGCCGCCGACCGCATCATCGACGAGGTGTGGGGCGAGGAGGGAAAGCGCGAGCAGCGCGACCCCCAGCGCCAGGGCAGCCTGCGCGACGCCGCGCAGGTCGCGTTGCGCGCGCTGCTGGACCTGGCCGTTCCGGCGGCGTCGGCGCAGGCCAATCTGGACATCTCGACGCCGGCCGTGAACGCGCTGAAGGACTCGATGGCGGCGCGTCACCCGGCGCTGGCGCCGCACTACGACAGCGGCGCGGTGGGGCTGACCGACGAAGGCCTGGTCGCGCTGCGCGACCCCAAGGCGGTGGCGCTGTCGCAGCGCCCGGCGGTGAACCAGCTCGTGGCCGCGGAGAACCGGGATCGCAACGCGCTGTACCGCGCCATCGCCGAGGCCAACGGGCATCCGGAATGGGAGCCCGACATCCGCGCGACCTTCGCACGGCGCTGGATCGAGCGCGCGCGCGCGGGCTGGTGGTTCGAGAGCGGCGGCGCCTGGAAGCAGCGCTGACGTCCGCCGTGCCGGCCTGCGCCGTGCGCCGTGCGCCGTGAACGTTCTCGTGTTCGACATCGAGACCGTGCCCGACGTCGCCGGCGGGCGGCGCCTTCTCGGGCTGCCCGACACCCTGGACGACGCGTCGGTGGCCGAGGCGATGTTCCAGAAGCGCCGCCAGCGCACCGGGCGCGAGTTCCTGCCGCACCACCAGCAGCGCGTGATCGCGATCGCCGCGGTGCTGCGCAGCGGTGACCGCTTCCGGGTCTGGTCGCTGGGCGACGAGGACGCGGACGAGGCGGAGCTGATCCACCGCTTCTTCGACGGCATCGAGCGCTTCACGCCGGACCTCGTGTCGTGGAACGGCGGCGGTTTCGACCTGCCGGTGCTGCACTACCGGGCGCTGCTGCACGGGGTGAGCGCGCCGCGCTACTGGGACACCGGCGACGACGACACCGGGTTTCGCTGGAACAACTACCTGAACCGCTTCCATGCCCGGCACACCGACCTGATGGACGTGCTCGCGGGCTACCAGGGCCGCGCGGTCGCGCCGCTCGACGACGTGGCCACGCTGTGCGGGTTTCCGGGCAAGCTGGGCATGAGCGGGGACCGGGTGTGGTCCGAGTTCCTGGACGGCCGTCTCGCGGCGATCCGCGCGTACTGCGAGACCGACGTCGTGAACACCTGGCTGGTGTGGCTGCGTTTCCAGCTCATGCGCGGGCGGCTGGACGCGACCGGCTATGCGGCCGAGGTCGCGCGCACCCGCGACGCGCTGGCCGAGACGGGGGCGCCGCACTGGGACGCGTTCCTCGCCGCGTGGCCCGCGCCCGCCACGCCGGACGCCGCGCCCGGGCCGGAGGGACGCGGTGACGGCTGACGCGCGGGTCGGCGCCGCCGCGGGCACCGGAGGACCGCGCTGATGTGCGCTCGGCGCCGCGAGCCGGTGATGGCGCAGGCGGACGTCGACGGCCTGGACCAGGACGCCCGCGGCGTGGCCCGCATCGACGGCAAGGTCACCTTCATCGACGGCGCGCTGCCGGGCGAGCAGGTGCGCGTCGCGGTCGTCCGCCAGCGCCGGCGCTTCGACGAGGGGCGCACCGTCGAGGTGCTGCGCGCGAGCCCGGAACGGGTGTCGCCGCGCTGCCCGCACTTCGGGGTCTGCGGCGGCTGCACCCTGCAGCACCTGGACGCCGACGCCCAGCGTCGCCACAAGCAGGCCGACGTGCTGGACAAGCTGGCCCACATCGGCGGCGTCACGCCGCAGGCGGTCGCGGAGCCGGTGAGCGGCCCCGCCTGGGGGTACCGGCGCAAGGCCAGGCTCGCGTGCAAGCACGTGCCGGGCAAGGGCGCGGTGCTGGTGGGCTTCCGCGAGCGGCGCGCGCACCTGGTCGCCGAGATCGGCGAGTGCCACGTGCTGGTGCCGGAGGTCGGCACGCGCATCCGCGCGCTTCGCGAGCTGCTGGACGGCCTCGCGGCGCGCGCCGCGATCCCGCAGATCGAGGTGGCCGCGGGCGACGGCGCGACGCTGCTGGTGCTGCGCCACCTCGAGCCGCTGGACGCGGCGGACCGCGAGCGGCTGCGCGCGTTCGCACGCGCGCACGGCCTCGCCGTCGCGCTGCAGTCGGGGGGGCCCGAGACGGTGACCGCGCTCGAGCCCGCCGAGCTGCCGGAGCTGAGCTACCGGCTGCCCGCGTTCGACCTGACGCTCACGTTCGGCGCGCTGGACTTCGTGCAGGTGAACGCGCCCGTCAACGAGGCGCTGGTCGCGCGTGCGGTGGCTGCGCTCGCGCCCCGCCCCGGCGAGTCGGTGCTGGACCTGTTCTGCGGCCTCGGCAACTTCTCCCTCGCGCTGGCGCGGCGCGGCGCGAGGGTGTCCGGGGTCGAGCTGGGCGACGCGATGGTCGCGCGTGCGCGGGACAACGCCGCGCGCAACGGGATCGACGGCGCGCTCTTCCACGCCGGCGACCTCACGCGGCCCGAGGAGGTCGAGAGCCGGCTCGCCGCCGGCGTGCGCCGGGTGCTGCTGGACCCGCCGCGCAGCGGCGCCGAGGCGGTGGTGGACGCGCTGGGGGCCGGCCCGGTGGAGCGCGTGGTCTACGTGTCCTGCAACCCGGCGACCCTGGCCCGCGATGCCGGCGTGCTGGTGCACCGGCACGGCTTCCGGCTCCGTGAGCTGGCCGTGGTGGACATGTTCCCGCACACCAATCACGTCG
>CBDUCN010000361.1:0-4848 GCA_965365655.1 uncultured Gammaproteobacteria bacterium | reverse complement strand
TCAGGACGGCGGCATTGCCCGGCCCGCGGGCGACACCCCCGCCGAGCTGCTCGGCGCGCTGTGGCGTGGCGCCGGCGGCCCCGAGGACTGGCTCGGCCGGGCCCGCATCGACGGCGACGCCGAGCCGACCCTGCCGACGATCTTCCGCGTCGGCCATCTCGCGGCGGCGACGACAGCCGCCGCCGGCCTCGCGGCCGCCGCGATCCACGACAGGCGCACCGGCACCGCGCAGCGCGTGCGCGTGCACATGCGCCACGCCGAGGTCGCGTTCCTGTCCGAGCGCTACCTGCAGGTGGACGGCGACTGGGAGGACCACAAGAACCCGCTGTGGGGCTACTACCGCACCCGCGACGGGCGCTGGGTGCAGCTGCACACGACCTTCCCGCACCACCTCGCGGGGCACGTCGCGCTGCTCGGCTGCGCGGCCGACCACGCCGCGGTGACCGAGGCCGTCGCCGGCTGGGACGCGCAGGCCCTCGAGGACGCGATGGCCGAGCGCATGCTGCCGGGCGCGGTGATGCGCAGCCGCGACGAGTGGCTGGCGAGCGCGCAGGGCCGGGCCGTCGCCGCGCTGCCGCTGATGAGCATCGAGCGCATCGGCGACGCGCCGCCGCTGCCGCTGGCCGGCGGCGACCGGCCGCTGTCCGGGCTGCGGGTGCTGGACCTGTGCAAGGTCATCGCCGGGCCGGTGTGCGGGCGCACGCTCGCCGAGCACGGGGCGCAGGTCATGCGCGTGCACGCGAGCCGGCTGCCGTTCGTGCCGCGGCTCGTGATCGACACCAACCGCGGCAAGCGGAGCTGCTTCCTGGACCTCGCCGAGGCGCCGGACCGCGCCGCGTTCGACCGCCTGCTCGCCGACGCGCACGTGGTGACGCAGGGCCACCGCCCGGGGGCGATCGCGCGGCACGGCTACGGGCCTGTCGAAGTTGCGGCGAAGCGTCCGGGCATCGTGTACCTGGAACTGTGCGCGTGGAGCCACGAAGGGCCGTGGGCGCTTCGCCGCGGCTTCGACAGCCTGGTGCAGATCGCGAGCGGGATCGCGGACGCCGGGGCGCGCGCCGCCGGGGTGGAGGAGCCGTACCCGCTGCCGTGCCAGGCGCTGGATCACGCGACGGGCTACCTCGCGGCGTTCGGGGTGCTGATGGCGAAGCGCCGGCAGCTGGAGGAAGGAGGATCGTGGCGGGTGCGGGTGTCGCTGGCGCAGACCGGCGAGTGGCTGCAGCGGCTCGGCCGGATCGACGCGCTGCACGCGCAGACCCCGCGAATCGAGGACATCCGCGAGCTGACGGACTCCTGCTCGACCCCGTTCGGCGACACGACCTTCGTGACGCCCGCGGTGCAGATGTCGGCGACGCCGGCGCGCTGGGATCGCGGGTCCGTGCCGCTCGGATTCGACGCCGCCGCGTGGGCCGGCTGACGGGGCGATCTATCACTTCTGGTTGATTGTATTGCCCCCGGAATTTGAGCAGACTCGCGCGACTGGGTTGGCTCTCGGGGGGTGCCTTACGATGTCCTACAGTCCGTTCGCCGAGCTCTCGGCGACGATTCCGGCGGCTGCGATGCAGGCGTATGTCGTGCTGATGTTCATCCTCGTGGTCGCGGGGACACTGCTGGACGTCATCCACAAGAAGAGCGCGAAGTACTTCTTCGAGAACGCGAAGAAGGCCGAGGCCGCGCGCACGCGCGAGCTCGGCGGCGGGCAGAAGACCGCGATCCTCGTCAAGACCGTCGCCCACGACGTGCTGACCTCGGCCGAGCTGCTGAGCCCGCGGCGGCGCGCGGCCCACCTGATGACGATGTACGGCTTCATCGCGTACGTCGTCACGTCGGCGATCCTGGTGCTCGGCTACGCGCGCCCGGACGCCGCGCCGCCGGGCCTCGTCACCGCGCTGTGGTACCTCGGCGCGCTGTCGGTGTGCGTCGGCGGCTGCTGGTTCTGGTTCGTCATGCGCGTCGACGTCTCCGCGGAGGGCAATCCGTGGTACCGCGTCATGCGCGCCGACCTGTTCGTGCTCTCGCTGATCGCGTCGTGCGCCACCGCGCTGCTGTGGGCGATCTTCCAGGGTGCGGGGGCGGGCTTCCTCGGCACCGTGTTCTTCACGCTGTTCGTGATCTCGAACACGGTGCTGTTCGGCGGCGTGCTCTGGTCGAAGTTCGCGCACATGTTCTTCAAGCCGGCAGCGGCGTACCAGAAGAACATCGCCGCGGCCGACGGCTCGATGGACAACCTGCCGCCGCCGGCCGACAGTCCCGCGATCTTCGGGCTCGGGATCAAGCGCGAGGCGCCGCGCCACTACTGACCGCCGCCGCCGGCCCGCCCGGCATCTCACTGAAAAAGCAGACACACTCGGGAGCGTCCGTTCATGCCCACTTTCGTCTACATGACCCGGTGCGATGGCTGCGGTCACTGCGTCGACATCTGTCCCTCCGACATCATGCACATCGACAAGACCTACCGGCGCGCGATCAACATCGAGCCGAACATGTGCTGGGAGTGCTACAGCTGCGTCAAGGCCTGCCCGCAGAACGCGATCGACGCGCGCGGCTACGCGGACTTCGCGCCGCTGGGCCACAGCGTGCGCGTGCGCCGCGAAGAGGAGAAGGGAACGATCTCGTGGCGGATCAAGTTCCGCGACGGGCGCCAGAAGGACTTCGTGTCGCCGATCACGACCAAGCCGTGGGGCGAGGCGATTCCGCACGTCGCGCAGCTGCCGGCGCCGACCGAGGAGCAGGTGAAGTCTCAGCACCTCCTGTACGAGCCCGAGGCGCTGAACGTCGAGGAGGGGCTGCCCACCATCGACAAGAGCAAGTTCAAGCAGGGGGTCTACTACTGATGGCGGGTTTCAACACAGTTGTCGAGGAGTGCGACATCCTCGTCGTCGGTGGCGGCATGGGCGGCTGCGGCGCGGCCTACGAGGCCAGGCACTGGGGCCGCGACCTCAAGATCGTGATCGCCGAGAAGGCGAACATCGACCGCAGCGGCGCCGTCGCGCAGGGCCTGTACGCGATCAACTGCTACATGGGCATGCAGTGGAACGAGAACACGCCCGAGGATCACGTCCGCTACGCGCGTAACGACCTGATGGGCATGGTGCGCGAGGACCTCGCGTTCGACATGGCGCGCCACGTCGACTCGACCGTGCACAAGTTCGACGAGTGGGGCCTGCCGATGATGCGCGACCCGGAGACGAACCGGTACCTGCGCGAAGGCAAGTGGCAGATCATGATCCACGGCGAGAGCTACAAGCCGATCGTCGCCGAGGCCGCGAAGAACTCCGCGGACAAGATCTACAACCGCATCATGGTCACGCACCTGCTCATGGACGAGAGCAAGCCGAACCGCGTCGGCGGCGCGGTGGGCTTCAACGTGCGCACCGGCAACTACCACATCTTCCGCGCGAAGGCGGTGATCGTCGGCGCCGGCGGCGCGTCGCACATCTTCAAGCCGCGCTCGGTCGGCGAGGGCATGGGGCGCACGTGGTACGCGCCGTGGAGCAGCGCGTCGGCCTACGCGCTGCCGATCCAGGCCGGCGCGAAGATGACGCAGATGGAGAACCGCATCGTGCTGTGCCGGTTCAAGGACGGCTACGGCCCGGTCGGCGCGTACTTCCTGCACCTGAAGACCTACACCCAGAACGCGTACGGCGACAACTACGAGGCGAACTGGTACGAGAACACCAAGCAGATGGTGGGCGAGTACATCGACCACCACCCGGTGCCGACCTGCCTGCGCAACCACGCGTTCATCGAGGAGATGAAGGCCGGGCGCGGGCCGATCCACATGGTCACCACCGAGGCCTTCCAGGACCCGCACAAGGAGACCGTCGGCTGGGAGAACTTCCTCGGCATGACGGTCGGCCAGGCGGTGGTCTGGGCGTCCCAGGACATCGACCCGAAGTACACCAACCCGGAGCTGACGACGTCGGAGCCCTACGTCATGGGCTCGCACGCGACCTGCTCGGGCGCGTGGGCGAGCGGCCCCGAGGACGTGTCGCCGTCCGAGTACTTCTGGGGCTACAACCGCATGATGACCGTGGACGGCCTGTTCGGCGCCGGCGACGCGCTCGGCGGCACCGCCCACGCGTTCTCGTCCGGCTCGTTCACCGAGGGGCGCCTCGCCGCGAAGGCCGCGTGCCAGTACGTGCGCGACCACAAGAACGAGAACATCAAGGTCACCGAGCAGCAGACCGAGGAGCTGCGCAAGGCGATCTACAAGCCGCTCGAGAACTACGAGGTCGGGCGCAACGAGATCGTCGGCGGCACCGTGTCCCCGAGCTACCTGCTGCCGATCCACGGCCTGCAGCGGCTCGAGAAGCTGATGGACGAGTACGCCGGCGGCATCACGTCGAACTACATGACCAACGCGCCGCTGCTCGAGCGCGGGCTGCACCTGCTCGGCACGCTGCACGAGGATCTCGAGCACCTCGGCGCCGAGGACCTGCACCAGCTGCAGCGCGCGTGGGAGCTCAAGCACCGCGCGCTCGCGTCCGAGTCCGTGGTGCGGCACACGCTGTTCCGCGAGGAGACGCGCTGGCCGGGCTACTACTACCGCGGCGACCACATGCAGCTCGACGACGAGAACTGGCACGTGCTGACGACGTCGAAGCGCGACCCCGAGTCCGGGGAGTGGACCCTCGAGAAGGCGCCGCTGTACCACATCGTCGACTGAGCACGCCGTTCCCGGATGCAGGCCACGGGCCCTCCGGGGCCACATCCTCCCCCGGCGAGGCCGGGGGAGGATCGAGACCGGCGATGAGCATGGAGCGCCAGGGAAGAACCATGCCGGCACGCCGTCCCCCCCGCCCGCTCGCCCAGGCGTTCGAAAGAAGCCTGGACCGTCCCGCGATC
>CBDUCN010000360.1:0-4854 GCA_965365655.1 uncultured Gammaproteobacteria bacterium | reverse complement strand
GCACGGTGTCGTCGGCGCTGCCGGCGATCACCCGCGTCGGCACGGCGATGCGCGGAAGCAGCGACGGGGTGTCCAGCAGCCCGTCGTCCTCGTAGTAGCTCAGGAAGGACGACGCGCTGACCGTGGACGGGCCGCAGTACAGGAAGCCGACGTCGCTCAGGCGCGCGTCCGGCGCCGCGCCGCGCGCCTGCTCGAGCACCAGGTCCAGCGGCACGCCGTAGCGGCGCTCGTAGGCCGCGCGGGTGCGGGCGGGGTCCCAGGTCGCGGGCGCGATCAGCACCAGCGCCGCGATGCGCTCCGGGTGCGCGAGCGCGTAGCGCGCGGCCTGGTTGCCGCCGCGCGAGTGCCCGGCGAGGGTGATCGGGCCCGCGCCGCGTGCGGCCAGCCAGTCCAGCCAGTGCCCGATCTCCGCGACCGCGTCCTGGTGACGGTGCAGGTGCGGCGTCGCGCAGTCGTACATCCCCTCGCGCGAGGACTGCGCGAGCGACAGCGTGACGGCGAGGCTGTTGACGCCGCGCTCGGCGAGCAGCTGCTGCAGGGTCGCGATGATCTCCATCCCGTGGTGCGCCAGCGTGCCGTGCACCAGCAGCACCGCGCCGTCGGCCAGCCCGCCGGGGCTCGCGACCTCCAGGTTCGCGTTGACGGCGAGGCCCGCGTGGCTGGCCGTGACCGGCTCCGCGTGTGCGGGCGCGGCCGTCGCGAGCGTGCAGGCCGCGACGGCGGCCGCGGCGAGGGCGTTCAAGGTGTTCACAGGTCGTTCTCCAGCACGTGTTGCATCAGGCGATCCACCGGCGCGTGGTCGTCGGTGAGGACGGCGACGTCCGGCGCGAGCGCCGCGCGGCGCAGCGCATCGCGGGGCAGGCGCAGCCAGCCGCGCTGCTCGGCGAGGTCGTCCGGGGACTCGCCGCGCAGCGCGCCCGCGGGGCTAGCCGTCGCGGCGGCCAGCAGCACGAAGGTGATGCGCCCGCCCGCGGCCCACTGGCGCCGGTCCACCCACACCTCGACCTCGGGGAACACGGCCATCAGCGTGCGCGTCTCGGCGAGCAGGAAGCGCGGCTCCGCGGTGCTGTCCAGGACGTGCATCAGGTACACGCCGCCGTCGCGCAGGCGGCCGCGCACCGCGCGCGCGAACTCCACGGTGGTCAGGTGCGCGGGCACCGAGATGTCGTGGAACGCGTCGCCCATGACGACGTCGAAGCGCTCCCCGGCCGGCAGGCCGGCCAGCACCACGCGCGCGTCGCCGTGCACCGTGCGCAGGCGCGGCGAGGACGGCAGCCAGAAGTGATCGCGGGCCGCCGCCGTCACGGCGGGGTCCAGCTCCGCGACCGTCATCGTCGCGTCGGCGAACGCGTGCAGCCACGCGCGGGGCACGGTGTACGAGCCGCCGCCGACGAAGAACGCGGAGAACGGGCGGTCCGCGATGCCGCGCATGCGCACCAGCCGGTCCGTCAGCGCGGCGTAGGAGCCGTGCAGCCAGCGCGGCTCGTCACGGTCGTTGATGCCGTGGCCCATGTGGTCGATCACCATCAGGCGGCTCGGGCGTCCGGTCTCGTGCGCGTAGTCCAGCACCCGGATGCAGAAGTAGCTGCTCTGCACCGTGCACGGCGAGGTCAGGGCGTCGGTGCGCTGCCACGCGAACAGCAGCCCGGCGCCGGCTGCGGCGCACGCCGCGGCGGTCGCGGCCAGCCGGCGCGGCCGGGCGACGGCCAGGAACGCGCCCGCGAGCAGCACCTCGAGGGCCGCGACGCCGAGCAGGGTGCCCAGCGTGCCCACCCACGCGATCAGCACGAAGCCCGCGACCACGGTGCCGGCGATGCTGCCCAGGGCGCCGGCCGCGAACATGCGCCCGAGCACGCGCGAGCGATCGTGCGGACTGGCGTCGAGCGCGAGACGGGTCAGGATGGGGCTGACGGTGCCGGCGAACAGGCTGGGCAGGAAGAACAGCGCCGCGACCAGCGCCGAGATCGCGAGCAGCGGCGGCAGGCCCGTGCCGAGCAGCGCGCCCGACAGCGCGCGCACCAGCGCCGGGACCAGGGCCGTGGTGAGCGCGGCCAGCGCCAGGGCCAGCGCGAGGCGGCGGCAGCTCGCGCGCGTGTCGCCGGGGTCCAGCACGCCGCCCAGCCAGTGGCCCAGCGACAGCCCGGCCAGCACCACCGCGATGATCGCGGTCCAGGTGTACAGCGACATCCCGACGTAGGGTGCGAGCAGGCGGCCGGCGACGATCTCCACCACGAGGGCCGCGGCGGACACGAGGCCGAGCGCCAGAGGCAGGGTGAAGGCGGGGCGCAGTACGCGCGCGTCAGGCACGGATGGGCTCGGGGCGGGCCGGATGGCGATGTATTCGCAAAAAGTAAACTATGCTTGGCCGATGTCACAAGGAAGCGCTGCATACCCCGGCCCCGCGGACCCGCACTCGCGCGGCGCCGCGCGATGCTGAGCCGCCGCCGCTTCGGCGCCGCGGCGGTCTCCGCCGTGGCGCTGTGCGCGGCGCCGACGGTGGTGCGCGGGGCGCGCCCGCATGTCGTCGTGGTCGGCGGCGGAGCGGGCGGGCTCGGCGTCGCGCGGCGCCTCGCCGCGTCCGGCACGGTGGAGGTCACGCTGGTGGAGGCGTCGCCGCGCTACCTCACGTGCTTCGGCTCCAACCAGCACCTCGCCGGCCTGCGCACGCTCGAGGACATCACGCACGATTCCCCGGCGAGCATCGCGGGCGCGGCCGTGGTGCGCGAGCGCGCGCTGGCCGTGGACGCCGGTGCCCGGCGGCTGCGCCTCGCGTCCGGCGCCGCGCTGCAGTACGACCGCCTGGTGCTGTCGCCGGGGGTCGCATTTCGCGGCGACGCGATCGACGGCTACGGCACCGAAGCCCGTGAACGGATGCCGCACGCGTACGACGGCGGAGACGGCCACCGGCGGCTGCGCATGCAGCTCGAGGCGATGCCCGACGGCGGGCTGTTCGTGATCAGCGCGCCGGCGCTGCCGTTTCGCTGTCCGCCGTCCCCGTACGAGCGCGCGTCGCTGGTCGCGTGGTACTTCAGCCGCGCGAAGCCGCGCTCGAAGATCCTGATCCTCGACGCGAAGGATCAGCACTCGAAGCAGGGGCTGTTCCACGAGGCGTGGGCGCGGCGCTACGGCGAGATGGTGGAATGGGTGCCGCAGATGATGACCGACGGCGGCGTGCGCGCGGTGGACGCGGCGCAGATGACGCTGATCACCGGCGGCGGCGAGCGCTTCCGCGCCGACGCGGCGAACGTGATCCCGCCGCAGCGCGCCGGCGACATCGCGCGCGACGGCGGGCTCACCGACGACAGCGGCTGGTGCCCGGTGCGTCCCGCGGACCTGTCCTCCACCCTCGTGCCCGACGTGCACGTCGTCGGTGACGCCATCGACCCCGGGGAGGTGCCGAAGTCCGCCTACGCGGCCGACAGCCAGGCGCGCGTGTGCGCGGCCGCGATCGCGGCCGCCTACTCGGGCGGTGATGCGCCGCCCGCGCGCTTCGACAGCGTGTGCTGGTCGATGCTCGCGGACGACGCGGCGGTGAAGGTGGGCGCGAGCTACGAGGTGCGCGACGGCGAGGTGCACCAGACCCGCGGCTTCATCAGCTCCGTCGACGACGCGGCCGAGGTACGGGTGCGCAACGCCGAGGAGGCCGAGGCCTGGTATCGGGCGACGGTGAAGGGAATGTTCGGATGACGTCGAGGAGAACGACGATGACATCAGCACTCCGGTGTGCGGCGCGGGCCGCGGCGGTCCTCGCGCTCGGCGCGGCGACGTCCACACCCGCGTCGCAGAGCATCCCGGACAAGTACCCCGAGTCGGTGCTCTACGACCGGCCGCAGGAGGTGGTCCCCGGGGTGTGGTCCGCGATCGGCGCCACCGCGCCCCCGGGCTACGAGAACTCGGGGCACAACAACAACCTGAGCTTCGTCGTCACCAGCGACGGCGTGCTGGTGGTCAACGGCGGCGCCTGCTACCTGCTCGCGAAGGCGCTGCACGACGAGATCCGCAAGGTCACCGATCAGCCGGTGAAGCTGGTGGTGAGCGAGAACGGCCAGGGCCACGCGATGCTGGGCAACAGCTACTGGGCGGAGCAGGGCGTGCCGGTGCTGATGCACGTCGACGCCGCGCGGGAGGTGGAGGCCCACGGCCTGGACACGCTCGCGCGCATGCAGCGCTACAACCGCGAGAAGGCCGAGGGCACGCGCGTGGTGATGCCGGACGAGACCTTCGAGAACCGCAAGGTGATCCAGATGGGCGACACGCGCATCGAGCTGATCTGGTTCGGCCCCGCGCACTCGCCGGGCGACATCTCGGTGTGGCTGCCGGACAAGGACACGATCATCACGGGCGACATGGCGTTCCACGAGCGCATGCTGCCGATCTTCGAGGACACCGTCACCGCCGGCTGGCTGGAGTCGTGGGAATCCTTCGCGGCGATGAACGTGACGCACGTGATCCCCGGCCACGGCCGGCCGACCGACATGAGCGAGGTCACGAAGTACACCCGCGACTACCTCGTGTACCTGCGCGGCAAGGTTCGCGCGCTGCTCGACGCGGGCGGCGACCTGATCCAGGCCTACGAGATCGACCAGAGCCCCTACGCCCACCTCGACACGTACGCCGAGCTCGCGAAGCGCAACGCGGGGCGGGTGTTCCGGGAGATGGAGTTCGAGTGACCGGTCCGCTCAGGGCGTTGAACCCTTCGCGCGCCGTCTCAGCGCGCGGCCACCGCCTTGTGCACCAGCGGGGCCAGCGCCGCGGGCAGGGTGATGCCGCCGGACAGCACGAACGCGTGCGCCCCGTCTGACATCTTCTTCCAGGTCTTGCCGATGATGTCCACCCACTTGGCCTCGTCGTACT
>CBDUCN010000359.1:0-4931 GCA_965365655.1 uncultured Gammaproteobacteria bacterium | reverse complement strand
GGCGCGGTGAAATCGAGCATGTGGTCGTGAAACCAGTGGGTGCTCATGGTCTGGCGCCAGTCGCCGCGGATCTTGATCGTGCCGTTCTCGCAGGTCTTGAGACCCGGGTTCGCGTCGTTCACGAACAGCGTCTCGCCGGGCGAGCACGGGAACGCGGCCCGGGGATCGGTCGCGTCGGTGTTGATCGTGTCGTAGCCCGCGAGCGCGAGCGGCCAGCGGTAGTCGTAGAACTGGCCCGGGAAGAAGAACGCGCCGGCGTAGCCGTCACTCTCTGCGGGCGTGTGGCCGTTGTGCTCGTGCGTGGAGATGGTGTGCAGACCGAATCCGCGATTCGCGGTGACGTCGATCGGCAGCGCGTTGTAGTGGCGCATCAGGATCGGCTGACCGTTGCGCACGTTCAGCAGCTTCGGCGGCAGCGTGCCGTCGAAGGTCCACAGCGACTTGTGCTCCTGCACCGGCATGTTGGGGTGGAAGCGGGCCGTGATGCCGGCCGTCGTGCCCTCGAAGCCAGGGGCGCCGGTCGTGTTGTGATACAGGCCGCCGGGCCCGAACTCGCCCATCTGGTAGCCGTGGCGCTGGCGCGCGTCGCGAAAGCCGCGGTTCGCGTGCGCACCGGCCTGGGCGGTCTTGAAGAACTCCACCGGGTGGAACTCGTTCCAGCGCTGGTGCGCCCAGCCCTGCCCGGGCGGACGGCCCTCGGCCGGCGGGTCGTCGAGGAGCCTGCCGAGATAGCTCTCGATGTCGGAGCGCCACGGATTCTGCGCCGAGACGTTCGAGAACTCGGTGGGGTAGGGCGCGATGCCCGGCTGCGCGAGGAACGCCTCGAGCGCCGCCGGATCGGGCCCGCTCTTCAACGGGTCCAGCGGGTCCTGCCCCGGCATCGGTCCGGCGCTGGGGCGCGGAAAGCCCATCGCGGGCGGAGGGGCTGCCGGGTCGAGCGCGTCGGTGCCGAACTCCTCGAAGCGCAGCATCTTCTGCGCGAACGGCTGCGCGCCGAACAGCGGGCTCGGCCGGCTGCCGGTCGGCACGTCGTACTTGCCGCCCCCGTCGAGCGCATCCTCGGGGATCGAGGTGCTGACGCCCTGGTCGCTGGCGGTGCCGGTCGGTCCGCCTTCGAGCGCACCCTTGTAGACGGGATCCAGGTCCTCGAGGCTGCCGGCGAGGCTCTCGCTGACGATCGGGCCGGTCAACGCCGACGGGTCGCCGGGCGGGGGCGCCCCGAAGTAGTCCAGGCCCGCGGCGGTGGCTGCGCCGGCCGCGGCACACAGGCCCAGGGCTGTGGCAAGTTTCCGTCTCATCTGAAGTCCCTCCGGAAATTGTCTAAAGAAGTTCGAAGTAAAGGCTGACGCCCGGGGCATCGAGAGATCGCGAGCCGATGACCCCGCGTCACGTTTATTTCGTTGAAATTGAGACGGCCGGCACGCTACCTGCCGGAAAATGGCAGCGAACTGGACCGTGGTACAGGAATACAGGTGGTCTTCGGTACAGTTGCGGAGGAATAAAGACGAAAGTAGTTGCACACAAAATGTCTAATGACAGAGATAGACATAAGATGACCGTCGCCCGCGGGAGCGCGGTGGCCGGGCATGCCGGGACGGTCGCCGCTGCGCTCCTCCGGCGCTCGTCGCGCGTCCCGCGTGCGCGTCGCGCCGGCCCCGGCCGGAACTCGTCCGGGCGCCTGCCGCGTTCCCGGATCGTTGGCCCGGGCAACGCCGTCGACGACGTCAGCGGCGCGGCAGCGCGGCGGGTGTGGGGTGTTTTCGGGCGCGCGGGGAGCGGCATGCCCCATCCGCACCCGGTTCGGCGCGTGCGCACGCCGCGGGGATCGGTCGGTGCGCCGGGTGGCGCCAGGGAAGGATGCGACGCGTGCGTTTCATGCCCGCGGCGCGGGCCGGTCCGCCGCGCCGCGGAATCGCGCGCGGTCCGTCAGAGCATGCCGGAGAGCAGCGTCGCGATGCCGAGGAAGCTGAAGAAGCCCGCCACGTCGGTGACCGTGGTCAGGATGATGGACGACGATTGCGCCGGGTCCTGGCCGAGCACGGTGAGCACGACGGGGATGGCCGCGCCGGCCATGCCGGCAATCACCATGGACATGACCATGGACACCCCGATCACGAGCACCAGGCCGAGCGAGCCGCTCCACACCGCGACGCCGGCGGCCGTGGTGAGCGCCACCGCGATGCCGTTCAGGAAGCCGACGCTGAACTCCTTGGTCACGACCTGCCGCCACTGGCTCGCGCGCACCTCGCGCAGCGCGAGGCCGCGCATCACGACCGCCAGCGCCTGAGCGCCGGTGTTGCCGGACTGCCCGGCGACCACCGGCAGCAGCACCGCGAGCGCGGTGAACTGCGCGATGGTGGCCTCGAACAGGCCGACCACCGAGGCCGCGAGGAACGCGGTCGCGAGGTTGATCTGCAGCCACGGCAGGCGCTTGCGCACCGCGAACAGCGCCGGCGACAGCGCGCGCTCGTCCTTGCCCACGCCCACCATGGTCTGGATGCCGACGCTCGCCTGCTCCTTCTCCGCGGAGACCAGCCGGTCCTGGCGGATGATGCCGATCAGGCGGCCGTCGAGGTCCACCACCGCGAGCTCGCTCAGGCCGTGGCGGTCGATGGTCTCCACGACCTCTTCGCGGCTCGCCATCGCGTCGATGGTCGCGAGCACGTCGGTCGCGATGTCGCGCAGCCGCGTCGCCGGGCGCGCGAGCGCGATGTCCTGCATGTCCACCCAGCCGGTGAGCCGGCTGTCGGTGTCCACCACGAAGAAGCCGCGGCGCCCCGGGCGCCGGTCGGCGCGCAGCCGCGACAGCACCTCGCGCGCCGTCATGTCCTGGCGGAACAGGCGAAGCCGCGGGTCCATGATCGCGCCGGCGCGATCCGGCGGGTACTCGAGGATGGTGCGCAGATCCGCCGCGGCGCGCTCCGGCAGCGCATCGAGAAGACGCTCGCGCTGCGCGTCGTCCAGCCCGTCCAGCATCAGCGCGCCGGCGCGCGGCTCCACCCGCGTGAGCACCTCGTGCGCGCGCTGTTCCGGCACCAGCGCCAGCGCCGCGCGCGCGACGTCCGGCGACAGCCGCTCCCACACGGCGATGGTGGCCTCCACCGGCTGGCGCTGCAGCACCCGCGCCGCGTCCGCCGGCTCCAGCCCCTCGAGGAAGTGAACGCTCTCGCCGGGGTAGGTGAGCAGCATCTCGCGCTGCAGGGAGCGCTCGATCTCGCTCAGACTCTCCGAGCCGGGCTCAGCGGCCACGTCGTGTCTTCCCGCTCTCTCGATCGCCCAGGAACACGGCCGTCGAGGCCTGCCAGTAGAGGTCGGCGAGGTCCAGCACCGTGCCGGTCACGGCGTGCCCGGCCGCGCCGGCCTCGCCGGGCGCGGCGCGCGCGGCGTCCAGCACGCGCCGGCGCAGCACCCCGAGGAAGGTGCCCCCGCGGTCGACCACCGGCAGCACGTCGAGCTGCGTCCAGGCGCGATGTGCCGCGGCCTCCGCGAGGCTCGCGCGGGCGCGCAGCGACACGGGGTCCGGGCGCATCAGCGAGCGCACCGCGACGTGGCGCGGCGCGAGCAGGCACTCGCGCACGTCCAGCACGCCAGCGAGCTGCTGGTGGTCGTCGAGCACGTAGACGTAGCGGCGCAGCAGCTCCGGCGCCTTGCGCGCGAGCTGCACCGTCTCTCCCATGCTCATGCCCGCGTGCGCGCACACGGCCTGCGGGTCGAGCAGCGCGCCCACGGTGCCGGGCGGGTAGCGCAGCGCGAGGCCCAGCGGCACCGACACCGTCTTCGGCAGCGCGTCCAGCAGCCTGCGCCGCGGCGCCGCGTCCAGGGCGCGCAGCGCCGGCGACGCGATCGCGACCGGCAGGTGCTGCACCACCGGCGCCGCCGCGTCGCCCAGATCGCGCAGGCAGCCGGCGAGCGCGTCCGGTGTGACGTGGCGCAGGACCCGTGCCGCGGAGTCCGGCGGCATGTCCCGGATCACCGCGGACAGCGCGGACGCCGGCAGGGTCTCCAGCACCCGCGCGGCGTCTTCCGGGTGGGCGTCCATGAAGCGCAGCGTCACGGCCTCAAGCATCGGCATCGTCCGCGTCCAGCAGCACCGACGCGCTCTCCTCGAAGACCCGTGCCGGGACCAGCGTGCGCCCGGCCTCGGTCTCCAGCACCACGGCCGCGGAGGTGAGCTCGAGGATCTCGCCCTCCTCCCCGGCGACGCGCACCCGCTGCCCGACCCGGTACGTTCGCCGCGCGTGGTGCGCGGCGATCACGTTGCGCACCGCGCCGGCCGCGCCGAGCCCGAAGGCCAGGGCCGCACCGGCGAAGAACGCGGCGGCGACCAGCGTGAACACGTTGACCAGCAAGGTGGTGTCGATGCCGATCTGGCCGAGCGCCATGATCGAGGCTGCCGCGATCAGTGCGGCCCGCACCAGCGCGCCCAGACCGGCGGCGTTGCCGACGCCCGCTGCGCGCGCGTGGCGCTCGACGATGCCGGCCACCGCGCCGCTCAGCACGACGATCACGAACAGTGCCGCCGCGCTCAGCAGCAGCGTGGGCAGGTAGGCCAGCACGGCGCCGAACAGCTCCGACACGCCGGGCAACCCCAGCACGTCGGCGGCCACCGCGACGAAGAACAGCAGCACCAGCCAGTACGCGGTCACGGCGACCACCCGTGACACCGGCCAGCGCAGCCCCGCCGCCTCGCTGCCGGTGCGCACGCGAAGGCTCTCGAACAGCCGGTCCAGCCCGGTGGCGAGGCGCATGATGAGCTTGCGCAGCAGCCACGCGAGCAGCCAGCCGACGACCAGCAGCAGCGCGGCGCCCAGCAGATTGGGCACCAGCGCCGCGCCGGTCTCCACCAGCTCGCGGTAGGTCTTGTCCAGCGCCGCGACCCAGAGCTCGTACGCGTCGCCGAAGGTCGCGGAGGTGCGCTCGTTCATCGGGCG
>CBDUCN010000358.1:0-4960 GCA_965365655.1 uncultured Gammaproteobacteria bacterium | reverse complement strand
CGCCGATGGCGCCGATGGCGCCGGCCTGGTTCACCGTCGCGATGCCGAGGATGATCGATCCCAGCACCGCGAAGATCAGGGTCAGCGGCGGCACCAGCGCCAGCAGCACCGAGACGACGAAGTCGCGGTCGATGCTGCCTTCACGGTGCACCGGCGGCGCGGTCTGCGGGCGGATCAGGGCCGAGACCAGGATGTAGAGCATGTAGATGCCGACCAGGATCATTCCCGGCACGAACGCGCCCATGAACATGTCGCCCGCGCTGGCCGACGTGATGTCGAACTCGGCGGGCATCGAGAACTCGCCGGTCGCCTCCTTGAAGTCCGCCTTGCGCGCGGTGCTGGCCTGGTCGGTCGCGCTGGAGAGCTGGTCGGCCAGGATGATGAGCACGATGGACGGCGGGATGATCTGCCCCAGCGTGCCCGACGCGCAGATCGTTCCGCACGCGAGCGGCTTCGAGTAGTTGTTGCGCAGCATCGCCGGCAGCGAGATGAGGCCCATCGCGATCACCGTCGCGCCGACGATTCCGGTGGTGGCCGCGAGCAGCGCGCCCACGAACACGACCGAGATGCCGAGACCGCCGGGGATCGGGCCGAACAGCTGGGCCATCTTGACCAGCAGGTCCTCGGCGATCTTCGAGCGCTGCAGCATGATGCCCATGAACACGAACAGCGGGATCGCGATCAGCGTGTCGCGTTCGACGTCCCAGTACAGACTTCGGAAGTTCGTGACGCCGGCACTCAGCCACTCGATCGGGCCGCCCTGCGCGAAGTACGCGCTGGCGTCGCCGGCGAACAGCCAGCCGCACAGCGCCGCCAGCGCGATCGCCAGGACCGCCGAGCCCGGCAGCGCGAAGGACACGGGGAAGCCGGCGGTGAGCGCCAGCACCATGAACAGGACGAGCAGGCCGAGAAAGACGAGTTCCATGTGGAGTCCCTGGGGGAGTCTCTGGGGGGCGGTGCGGTCCGCGCGTGCGTCAGTGCACGACTTCGTGGTGCGCCGGCGGCTCCGCCTGGCCGCGCAGCACGGCGACGTTGGCGAGGAAGTAGCTCGCGAACTGGATCAGCATGGTCACCGCGAACACCAGCAGGAACGCGGCCATCAGGTATTTCGTGTACAGCCCGTATCCGCTTTGCGAGATCTCGAACGAGAGCAGGGGCGCGATCAGGCTGCTGCCCCTGCCCCACATTCCCTGGGTGAGGATGACCCAGCAGATGGGAATGCCGAGCACGGCCGACCCGATGGCGTTGGCCCACGCCTTGTTGCGCGGACTGAAGCGGGCGTAGAACACGTCGACGCGGACGTGCCCCTCCTCGATCAGCGTGTAGGCGCTCGCAAAGAGGAACAGCGCCGCGTACCAGAAGCGCACCAGGTCGCCCATGAACGCCTGCTCGTACGAGAACACGAAGCGCGAGATGACGATCTGGAACTCGGCGAACACCACCAGCAGGGCCAGCCAGATGAAGCCCAGCGAACGCACGAAGAACGCGATCACCAGCGACAGCACCATCAGCGGCACGTGCACGTAGGTGCCCCGGTAGTTCGGGCGCCCGAGCTCGGTGGTGAGCTCCTCCCCGGCGATGCCCGCGAGCAGCTCCTCGACGCGCAGGAAGGAGATCAGCATGTCGGCGAGGCCGACCAGCAGCGTGGCCCAGAACGCGGCGCGCACCAGGTAGCCGGCAAACGCGGACAGCCACTCGGAGTCCGCCATCATGTTGCGCCCGGGCGTGACCACCACGTAGACGACGGACAGCGCGACGCCGGCCGCATACAGCGCGACCTGGATCCACGCGCGCGTCGCGGCACCGCCCTCGAGGCCGCCGCCGAACGCCTCGATGGCGCCCGGGAAGTCCTGCCAGAAGGTCAGGTAGGTGTTGCCCAGGAACACCAGCACCATGGCCACCGAGGCCATCGCCAGCATGCGCATCACGGCGTCCACGGGCCCTGCGGTCCTGGGAACGAAATCCGATCGGCTCGCGCCGGCGCCGCCGGCGGGCGACTGGGAAGTGTCGATGGAGGTCATGCTCGAGGTGATCCGCGGCTCATGTGACGCCCGCACCCGCTAGCGCCGCGACCGTGAGCGTCCCCGTCACGGGAACGGGAGCGGAGCCCGAGGGCTCCGCTCCCTGCGTCGTCAACGGCGCGGTGCTCGGGCTGATTACAGACCGAGAACGCGGTTGCGCTGGCCGAGGTACGCGCCGTCCGAGATCTTCGTCCAGCCGCCCAGCTCGCCGCGCGCCTTGCGGAAGCTGTCGAGGCAGCGCTTCGCCAGATCGCTGTGAGAGCCCACCTCCGCGTACACCTCCGCGGCCGCCTCGCCGAACGCGTCATACACGTCGTCGTTGAACTCGCGAAGCTGCACGCCCTGCTCGTTGATGAGCTTGCCGAGGGCCTCACCGTTGCGGGCGTTGAACTCGGCGTACATGACGTCGTTCTCCATCTTCGCCGCGGCCTCGATGAGCAGCTGGTCGGCCTTCGACAGGCCCTCCCAGAAGCCCTTGTTGATGCCCAGCGAGAGCATCGACGCGGGCTCGTGCATGCCCGGGTAGTAGTAGTACTTCGCGGCCTCGTAGAACTTCATGAAGCCGTCGTTCCACGGCCCCACCCACTCGGTCGCGTCGATCGCGCCGGAGACCAGGTTCTCGTAGATCTGCGAGCCCGGCAGCGAGACCGGGGACGCGCCCAGCTTCGCCATGACGTCGCCGCCGAGGCCGGGGATTCGCATCTTCAGGCCCTTGAAGTCGTCGGCCGAGTTGATCTCCTTGCGGAACCAGCCGCCCATCTGGACGCCGGTGTTGCCGCAGCGGATGCACTTCACGTTGAACTCGCCCGCGACCTCGTCCCACAGCTGCTGGCCGCCGCCCCACTCGATCCAGGCGTCGGTCTCGCTCTTGATCAGGCCGAAGGGCACGCCGGTGAAGAAGGCCCAGGCCGGGTGCTTGCCTTTCCAGTAGTAGTCGGCAGCGTGGTACATCTGCGCGTTGCCCGACGACACCTCGTCCAGGGAGTCGAACGCCTTCACGCGCTCGCCGGCGGCGAAGTACTGCACGTTGATGCGGCCGTCGGTCATGTCGGTGATGCGCTTGGCCACGCGCTGGGCGCCGGTGCCGAGGCCGGGGAAGTCGCGCGGCCAGGTGCTCACCATCACCACTTCGATGCGCTGCTGCGCGATCGCGGGGAACGAGACGGTGCTCGCGGCGGCAGCGGCGGCGGTGGCGCCGGCGGCGCTCTTGGTCAGGAAACTACGTCGCTTCATGGGACTCCTCGTTTCGTCTTGGTTCTAATGTCGTGGCGCGGGCCGTCGACGGCTCGCGCGGGGCTTCTTGTCGGCGCGCCGAAGGCGCTTCGGGCCGTCCCTCTCCTCTCGACTCCGACGGGCGGGCGCTCGTGCGACCGGGCTGTTGAAGTGCCGCGCGTCCCTGCGCGCTGGCCGGCGGATGGTATCGCCATGCCGGTGCTTGCGCCAGCGACGCCCGGGGGCTGGGCCCAGCCGGCGCGGGCCCGCCGGCGCACCGGGCGCCGCGGCGGCGTCACGCCGCCGCGAACAGCGGCGCCACGTGCGCGCCACGGCGGTGCAGCATGGCCGCGAAGGCGTGCGGGAACTCGTCCGGAACGGAGCCGGTGACCCGTGGGTCCGCGAGCAGCGTCGTCGTCCACGCGCGCACCCGCGGGAACTCGTCGAGCAGCCCCGTGGCGAGCTTCTCCTCGACCAGCATGAAACGCTGCAGGAACGGCGCGTAGGCCGCGTCGACCAGGCTCAGCTCGGAGCCGTTGAAGTAGGGACCGTCGTTCCCCCGCTCACCGAGCGCCTGCTCCAGGCGCTCCAGCCGCGCGCGCGCGGCGTCCAGCGCCGCGGGCAGCTCGTCACGCGAGGTTCCGTACATGATGCCGCGCATCGCGCCCGCGAAGTCCGGCACGAAGTCGGTCCACGCGCGGTTGCGCGCGCGCTTCAGCGGATCCTCCGGATGCAGCCGCGGCGCGACCGTCTCGTCCAGGTACTCGGCGATCGCGTTGGACTCGAACAGAGGCTGATCGTCCACGGTGAGCACCGGGACCTTGCCGTGGGGCGACACGGCGAGGAACCAGTCCGGCTTGTGCCGCAGGTCGATGTAGGTGACCTCGAAGTCGATGGCTTTTGCACGCAGGCAGATCACGGCGCGCTGCACCCAGGGTCAGGTCACGGAGCTGATCAGGTGATACTTCATAGGGGGTCTTTCGTGGCTCGAATGGGCGATTGAGGCCTCAACGGCCCGCTGCGCCGATCCTGGCACGGACCGGCGGCGCGTGCCAACGGCCGGGGATGGCGGCTTCGCACACGGCCCGCGATCGACCGCACGGCGGGCACGCAGCGCGCGTCGGAACGGCCCGGGCGGGACGCACGGGACGCACGTGGGAACGCGGTCGCGGCGCCTCGCATGCTCTTCGTCCCGTGCGACCGCTGCGCCGGGAGGCCGACCGTCGCCCGGCGCGCCGCGACGCGCGACACCCGACCCATGCCGGGACGGGTGTCAGGCGAGAATCTTCTCCATCACCGTCACGTCCACCCAGCGCCCGTCCAGCAGGCCCTGCTCGCGATAGGTGCCCACGGTGCGCAGGCCGTGACGGCGATACAGCGCGATGCCGGCGGCGTTCCAGTCGAACATCGAGAGCACCAGCTTGTGGTAGCCGAGCCCGCGCGCGCGCTGCTCCAGGCCACCGAGCAGCGCCGAGCCCACGCCGCTGCCGCGGGCCTCGCGCAGCACGTACACGGAGCAGTCCGCGACGTGGTCGTACGCGGGACGCGGGTTGAACGCATTCAGGCTGCCCCAGCCCACCACGGCGCCGGCCCGCTCGGCGACCAGCACCGGGTGCCGCTCGGCGCGCGCGGCCAGCCACTCGCGGCGCTCGCCGGGCGTGCGCAGCACGGTCTCCAGGGTCGCGAGCCGGTCCTCGATGCCCTGGTTGTAGATCGCGCAGATCGCC
>CBDUCN010000357.1:0-4989 GCA_965365655.1 uncultured Gammaproteobacteria bacterium | reverse complement strand
GGCGCGGCGGTGCGCGGCCGCGCAGCGCACGCCCCCGCCGCGGGGACTGACGGCGATATTCCGTCGTCGCGCGTGCGTACGGCACGGGGATGTACCCGGGGTCCATCGCGCACGCGAGGGATCGACCCGTGCCGCCGGCGTGAGACCGCGTCCTGCGCGCAGCGAGCCGACGTCCGCCGGGACGGCGAACGTCGGCGGCGCGTCAGGGCAGCGCCACCCCGGTGTCGTGCATCGCCTTCGGCAGCGGCTTGCCGCCGATGCGGCTCAGCAGGTTGCCCGGAAGGCCGGACGCTGCCGCGCGCGCATCGTCCGGCGTGCCGAAGCGCCCGTACACGACGCGGTACGGCGAGTCGTCGCCGGGCAGCCGGTGCAGGCGCAGCGACAGGTCGGGGAACGCGTCGACCAGCGCCTGCGCGTTGTCCCGGTTGCCGGACGCGAAGAGCTGCAGCGTGTAGCCGTCGTTGCCGGCCTGCGGGCTCAGCGGGGCGGCCGGCACGCTGTCCGCGCGCGCGGACAGGTCCTCTCGCACCGCGGCGAAGGACTTGACGATCGCGCCGCCCGCGGCGGCGCTCACCTGCGGGGGCAGCCGGTCGAATGCGGCGCGAGCATCGTCCGGCGTCGCGTACACGCCGTGGAACACGCGGTAGCGCGGCTCGGCGCCGTCGGTGGCGACGATCTGCAGCGGCAGCTCGGCGTGAGCCGTCATGAGCTGCTCGACACGGTCGAGGCGGTTCACCGCGAAGAGCTGCAGCGTGAGCCCGTCGTCGGCCTGCGCGTCCAGCCACTCGCGCCCGGTGGGTGCGCGCTCGGGCGCGACCGGCGCCACGGCTGCGACCTGCCTGCCGCCGCCGGCCGTCCCGGTGTCGACGGGCGGCGTCGGGGTGACCGGCATGCCGGCCTCCGCGTCGCCGGCGGTCGCCAGCGGAGCCGCGGGCGCGCCGGCGGCCGAGGCGGCCGCATCGGACGGCGGCTGCGCCGCGTCGGCCGGCGCCTCGCCGATCTCCAGGTCCACCGTCGGCAGCTCCTCGGCGACGTCCAGGTGCTCGCCCAGGGCCCAGACCTCGCGCGCTCGCGCCATCGCGGCCTCGCCGCCCGCGAGACCGGCGAGGGCCTTCTGGGTCTTGATCTCGTCGCGCAGCGCCCGCACCAGGCTGCGGAACCACAGCGTGTCGCGCGCGTCGCTGCGCTCGACCTCCGCGAGCGCGTCCCATTCCTCGCGAAAGCCCGCAATGGACGGCGCGCTGAAGTCCCGCAGCGCGAGGAAGCTCTCGACCAGGGTGCGGGAGCGCGGCAGCTTCGCCGCCGCCGGCGGCGCGGCGGCGCTCGGGGGCGCGGCGACCGGCTCCGGCTCCGCCGACGGCCACAGCAGCCAGACCAGCGCCAGCACGCACACCCCGGCCGCGGTGCCGAGCACGAGGGGCCACGGCACGCTCGCGCCGCCACCGACAGACGTCGCCGGATCGCGCTCCGGCGGCACCGCCGCCGACGCGGATGGCTTCTCGCGCCGGATCGGCTGCTGGCCGTCGACGATCGCGTCGATGAGCTCGCGTCGGCGCCGGCGGTACTCGTCCGGCGGCAGCCGCCCGTCCGCGAAGTCGGCCGCCAGCCGGCGCAGTTGCGACTTGTTCACTGAGCGCATCCGGGCGTCGTTCGGCAGCGCCGACCCTGTTTCAGCCGAGTTCCCGCACGAGGCGGAAGCCGGTCGTGGCGTCCGCTCCGCCGTTGTGCGGCTCGGAGATGGTGATGTCGCAGCGCGTCAGGGGCACCTCGAAATCGCCGCCCCGCGCCTCGAAGCCGCTGCCGTTGCGCACCAGCTCCTTCGCGTTGCCCACGTAGTTCGTGAGCCCCCAGCCGTTCTCCTTGCCGGAGCGCGCGTCGACCAGGTCGTGGCCCGCGATCACGTTGCCGCCGGACATCACGCGGCAGTTGAACGCCTTCTCGGGCTGTGCGCCATCGGCCTTCGCCGCGTGCTCCCACTCGGACGCCGTGGGCAGGCGGTAGACCACCGGCTGCTTCAGCGTCTTGCTGGCCTCCCCGGACAGCCAGCGGGCGTACTCCTCGGCGAGCTGCACGGACACGCCGGTGGCCGGCAGGCGACTCTTCGAGCCCAGCACGACCTTGCACTTGTTCGTGTTCTTGCAGAACACGTTGAAGTCGCGCTGGCTCACCTCGTACTTGCCGATGGCGAACGGGTTGGTGGTGCCGCCGCCCGGCGGCACGACCACCATCATCGGCCCCTTGTCGCGACCGAGCGTGTCCCAGCACTGGCCGCGCCGGTCGGCGCCGAATCCGGCCAGGCCCGGATGGCACAGGCCCGCGATGGGCTTCTGCGGCTGCAGCTCCCTGAACCCGCAGTCCGAGCAGATCGCGGCGGCCTGCCGGTAGAGGTCGCGGATCTGGTCCTTCACCCGGTAGCCCATCGGATCGCGGGCCTTCTCGGTGTGCTGCGCGTAGAGCTGGTCCGCCTGCTGCCGCCGCGTCTGGAGCTGCGACTCGAACGGGGAGAGGTCCGGGTGCGACGGGTTCTTCTGCTTCGCCGCGGCGAGGCTGCCGGCGGCGGCCTGGAGCTGGCCGCGCTGCAGCTGCGTGAGGCCGGTGCTGATCTCCTTCATCGGCACCACGATGTTCAGCGCCGCGAGCTGGCTGTCGCCGGGGAACGCGCGCTTCGCCGCCGCGAGCACGGAGGCCGCGGCCGCCTTGTCGGTGCGCTCCAGCGACTGCACCGTGGACAGCGCGCGCGCGCCGAGGTCGCGCGATACGGCCCCGGCGCGGTTCGGTGCCAGCTTGCGGAACCCGTCCAGCGGTCCCGCGAGCGCGGCGAGCTGGCGCGGGTCCTCGACGTTGAACCTGCGCAGCCGCGGTTCCACGAGATCTGCGAGGTCGTTGTCCAGCGCGGCGCCGGCCTGCGGGAAGAGGCGTTCGAACTCCGCCGCGCGTTCGGCGAGCTCGGCCACGTTGACGTCCTTCGAGCGTGCGTACTTGCGGAGCTGGTCCGCGCGGCTGTTCGCGAAGCGGGTGGTGATTGCGTCGAAGCGTTCCGGGAAGTCGGCCTTCAGGGCGTCGAGCGCCTTGCGCACCTCGCCGACGTCGATCGGCTTGATGCTGTTGAACATCGCCCCCAGGCGCAGCTCGCGCTCGCGCTTCTTGATCTCGACCTCGTAGCCGGCCAGGGCGGTCTTCAGCGCGTCCAGCGACGGGTCCAGCTTGACCCCTTCGCGCGCGAGCTCGGCGGCGTTGAGGTAGTCGTCGCTGTCGGCGGCCAGCGTCGCGAGGCGCTGGTACGCCTGCGCGAGCTGCGCCGGCGCGGTCGCGGCGAGGAACGGATCGTCCGCCTCCACGCCCAGCGTGCGCATCTCGTCCAGCGCACGGTTCGCGGCCTGGACGTCGTTGGCCCCGGCCCGCTCGCTGAACTCCGACTTCAGGCTCTCGATCTTCGCGAGGCGCTCCTCCTCCGCGCGCTTCTTGCGGAACGTGTCCTCGGCGGAGGCGATCGACTCCTGCTCGTCGCTGAAGTTCTTCAGCCCGGGGTAGAACTCGAGCCCCTTGCTGACGAACTCCCGCGCCTGGTTGAAGTTCTCCTGGCTGCGCGCCTCGCGCGCGGCGCCGAGCAGGAGGCGCGCGGTGTCGTTGCGCACCTGCTCCAGGTCCGGGCTGCCGAGGGGCTGCAGCGCGATGAGCTCCTTGTACGGGACCTTGAGGCGTGTCTCCCAGTCGATGGTGAAGGTGGGCTCGGCGAGCAGCGCACGCACCGCCTCGACCCGCTCCGCGACCTGCGGCTGGCGCGCGGCGAGGTCGATCCGGAATCCCGCCTGCTCCTCGGCGCGGCTCAGCGCGACGCGGTGGCGCGTGAGATCGGTGATCGTGAGCAGCCGCGCGAAGCTGAACAGCAGCTCCTCGGCCTGCTGCCAGTTGCCGTCGGCGACGTGGCGGTTGAAGGTCTCGTTGAACGCGCTCTTCAGGCGGCCCTGGATGCGCTCGAGCACCGCGCTCTGGGCGCTCAGGTCGGCCAGCGTGACGAGCTCGTCGCGCACGCCCTGGTAGTCGGCCAGCGACCTCAGGTTCGGCTCGGCGGCGGTGAGGGTGGCCTCGATCTCCGCGATGCGCTTCTCGTTCTCGATGCGGGTGAGGATCTTGTCGAGGTCGTAGCGCAGCCCCTTGAGCTTGGGATCGTCCGGCGAGTAGGCCGTGCTGGCCACCAGCAGCGCGTTCGCGCGCTGGTAGTCCCTGGTCTCGTTGATCGCGCGCTCGGTCTCCTCCGCGAAGCGGAACGGAAGCTGGGAGTCGGTGAGCAGTCGATGCTCGGGATCGATGCTGCGCACCACGGCCAGCACGTCCGAGATGTCCTCCTGGCCCTCGGTGGGCACCAGGGCCCCGGCGGCCAGCAGGTCCTTGAAGCGGGTGTTGAGGTCCGCGAGGGTCTCGTTCCTGACGTCCTCCAGGGTGTCGCGCAGGCGCAGCACCTGCGCGGAGTCGGGGTAGAGGCGATCGAGGTCGTCGAGATCCTGCCGTGCGGCCGGGTACGCATAGCGCCCGTCGGTGGGGCTGAAGTCGGCGTTGATGCGTTGCTCGTAGGTCGTGAAGATGGCCTGCCGGGCCGCCTCCTCGTTCTTCACCTTCTCCTGCCACTCGGCCGGATACCCGCCGACCAGCGCGAGGCCGCGGTCCACCGACTGCTCGCCGCCGCTCGCGATGTAGCCGGCCACCGTCGCCACGGTGCGCTCGTCGTTGAGGACCAGCTCGAGCTGCTCGTCCCCGAGCGCGCGCGCCTGCTCCAGGCCCTGCTGCAGGTTCTGCAAGCCGGGCTGCTGCAGCACCGCGATGACCCCCTCGCGCTCGCGCTCCGCGACGAGCTCGTTGACCGGCCCCCAGGCGCCTGCGATGGCCATCGCCAGCACCGCGGCCGTGCCCGCGACCCACAGGCCCGTGCGGCTCTTCTTGCGGGTGATCGAGTCGAGGAACTCCTCCACCGAGCCGGTGCGCTCGTCGCGG
>CBDUCN010000356.1:0-4995 GCA_965365655.1 uncultured Gammaproteobacteria bacterium | reverse complement strand
CCACCTCGTCGACGATCAGCAGCACGTCGTGGCGGCGCAGCACCGCCTGCACCGCCTCCCAGTAGCCGGCCGGCGGCGGCACCAGGCCGCCGGTGCCGAGCACCGGCTCGCCGATGAACGCCGCGACGGTGTCGGCGCCGCGCGCCTGGATCAGGGCGTCCAGCTCCGCCGCGCAGTGCGCGGAGAACGCCTCCTCGCTCATCGCGCGATCGGCGCGCCGGAACCAGTACGGCGCCTCGGTGTGCACCACCTGCGGCAGCGGCAGGTCGAACTGGCGGTGGAACAGATCGAGGCCGGTCAGCGAGCCGGTCATCAGCCCGGAGCCGTGGTAGCCGCGCCAGCGCGAGATCACGGTCTTCTTCTCCGGGCGCCCGAGCACGTTGTTGTAGAACCACGCGAGCTTGACGTTGGTCTCGTTGGCGTCGGAGCCCGAGAGCCCGAAGTACACGTGGTTCAGGTTCGCGGGCGCGCGCTCGGCGACCATGCGCGCGAGCGTGATCGCCGCCTCCGTGCCGTGCCCCACGTACGCGTGGTAGTACGCGAGCTCGCGGGCCTGCTCCGCGATGGCCTCGGCGATCTCGGGCCGGCCGTAGCCGACGTTCACGCAGTACAGGCCGGCAAACGCGTCGAGCAGGCGGTTGCCGTCGCGATCGCGGATGAAGCAGCCCTCCCCGGAGCTCACGATGCGCTCGGGGGCGTCGCCGCGAGCGAACTGCGCGAGGTGGGTGGAGGGATGGAAGAAGTGGGCGCGGTCCCACTGTTCCAGCAGATCGTTGTGACGCATCGCGGGCTCCTGGTCTGGCGGCTCGTGACCCACCTTACCGGGTCCCGGGGCGGCAGGCCGGCGCGCGCCGGATCAGGTGCCGGCGCCGGGCCCGGGCGGGCGCGGCACCATCTTGCACTCGTTGAAGATGCGCTTCGTGCAGCGCGCGCACACGTTGCGGTTGAGCCGCCCGAAGATGGCGGCGATGGCGTCGCCCTTGGCGTCGAAGAGGTGATCGGCGCTGATCTCCTCCAGGTAGCCGCCGCGCTCGAGGACCCGCCGCGCCCCGGGCGAGAGCTGGTGGAAGTAGACGCCGCCGCCCATCGCCTTGCGCTTGCGGTGCTCGCGGCCGATCACCTCGGCGCCGGAGGCGTCGATGAAGCCGATGGAGCGCGCGAGGACCAGCAGGTGCTTCTGCTCCGGGTTTCGCGCGAACATCACGCGCAGACGCTCGGCGACGTAGAACGCGGCGCCGAAGAACAGCGCCCCGTCGATGCTGATGATCTTGACCTGCGGGCACTCGGGAAGCTTCGGATCGGTCGCGAAGCGCCGGTGCGGCAGGCGCGGGTCGGGCACGCGCACCAGCACCCGCGGCTGCGAGGAGCGGTTGAGGAAGATCACCAGCGACACCATGACCCCGAGCAGGATCGCGAAGTCCATCGAGACCAGGATCGTCGCGACGAAGGTCACGCTCATCACGACGGTGTCCGCGCGGCTGGTGCGCAGGATCGTGCGGATCTGGCGCACGTCCACGATGCCGATCGCGACCAGGAACAGCACGCCCGCGGTGGCCGCCTTCGGCATCCACGACAGCAGCGGCGCGACCCCGAACAGCACCAGCACCAGCAGCAGCGCGGTGAACACCGACGCGAGCGGCGTGCGCGCGCCGGCCTCGTAGTTCACCCCGGTGCGGTTGAACGAGCCCGTCGACACGTACCCCGAGAAGAACGAGCCGAGGATGTTGGACAGCCCCTGGCCGATGAACTCCTGGTTGCCGTCGACGATGTCGCCGGTGCGCGCGGCGACGGAGCGCGCGATGGACACCGCCTGGCTCAGCGCGAACACGGTGAGCGCGAGCGCCGCCGGCGCGAGATCGCGCAGCGTCGTCAGGTCCAGGCTGGGCGCCGACAGCGGCGGCAGCGCGGTGGCCGCGGCGCTCACGCGCGCGACGGACGCGCCCATGAACTCGTTCAGCGCGAGCGCGAGCGCGGTGCCGGCGACGATGGCGACGATCATGAACGGCACCGCGGGCAGCAGCCGGCGCGAGATCATCCCCGCGGCGATGCTGAACACGCCCACCAGCACCGTCGCGGGATCGATCGACGCGTGACGCTGCCACACCGCGGTCGCGAGGTCCGGCAGGCCGAGCCCACGCGGCAGGTCGATGCCGAGGAACGCGCCGATCTGGCTCGCGGCGATCACGATGGCCGCGCCCGCCGAGAAGCCCACGACGACGGAGTGCGAGATGAAGTTCACGAGGTAGCCGAGGCGGCCGAGCCCCAGCGCGAGCTGCAGCACCCCGACCATGAAGGTGAGCGTGATCGCGAGCTGCACGTAGACCTCGCCGCCGGGTGCCGCGAGGGTCGCAAGCGCGGAGAAGAGCACGATGGACACCGGCGTGGCGGGCCCCGAGATCATCACGCGCGACGATCCGAACAGCGCCGCGACGACGGCCGGGACCATCGCCGCGTAGAGGCCGTATTCGGGCGGCATGCCGGCGATGGTCGCGAACGCGACGCCCTGCGGCAGCACCACGACCGCGCCGGTGACCGAGGCCATCAGGTCCCCGCGCAGGGTGTCGCGGTCGACCTCCGGCCACCAGACGAGGAACGGCAGGTAGCGGCGCCACATCGCGCCGTCAGCGGACCGGGCGGGCGGCGCGGCGGATCGCGCCGGCTCGGGGCGCGGCTGCGGCACGTCGTGTCACGGCGTCGCGTCCTGGCCGGGGCGCGGCATCAGGTCACCAGCTCGACCAGGTACGGCCCCGGCGTCTCCAGCCCCTCGCGCAGCGCCCACGCGAAGCCCTGCACCGACTCCGCGCGCGTGCCCGGCACGCCCATGCCGCGGGCGAGGCTCACGAAGTCGAGGTCGGGGCGGCGCAGATCCAGCATGTCCAGCGCGGTGCGCCCGGCGTTGCCGGCGCCGACCTTCGCGAGCTCGCCGAGCAGGATCTCGTAGCTGCGGTTCGCGAACACGACGGTGGTCACGTCCAGGCCCTCACGGGCCTGCGTCCACAGCGACTGCAGGGTGTACATCGCGCTGCCGTCGCCGGACAGGCACAGCACCTTGCGCTCCGGGCACGCCACCGCCGCGCCGGTCGCGAGCGGCATGCCGAGGCCGATGGAGCCGCCGGTGTTGTTCATCCAGTCGTGGGGCGGCGCGCCGGCGGTGAGGCGGAAGAAGTCGCGGCCGGTGGTCACCGACTCGTCGGCGACGATCGCGTTCTCGGGAAGCAGCGCGCCGATCACCGCGGCGATCGCGTCCTTGTCCAGCGCGCCGTCCGGAATCGCCGGGCGCGCCAGCGGCTCGAGCGGCGGCGTCTCGCCGCGCGCGCCCAGCGTGTCCGCCAGCCACTCGAGCGCGTGCGCGAGATCGTCCCCCGGCTCCGCGAGGGCGTGCATCTCGCAGCCCTCGGGCGTCAGGACGCTGGGCTTGCCGGGATACGCGAAGAACGCGACCGGCGGCTTCGCGCCGACCAGGATCACGTGCCGCACGCCGTCCAGCACCGCGAGCGCCTGGTCGACGACGAACGGCACGCGGTTCACCGCCACGCGCCCGGCGCCGCGCTCGATGCGCGCGTTCGCGCCCTGCGCGAGCACCCGCGCGCCGGTCGCTGCCGCGATGCGCCCGGCCGTCTCCAGCGCCGGCGCGCGCAGCGCGGCGCCGGCGAGCAGCAACACCGCGGGCTCGCCGCCGCGCAGCACCCGCGCCGCGCTCTCGACGGCCCCCGCGTCCACCTGCGCGCGCGCCGGCGGCGCCGGCACCGCCACCGGCCCGGCCGCGTCGCCCCACGCGGTGTCCGCCGGCAGGATCAGCGTCGCGATCCGGCCCGGCGGCTGCATCGCGGCCGCGACGGCGTCGGCGGCGTCGGCGGCCACCGCGCCGGCGCTCGCGCTGGTGCGCACCCAGTCCGACACCGGCCGCGCGATGCCCTCGATGTCGGCGGTGAGCGGCGCGTCGTGGGCGACGTGGTAGGTCGCGTGCTCGCCGACCACGTTGACCATCGGCGAGCCGGCCTTGCGCGCGTTGTGCAGGTTCGCCGCGCCGTTCGCGAGCCCGGGCCCCAGGTGCAGCAGGGTCGCGGCGGGCTGCCCGGTCATGCGCGCGTAGCCGTCGGCGGCGCCGGTGACCACGCCCTCGAACAGCCCCAGCACCGAGCGCATGCCCGGCACCCGGTCCAGCGCCGCGACGAAGTGCATCTCGGAGGTGCCGGGGTTCGCGAAGCACACCTTCACGCCGCCCGCGACCAGGGTGTGGACCAGGCTCTCGGCGCCGTTCATCGTCGCAGGTTCCGCGTCACGTCGGGGCTCCCGGGGGGTGTAGAAGTCCATGAGTCTACGGCGGCGCGGCCGCCGCGCGAGCGGTGCGACGTCCCGCCGCGCCCAGGCGGCCTTATGATGCCTGCATGACCGACGCCGGCCCCATGACGCTGATCACGTCTCTCACGTCGCCTTTCGGTCGCAAGGTGCGCATGGCGGCCTCGATCCTCGGCCTCGCGCCCCGCATCCGCGTGGTCCACGGCGACACCCGGAACCCCGACGACCCGCTGCGCGCGCACAACCCGCTGGGCAAGATTCCGGTGCTGATCGCGGCCGACGGCTCGGCCGTCTACGACAGCCACGTGATCCTCGAGCTTCTGGACCTGCTGGCCGGCGGCGACGCGATCATCCCCGCCGCCCCGGGACCGCGCATCGCGGAGCTGACGCGGGCCCGGCTCGCCGACGGCATCATCGACGCCAGCCTGCTGATCACCTACGAGGGGCGCTACCGCGAGCCGTCCCAGCGCAGCGACGTGTGGCTGGAGCACCAGCGCGGCAAGCTCGCGCGTGCGCTCACCGCGATCGCCGGCGACCTGCCGCCGGTGGACCCGCCGCGGGTCAGCGCGATCACGCTCGCCTGCGCGCTCGACTACATGGACTGGCGCGAGCCGATGCCGTGGCGCGGCGAGCACCCGGAGCTGGTGGCCTGGCTGGACGAGTTCGCGGCCGCGGTGCCGGCGTTCGCGGAGACCG